>NZ_CP157005.1:1222000-1527500 GCF_039904985.1 Methylomonas sp. AM2-LC
GTGAATGTGTATCCTGTCGAGCTATGCAAATACATCTCATCTCCGTTGGAAATCGTATGCCGGATTGGGTTCAGCAAGGCTATAATGAATACGCCAAAAGGCTGCCCAGGGAATGCGAACTCGTATTAAAAGAAATTGCTCCTGATAAACGTCGCAGTGGTGATATTGATCGTATCACTAAGGAAGAAGGTGAGCGCATGATTGCTGCCTTGCCGAACAGGGTCCATATAGTAACCCTGGATATTCCCGGTAAACCATGGACAACTCAAGATGTGTCTTTATCCTTACAACGCTGGCTTGGGAATGGTTCTCCTGTAGCCTTAATGGTGGGCGGGCCAGAAGGTTTGTCGCAACAAGTTAAAGAATTAGCCAACGAATCATGGAGTTTATCTCCCCTGACTTTTCCGCATCCTTTAGTTAGAGTGATCGTAGCGGAACAAATTTACCGAGCCTGGAGTCTGTTAAACAAACATCCGTATCATCGGTAAAATTTGCAGATTTAATTTTTGTATCAAGTATGGTTACAATCACCGCATTGTTAAGAGATGCGCTAAACTGTCTAATATTAATATTTTCGATTCATAGTTTTAATGTCTGCACAAATTATACTTGCTTCTGCTTCGCCACGTCGTAGTGAATTACTTAAACAGATTGGTATTTCCCATCAAATCCAGGTGGTTGATATTGATGAAACGCCGTTGCTTGGAGAGTTACCATTAAGATATGTCCAAAGGGTTGCTGCAGAGAAATCCGCTGCTTGTCTGGCTGTAATGAATCAAAAATTACCCATATTGTCTGCGGATACCAGTGTCGTTTGCGACGGTATGATTTTGGGGAAGCCGGATAATGAGCAACATGCTGTTGAATTATTAAGCAGATTATCGGGGCGTACTCATCAGGTGTATAGCGCTATTTCTTTGCGAGGAAATCAGCACTGGCAGGCTGTCAGTATTAGCGAAGTTAGATTTCGGATGCTGAGTCAGGATGAAATTATTGCTTATTGTCATACAGGTGAGCCGCTTGATAAGGCGGGTGCCTATGCAATACAGGGTCTGGCCAGCATTTTTATTGAATCGATTACTGGCAGTTTTTCCGGCGTGATGGGCTTACCGTTATTTGAAACCGCGCAACTATTAGCCCAACAAGGGATCGAAGTAATCACATGAGTGAAGAAATTTTAATTAATATTACCCCGCCTGAAACCCGTGTTGCATTGATCGAAAATGGGGTTTTGCAGGAACTGATTATCGAGCGAGTAAGACAGAAAGGATTGGTTGGTAATATCTATAAGGGTGAAGTGTGTCGAGTATTGCCTGGTATGCAGGCCGCTTTTGTAGATATTGGCCTTGATAAAGCAGCATTTCTGCATTTGTCAGACTTTAATAGTCAAGAATTAGCGATGGGTTCTGACAATATTGAACATTACTTGAAAGAGGGACAAAATCTTGTCGTTCAAGTCACCAAAGATCCGCTCGGGAATAAAGGTGCGCGATTAACCACTGATATTTCGATTCCTTCCCGGTATCAGGTTTATATGCCTTATGCAAATAATTCAGGAGTATCGCAACGTATTGAGTGTGATGAGCAGCGTGTACGCTTAAGGGTTTGTATTGAGAACTATTTGCAAAAAAACGCCGTAACAGGTGGTTTCATTGCGCGTACTGCAGCTGAATGTGTTGAAGAAGTCATTCTGCATTCTGATATGAGGTTTTTGCATAAATTATGGGAATCTATCCTTGAGAAAAGTTTATCTGCAAAGGTTAAAACCCTAATTCACGAAGATTTACCGCTAAGTATTCGTACACTTCGCGACTTATACAAAGAGGGCATTGAAAAGGTACGTATTGATTCTCGCGAAACTTTTCTACGCTTAGTTGAGTTTGCAGAAACCTTTGTTCCAGAAATGGTAGCCATTATTGAACATTATTCCGGGGAAAGACCTTTATTTGATATTTATAATGTCGAAGATGAAATCAGCAAGGCTTTGGACCGGAAAGTGAAGCTGAAATCCGGTGGTCATCTGGTCTTTGATCAAACCGAATCCATGACAACGGTAGATGTTAATACCGGTGGCTATGTGGGTGGGCGTAATCTTGAAGAAACTATTTTTAAAACTAATCTGGAAGCAGCGCAAACCATATCTAGACAGCTACGGCTACGAAATCTGGGCGGCATCATTATTATCGATTTTATCGATATGCAGAGTAATGAACACAAAAAACAAGTATTGACTGCACTACAGCGCACGCTGGATAAGGATCATGCTAAAACTAAAATTACAGAAGTTTCGGCATTGGGTTTAGTCGAAATGACGCGTAAGCGAACCCGTGAAAGTCTTGAGCATATTTTATGTGAGCCTTGCTCGACTTGCGGTGGACGTGGAGTATTGAAGACTCCTGAATCTATTTGTCTGGAGGTATTTAGAGAAATCATTCGCGTTGTAAGGCAGTACAATGTGAAACAGATTATGGTTTTGGCCTCTGAACAGGTTGTTGAAATGTTGCTGGATGAAGAAGCCGATATGTTGGCTGAATTGGAAGTGTTTCTAGGGGTAGGGATAAAAATTAGAGCAGAAGCCGAATACAGCCAGGAACATTACGATGTGGTTTTATTGTAGGCAAGTATTTTGGTAATTCTTCACCTTTCGCGGGTTGCGCGATATCTGTTGTTGGGTGGCTTAATTCTCTTAGCTTTAATAACAAGCTTTGTGCGATTTTTTTTGTCAGATATTAGTGAATTTAAAGCTGAACTGGAGCAAAAAATTAGGGAAACAACGCATATTACATTGCACATTGGTAAATTACGTGCATCTGTTAGCTATTTTACGCCTAGTGTTATGTTGCAAGATATTGAAGTTGAAAAGGATAATTCGGCTACTCAACCCGCAATAGAGTTAAAAGAAATTGTGGTGAGTATCAATTTACTGCAATTACTAAGCACCGCAGATATATTAAACGCCAGTTCTTTTTCTTTGATTGGTGCCAAGCTGAAGCTGGTCCGTTATCAAGATGGCAATATTGCCATTGCAGGTATCAAAAGTAGTGATAGCAAACCCGATTGGCTGATGCAGGCTAAAAAATATCAGCTCCTGCACAGTGATATTAGTTGGGAAGATTTAAAAAATCACCAAGAGACAGTCATTTTTCATAATGTCGATGTGTTGCTAAAAAATGATCAGCAACAGCATGAGATTCACGCCTTGACCACTTTGCCAGAACAGTTTGGCAAGTCCCTACGTATTTCAGCATTACTTACCGGTAACATTTTTGATGTGCAACAGCTGGATGGCCAGATATATATTGAAGGCAAGGGGCTACAAGGCCCAGCATGGGGTGAAAGTAATGTTGTGCAAGATTTTAAACTTCAATCTGGATCAGGCGATATCAGGGTGTGGAGTGATTGGAATAAGGGTAGTGCATATCGAATAGCAGCTTATTTCCAGGCACAACAATTCAATCTGGCTAATTCGGCTGGCAAAATATTGAAACTGGATGCACTGCAAGGACATCTAAGTTGGTTAAACAACGAAACAGGTTGGCGCTTAAGTGCATATGATCTGGATATTGTCGCCGATCAACAACATTGGACCGATGGTGAGTTTTATTTTCATAAAGACCTGCAAAGTAATCTTGCCATGGTGATCAAGAAATTGAATTTAGCCGCACTAGCCCATGTTACCCCTCTATTTATATCGGAAGATAAACAGCTAGATCAATGGCTGCAACTTAATCCTAGTGGTTGGCTGAGTAACTTTTCTGTTTATGTACAAGCTGATTTTCAGCAATTTGCTTTACAAGGCAGTTTCAGTGATTTAGGTAATGCAAGTGTTAATAGCATTCCACACATTCAAGGTTTGAGTGGCTATATTAAAGGCACCAATACCTGGGGGCGTATCAATTTAGTCAGCGATAAGGTATCAATCGATACACCAGACTTATTCAGGAATCCGCTCGTTAATAATGTAATTAATGGTAGTATAGATTGGCAGCAATTTGCCGACAGTTGGTTGTTAACTAGCCGAGAGTTACAGATCAATAGTCCTGACTTTCAGACTGAGTTTGATTTTGATCTGACACTGCCGAAGCTTAAAAATGCACCAAAACTGAATTTGCTAATGAGTTTTAGCGATTTTACGGATATCAGCAAAATCTCAACTTATCTACCTGCAAAAGCAATGGGTAAGGATGCCGTTAACTGGTTAGATCAGGCATTCGTCTCTGGGCAAATCAATCAAGGCGAGGTGATCATTCAGGGTGATTTGAGTGAATTTCCTTTTGAAAATGGCCGTGGTCGTTTTGATGCCTTGTTTACTATTGAAAATGCCGAAATTCAATATAATCCTCAGTGGCCAATGCTACAGGAAATTAATGCAGATATTCATTTTAGTGAAGGTGATTTGCAAGTTGCCATTCAGCATGGTGTTAGTAAAAACGTGGATATCAGTCAGGCCTTAATTAATATTCCAGCTTTAAAAACCAGTAAAAATGTACAAGTAAAAGGTGTTTTACAAAGTCAGATTCAGGATGCGCTTATATTTTTGCAACAAACACCATTACGCTCAAGGGCTGAGCCTTTACTCAAAACATTGAGTTTTGATGGTAATACGCAAATAGATCTAGATTTAAACCTGCCATATTACGAAACCGACCCATTGTGGGTGAATGTCGTTTCTCATTTGAATAATGCCCATGCCTTGGTTAAACCGACCAATTTGAAGTTTAGTAATATCAAAGGTAATATCAATTTTAGTGCAGATCGGGTTAATAGCCAGAGTCTTACCGCCAGCACTCTGGGCTACCCAGTTCTGGCAGTATTAAATAGCGATACTAGTGCAGCGCATTTGAAAATGGCAGGTTCAACTGATATGGCAAATTTGCGGCGGCAATTTAGCTTTCTGAATAACGACATGACGGCTGGCTCACTAAGCTATCAGGCTGATTTAAGTTTTCCATATGCTATAAGTCAACCCAGTTCGCTACAGATTATTAGTAATTTGCAAGGTTTTCAGATTATTGGGCAGGACTATCTGGCAAAGAAAGCAGAAGAACAGCGTCTGTTAAAACTTAATTTTTTATTCGATAGTAAAACTTTTCTGCCTTTGCAGATACAGTATGGTGATAGGCTAAATGCTGCATTATTAATTGATACACAGCAAAGTCATTTGTTTGCGGCACATGTAATTTTGGGTAATGAGGTAGCAAATTTACCTCAAAATGCAGGTTTGTTTGTAGAAATAAAACAGCCTGAATTCAAGTTGTCTGATGCAATGGATGCGTTGAACGAGCATGATGACCGATGGCCGCCACTGCGTGAGTTTCTATTGGAAACCCAGAACATGCAGTGGCAAGGACAGAATTTGGGCGCAATGGAATGCCATTTTCAGCACCACGATCAGGTATGGCAAGGCACTATCAATAATGTCATGGCAAAAGGTAACTTAAGTATTCCAGATCAATATGCCGGAAACGAACCGATTAAACTGGATATGGATGTTCTTAATTTGTCGAGTATGAGTGCGTTTAATATTAATGCGGCACAGCAAGTCTTTTCAATTCTGCCTCTGATAGATATTGATAGCCGGCAAGTGCTGTGGCGCTCGGTAAATCTGGGTAAACTGAAACTACAAACGGAGCGATTGAACAACGGTACGCACTTCAAGAAAATTTCGTTTACTGGAGCCGATAAAGACATAGATTTCACCGCGGATTGGATCAAGCAAGTGCATGGTACTTCTACACTGCTTAATGGCAGTTTGAAAGTGAATAATTTTGGCCAGTTTCTGTCAGATTTGGGCTACAGTGATGACTTTAAGGAAACACGAGCGGAGCTTAGTTTTACGGGCGGCTGGAATGATGATCCGCAGCAGTTTTCACTTGATAAACTGAATGGACAGTTACAGGTAAAGCTTTATGATGGTCGTATTTCCAGCATAGAACCAGGATTTGGGCGTTTACTTGGGTTAATCTCTATGGAGCAATGGGCTAAGCGATTAAGTCTGGATTTCAGTGATATTTATCGGCAGGGTTTAGCTTTTGACAAAATTTCTGGCGATTTTAAAATTACCAATGGTATTGCGTATACAGACAATTTGTTGATTGATGCTGTCTCTGCCAAAATGCGTATGGTCGGAACTGCAGATCTGGTTAAAAAATTTGTGCAGCAGCGAGTTGTGGTGGTTCCCAAGAGTTCTGATGCCTTGCCTATTGCTGGTACAATTGTAGATAGTATTGCGACCATTATTACTTCCGCAGTGATCAACGATTATAAAGAAGGATATTTTTTTGGTTCCGAATATAAAGTTGCGGGGCAATGGGGTAATATTGAAGTGACTCCGCTAAAGGAAAATGATGGTTTGCTAAACAAAACATGGCATGGGTTGACTGATTTTGATTGGCTGAAAAAATAATTTGACCTAGCCGTTTACACTGAATAGCGATTATTTGAACGAATAATTTTCAAATTAGTAAAAAAGAGATTGAATATGACAATATGTGCAGCCATCCAGATGGCTTCAGGTCCACAAGTAAGTGCCAATTTGCTCGAAGCAGATAAATTGATCGCAGAAGCTGCAAAAGCGGGGTCTAAATTAGTAGCCTTACCTGAAAATTTTGCAATTATGGGTATGAAAGAACAGGATAAAGTCAAGGTACGTGAGCCGGATGGTATTGGTCCTATTCAAGATTTTTTAGCAGCTACAGCCAAAAAACATAATGTTTGGTTGATAGGGGGCACTATTCCGCTAGTGGCTGAGCAAAGTGGCAAAGTGCGTGCTGCTTGTCCAGTGTATAACGAATTGGGCCAACGAGTTGCACGTTACGATAAGGTTCATCTGTTTGATGTTAGTGTTCCTGATACCAGTGAAGAATATCGTGAATCAGATTCTGTAGAGGCGGGTAATGACATTTGTGTGCTGGACACCCCCTTTGGTCGGCTTGGCATTGCTGTCTGCTACGATTTGCGGTTTCCAGAGTTTTTTCGTTTAATGAATAAAGACCATCAAAACATTGATATTTTAGTTATCCCTTCAGCATTTACCGCCAAAACCGGAGCTGCGCATTGGGAGGTGTTGTTACGCGCCAGAGCTATTGAAAATCAGTGTTATGTCATTGCACCTAATCAAGGTGGTTTTCATAGAAATGGTCGTCAAACCTATGGTCACAGTATGATCGTAGATCCATGGGGGGTAGTGTTGGATTGTTATAAAACGGGTTCTGGTTTTGTATCAGCAGAGATTGATGGGCATCGTCTGGAAAAAACGCGTACTTCGTTTCCGGTTTTACAACACCGCCGTTTTTTTTGCGAGTAAATTGATGTATAAACAGTTTTTATATAGTTTGCCTTGGTTTTTATTAGTGGCCTGTAGCAGCGCCGGGCCTGATAAATATAAAGATACCAAAAATCTGGAATTTCCTCCGACATTGGCTATCGAACACAGTGCTAATCAGTCTAGTTATTCTTCTAGTAATTCAAAATTGCCAGATTTTCCACCAGTTAAGAATAAGGACGAAGAAAAGTCTGATGATACCCAGAAAGAAGACAGTACAGATAAAGTTGCTGAAAAAGCTGTCAGTAAACCAACCGATAAACCCGTTAACGCTGATTTGGCACGATTGGTTTTACTGATTGGCAGTGAGAAAAAACCTATTGTGGAACTGAAAACCGGCTTTGAAAGAGCTTGGATTCTGGTAGGAGATGCTTTAAGTGCTGCTGATATTGAAGTTGCCAATACTGACTATGATGCTGGCGTATTTCGAGTGCGTTATGTTGCGCAAGGTGAAGGTAAGGGGCGGGGTTTAATCAATTCGGTAACATCGTTTTTTAGCGACGAATTTAAGGACACTGAATATACCTTAACCGTGGATAAAGACAAAAAAATAACCGATGTGCACGTTGATAAAGTGGTCAGTGCTGATAGCGGCAAGGACACTTTTAATAACGATGATTCTGCTGCCCTAATGAAATTAGTGCATAAAACTATTATCGCCAATTTGGAAAAGTGAGTGCTAGTAGAAACAAGGAAAATTGCTGGATTTTTGACGATTAAAGCGCAAGACAAAATAGTTTGAGTAATATCTTTGTTGTTACTGGCATTACCAGCATGGTATGCCAATTTTTAATTCCATCAGTTAATAACTAAATATGAGTATAAAATCAGATAAATGGATTCGACGCATGGCGGCAGAGCGCGGCATGATAGAACCTTTTCAGGCTGGGCAGGTTCGTGAATCCCCTCAGGGGCGGATAATCTCCTATGGAACGTCCAGCTATGGGTATGACGTACGCTGTTCTAACGAATTTAAAATATTCACTAATATTAATTCCACCATAGTCGATCCCAAAGACTTTGATGAAGCCAGTTTCGTAGATGTAAAATCAGATGTTTGTATCATTCCTCCAAACTCGTTTGCGCTAGCCCGTACAGTAGAGTTTTTTCGTATTCCTCGCGAAGTACTGGTGATTTGTCTCGGTAAATCAACTTATGCTCGCTGTGGCATCATTGTCAACGTAACGCCTTTAGAACCCGAATGGGAAGGGCATGTAACTCTGGAATTTTCTAATACTACACCACTGCCTGCCAAAATTTATGCCAATGAGGGTGTGGCGCAAATGTTGTTTTTTGGCGGAGATGAAGTCTGTGAAACCTCTTATCTGGATAGAGGTGGCAAATATCAGGGGCAGACAGGAGTAACTTTACCTAAAGCCTAGTTTTTTTCATTAACTGATCACTCCTAACATGACGATAACCAACCAAGTCGATACCTTAAACCGTTATTATCAAGATGTGCAGAATATTATTCTAAGTCGACAGGATTGGATCAGTGGCTTGTTACCAGCCAGTACGGCGGTTAATAGTCATGGTAATTACACTGATGCCTGGGTTAGAGATAATGTGTATAGCATTCTACCTGCTTGGGGATTGGCATTGGCCTATCGCAAATGCCCTGATCAGGTAGACCGGACTTATATTCTTGAGCAAAGCGTCGTTAAATTGATGCGAGGCTTATTGATTGCGATGATGCGGCAAGCTGCTAAAGTTGAAAAATTTAAACACACCCAGGACCCGCTGGATGCACTGCATGCCAAGTACAATACTCAAACTGGCATGGTGGTGGTTGCAGATAATGAATGGGGGCATTTACAATTGGACGCCACCTCTTTGTTTTTGTTGATGCTGGCGCAAATGACTGCTTCCGGTTTGCGTATTGTGTTTAGTATTGATGAAGTCAATTTTGTACAGAATTTGGTGCATTATATTAGCCGTGCTTATCGAACCCCGGATTATGGGATTTGGGAGCGTGGTAATAAAATGAATCACGGCATTGCCGAATTGAATGCTAGCTCTATTGGCATGGCAAAAGCGGCATTAGAAGCGATGCAAGGCTGTAATCTGTTTGGTAAAAAGGCCGGACAGACCGCTGTTATTCATGTGGTTAGTGATGATATTGCGCGTACCCGTATTACCTTAGAATCGTTATTGCCCAGAGAATCCATTTCCAAAGAAGTCGACTCAGCATTGTTAAGTATCACGGGTTTTCCTGCATTTGCAGTGGATGATCCATCGTTAAGGCTTAAAACTGAAGCATTAATTGTTGACAAATTACAAGGTCGTTACGGTTGTAAACGCTTTTTACTGGATGGTCATCAAACCGTTCTGGAAGATCAGCAACGTTTGCATTATGAACCGCATGAGTTAAAGCAGTTTATGGGGGTTGAATGTGAATGGCCGTTATTTTTCTGTTATTTACTACTCAATCATCTGTTTGCTGGAAATCAGGATGCTGCACAGGATTATCGCCGTCGCTTGCAAAATCTGCTGGTGGAACAAAATGGCCAATATTTGGTACCTGAGCTTTATGTCGTTCCGGCAGAAGCAGTCGCAGCAGAAAAACAGCATCCACATAGTCAGGATCGTATAGCCAATGAGAATGTGCCTTTGGTTTGGGCGCAAAGCCTGTTGATTTTAAGTGATTTATTGAATGACGGCTTAATAACAGCGGATGATATTGATCCACTGGGTCGTTACAAAGCGGTAAAACAGCAAAGCGGCGTTGCGGTGCAAATCGCTTTGTTTGCTGAAGATGAAGCAGTGCAAGGCATTTTGCAAGACTATAATATTCCTTCGCAAACACCTGCAGAAATTGCACCCATTCAAGTGCGAGATGCCAGTCAGTTAGCTGCTGCATATACGCAGGTTGGCCGTAATGATCGTATTGGGCTGAGCGGGCGTCCGTTAAGACAATTACGCACTCTTGCCACTTCACGCCTCTATTTGTTGGCCGGAGAATCCCTGATTTTTCTGCCACAGTTCATGAATCAAAAAGGCTTTTATATCGCTATGGATAATCGCCTATTGATTCAGCGTTTACGTATGGAGTTAACCTATATCAGTCGACATTGGGATAGTACGCAACCTCCCTTGCTGGTTATCCATATTAAACATAATATGCTAGACAGTGCCGACCGTCAGGTATTGCTGGACTTTATTGCACAATTACAGCAGGGGGGGCAAGCTGGGGTTAGCGTAAACCTGGGCTTGTTGACACAATTTGTACAAAACTCCAGTCGCGAAAAAATTGATTATCTGCATGATTTTAAATTTCCTGAGGAAACTTGGGAAGAGAGTGAGCGTCCTTTTGCTAGTGCCTTGCCAGTTAACGACTTTTCGCCAGAAGCCATTAATAGTTTTGAGTTGACCAGTTGGGAAATTGGTGACGATGCAAGTCTGATTAGCCAATTGCACCTTAACGCCAATTTATATGCACAATTGGAAGCGTTAAGTCTGTTAAGTCAGCGTCATGGTTTAGATTTTGAAACGGGTTTAAAAACTAACGATGGATACAACTGTCGGGTGCGTGATGTGTTGGAAGAAGTTTATGCGCGTGCTGGGGATTTACACTTATGGCAGATTGTTAGACGTTGTGCTGGTTTACTAAATAAATACGATATTAATCTGGAACATGCGGCTACCGAAATTTTAGTTCGTCAACACGGACTGACAGTTGGACATGCTTATAGCGGTAAGGCTACCTTACGCCGCCCCGCCGATTCTTCAGAAATTTTGCAAACCATACGTGCTTATAATAGTAACGATACCAGTTTGCATATCATCATTCAGGAACTGATAATCCATTTAGGCATGGTAATCAAATTACATCCAGAATTATTAGCCGATATGCACACTATCCGCGTTGGTCATATTCTGCAATTGATTATTGCCCGCCAGAAACGTCAGACGGGTAGTGCTTTGGACAGGGCTTTTAATGAGGTGTTAGCATTAGCGCCTTATCAACTCGCCGAGTTATTGCAAGAAACGTTGCAAGATTACAGCAGTAGTAAAACCCAGTTGGGAGACGTTGAGTCATTGCATTATGGATGCGAGCAACGGCAACTTCATACGGCACGCTTTCCTAACAGTATGAACCCCAAAGATAGAGGTGAAGCCGAAGACTGGTACGAATGGAGAGAACAACAGGGCAGTGTCGGGCGGGAAAACGAAGCCTTTTATACGGGTGTCTGGACTTTGCTACAGCATTGCCAAGGTTTGATCATCGGCGAGAAAATAAATAGTAAACACCGCATAGACAGTGACGAAACGCTGTCACAAATGACGCCTGGAGAACAAACCTTTAAATTGTATGTTAATCATCTGCTGAATAAAATACAGGCTCCTGTTTTTCGTCAATTAACGGTAGAAACTTTGCGTGCTTTAGCCTTAATTTTTCAAGACAATCCAGCACTACGTATTGACGACAGTATATTTACGGATATTCTGATTGGTCATGCTGTACGTATATACTGGTTACAGCTCTATCCTGAACATCGGGAGCGCTATGAAAACTATGTCTCTATGGCTTGGCAGGCTTTTTACCAATTACCTCCGCATGCGGTGGCAAATGGTATTTTAGATGCCTTGATTTATCTCCTTGATCTCAACAAAGCACCCGCACAGGTAAGCGTATGATTTTAGCAGGCGACATCGGTGGAACGAAAACAGTTCTGGCCTTAATCAATCATCACCCAGACACCGGTGTGGAATGTGTGCATGAACAAACTTTTGCCAGTGGCGATTTTCACGATTTTGACGATTTACTAAGCCAATTTTTAGCGCATAAACCCACTATTAGTGCAGCTTGCTTTGGCGTTGCCGGGCCAGTTATTAACCAACGTTGCCAAACTACCAATCTACCTTGGATACTGGATGCAGAGCAACTTAAAATTACGCTGGGTACACAACGGGTAAAACTGCTTAACGATCTGGAGGCCATGGCCTTAGGCATGTTACATTTGCAGGAGCACGAATTTATCGAGCTTAATCCAGATGCGCAAACCCAAACCGGCAATATAGCTGTTATTGCTGCTGGCACCGGTTTGGGCGAAGCCCTTTTGTATTGGGATGGTCAGCGCTATCAACCTCTTGCTACCGAAGGTGGGCATTGTTCATTTGCACCACAAAATCAACAACAAGATAAACTGTTAAGCTTTTTACGCGATAAGTTTCCAGAGCATGTTAGTTGCGAAAGAATATTGTCAGGTATTGGTTTCAGTCATCTGTATGACTTTTTAGTGGCCAGTCAGTTTGGCAAGCCTTGTCCGATTGTACCCAGTATTGGTGATCCTGATCGCAGTGCAGTTATATCCCGCCTTGGAATTGCGGGTGAAGATGAAGTTTGTAGCGAAGTAGTCAGGTTGTTTGTGGAACTTTACGGCGCAGAAGCCGGAAATCTGGCGCTGAAGTCGTTCGCTACTGGTGGAGTGTTTATCGGTGGTGGTATAGGTCCTAAAATTAGGAGTGCTATGGAAGCCGGTGGTTTTATACAAGGCTTTATCGCCAAAGGCCGTTTTCAGAAAGTGTTGGATAAAGTCTCGGTAAAACTGGCTTTAAATTCCAGAACACCTTTAATGGGGGCTATGTATTATTTTGTGGATTAATAGGGTTCTGAAACTGTAATTACTCAGCGTAGGATGGGTTTAATAGAATTATAAAGTTTCTAAAGTCTCTGTGCGCATCGAAACCCACCGAGGGCATCAGTAAACTGCCGAGTTGCCTAACACTTTCGGGTGTCCGATAGTTCGCTGAGTAGTTACCTGAAACTTATTGCTAAGTGGTCAACCAAAGTGCTATCATTTGAGCTACATTTAAAAAATATGTAGCTATCTTGTAAAGCATCATCCCTGCATAATTGAGTGCATCAAATTGTGGCAGTGTAACTTGAAAGCATTTGCGGTGTAGATTGAACATCCAGTCATGCGCATAGGTAAAAATCAAAAACCAACTGCTGACAAATGCTAGATTAAATACTAGGCAATAGAGCAACAAGGTTTTAAGTAATTCCAATGTCATAAGTTCATCTGCTTGATGTTGTTGAGTGGTAAAAAATTGGGTAACACCTTCACGGGGTTCAATCGCATGCCCGGTGGTGTGGCTCGGGGTGACGGGCGTCACCCCGAGCCGATCCCGGTTTTATTCGTTGAATATGGCAAACCTAAAGTATGTTTGTCAACGCCATTATTATTAATTGTAAGGTGTAGTTATAGCGAATTGGTAAGCGAGTTTTGCTGTAACGTAATCTGATCAGCCTTTGCAAACCGTAAACAAATACCAAACAAACTCTCCCAGCAATTCCCCTTTAATTGACCTTTTATTTGCTGGTCGGCAATGGCACTTAATTTTAGTATGCTTTGTAAATCATTAGATTTAAGTCTGCTCAACGCCTGCTGAACTAACGCTTTACGTTTGTCCCAAACTTGAAACTTTTTAAACACCGCATCTGTTTGATTGCCTTGTTTTAATTCCATTTTGATATTAAACAGGGTTCTGGCTTCGCGACTTAAAGCCCAGAGTATGATGGGGGCGGCGATGCCTTCGGCTCTTAGATTATTAAGAATGTTAATGGCGCGATTCAGATTCCCTGCCAGTAGGACGTCATTTAAGCCAAATACATCGAATCTTGCGCTGTCGGCCACTTCATCCTCTACCATGGCGCTGTTTATGCGCGTTTTGCCATGCAGAATATACAGTTTCTCTATCTCTTGGGCAGCAGCTAACAGATTGCCTTCAATTCTCGCTGCCAAGCATTTTAATGCGTCGCCATCCATTTGCATGCCGCGCCGTTCCGCGCGTGATTGCAACCATTGCAGTAATTGTATGCCTTGCAGCGGCCAAACCTGAACAAAAATGCCAATTTTATCTATGGCTTGGAACCATTGGCTTTTTTGGGAATTGCTATCCAGTTTTCCTGTAGTGATCAGTAATAAGGTATCTGGGGCTGGGTTTTGGCAGTAACTGATCAAGGCTTTGCTGCCCTCATTGCCGGGTTTGGAGGAGGGTAACCTTAAGTCGATCAGTTTTTTATCAGAAAAAATGGATAAGGAACTGGCTTCGTCTGTCAGTTGTTGCCATTCGTTACCGCTATCAATACTGATCACTTCTCGAGTGTTGTAACCAGCATGTTTGGCGGCCAGACGAATTTCATCAGCAGATTCTCCCAGTTGCAGGGGTTCGTCTCCGCTGATTAAATAAACCGGGGCTAACGATTTTTGCAGGTTAGCCCTTAGTTGTTCACCACTAATGCGCATCTATTTTCTTGGGGTTCTCTACAGCAATGCCGGCGCGTCCCATTAATAATCGCGCCGCCTGTTTGTAGATTTCTGCCCGAATCATCTGTTCTTCGCTCGATTTAGCTAACACTGCCGTTTGGTCGTTGAAGTATTCTCTGGATAATTCCATAGTTTGTTCATCCATAATGGGTTCGTCTTTATTGTTAAAAAACTGAAACCGCATATACAGATTTACTTCTGATTCAGTAGATTTACCGGTGCTACCTATCGATACCACGCGGTTTTTCATCTCTTCTTTCAGAATCTTGATAACGATACCCGCATCAGCCAATGTAGGTGCTAATTTGGCGTTAGATGCTCTCAGTAGAGAAGCCATCTCAGTTTGTAAGCCGCTAGAAGCGTTGGCTACATATACGTTTTTCAAAGATTCAGGTATCTGAATTGAACCGCGTAAGTGATAGCCACAGCCACTCAATAATAACAAACTGTAAATCAAGACTGTTCTGACTGCCTGATTCATGCAACATTCCCCGTTAATGCAGTTTTAAACAACGATATTTACCAGTTTTTCTGGCACCACAATCAGCTTTTTGATTGGTTTGCCCTCAATGTAACGTTGAACATGTTCATCGACTAGTACCTGGGTTTCGATATCCTGCTTAGACGCATTCAAAGCTACGCAGATTTTGCCTCTGAGTTTGCCATTCACCTGGATAACCATCTCTATCGAGTCTTGTTGTAATGCGGATGCATCAAACACTGGCCAGGCGGCTGTGACAATATCACTACTGTGTCCCAAATGCTCCCACAAAGCCTGACTGATATGTGGAATTATTGGTGCCAGCATTAAAACAACCGTTTCAAGAGCTTCCTGACGAACGGTACGCCCGACATCGCTGTCGTCATCAAATTTACCCAAAGTATTCAACAGTTCCATATTAGCGGCAATGGCGGTATTAAAGGTATGCCGGCGTCCCATATCATCGGTTACTTTTTGCAAGGTATGATGTATTTGTCTACGCAAGCCTTTTTGTAAGTCGGTTAAACTCGATGTGTCTAACGCTTTAGTAGATAAACCACTTTCAACATGCAAATGTGTTTGTCTCCACAGACGTTTCAGAAAGCGGGATGCTCCTTCCACGCCAGCATCGTTCCATTCCAACGATTGATCTGGAGGAGAGGTAAACATGGTATACAAGCGTACGGTATCTGCACCGTATTTATCAATTAATACCTGAGGATCAACGCCATTGTTTTTTGACTTTGACATTTTTTCCACAGCGCCCACCGTAACTGCGGAACCATCACTCATTAATTTAGCGGCGATAATTTTACCTTTGCTATCGCGTTCAACGTCAATTTGGGTGAGATTAAAATAATGTTTATGACCGTGATCATCCAACTGATAAAAGGTTTCTGCAACCACCATACCTTGAGTTAGCAGGTTTTTAAAGGGTTCGTCACAAACTAATAAGCCTTCGTCACGTAATAGCTTGGTATAAAACCGGGCATAGAGCAGATGCAAAATCGCGTGTTCAATACCGCCAATATAATAATCAACCGGTAACCAATAATTTGCACGGAAATCCAGCATAGCCATATCAGCATTTTGGCAGGCATAACGCGCAAAATACCAGGATGATTCCATAAAAGTATCGAAAGTATCCGTTTCACGCTGCGCTGGTTTTCCGCACTCTGGACAAGGGGTGTGGCGGAAAGTGGGATGGGCAGCCAACGGTGATTGTGATCCATCTAGAACTACATCACGCGGTAAAATAATCGGTAATTGTGCGTCGGGTACCGGCACCGTGCCGCAGTCTTCGCAGTAAATAATCGGTATGGGAGCGCCCCAGTAACGTTGGCGTGACACACCCCAATCACGTAGCCTGAAGTTGGTTTTGCGTTTGCCTTTACCCTGGCTGGTAAGTTTTTCCGCTATGGCGGAAAAAGCTTCAGCCGAGCTTAAACCATTAAATTCACCAGAATTATACAAAATACCTTTATCAGTAAATGCTTGTTCAGTTATTTTGTCGTCAGAGTCATTAGCTGCCTGAATAACAGGTTTTATAGCGATGTTGTATTTTTGCGCAAATTCATAATCGCGTTGATCGTGAGCAGGAACAGACATCACTGCGCCAGTACCATAGTTCATCAATACAAAGTTGGCAATCCATACTGGCACTGCTTCGCCTGAAAGGGGGTGCGTAGCTTGAATGCCAGAATAAATGCCGCGCTTTTCCATGGTTTCCATGGCCGCTTCTGATGTTTCCATCAACTTGCAACTCTCCAGAAATTCAGAAATTGCTGTATTCGCTTCGGCTGCTTTTATGGCTAAGGGATGTTCTGCGGCAATCGCCAAATAGGTTACGCCCATTACTGTATCTGGTCGGGTAGTGTAAATGTGGATTGTGGCTGTGCTGTCTTGCACCGCAAAATCCATTTCCACACCTTCAGATCGGCCTATCCAGTTGGCTTGCATGGTGCGAACCTGTTCCGGCCAACCTGGTAAGCTTTCCAGGGAACTGAGTAATTCATCGGCATAAGCGGTAATTTTTAAAAACCACTGCGATATTTCTTTTTTCTCAACCTGTGTGTCACAGCGCCAGCAGCAGCCATCAATTACTTGTTCATTGGCAAGAACGGTTTGATCGTGCGGACACCAGTTAACCGGGGCGGTTTTCTTATAAACCAAGCCTTTTTTTAATAAACGGATAAAAAACCATTGTTCCCAGCGGTAGTAATTGGGGTCACAGGTGGCTAGTTCACGTTGCCAGTCATAACCAAAGCCCAAGCGTTTTAATTGCTCACGCATATAGCTGATATTGCTGTGCGTCCAGTCGGCAGGATGTACTTTATTAAGCATAGCTGCGTTTTCAGCGGGTAAACCAAACGCATCCCAACCCATAGGTTGCAAAACATGTTTACCTTGCATGCGCTGAAAGCGACTGATGACATCGCCTATCGTATAATTACGCACATGGCCCATATGTAGCTTGCCGCTCGGATATGGAAACATGGAAAGACAATAGTATTTTTCTTTACCGGTATCTTCTTTGGCGGTAAAAACACCAGAAGATTCCCAATCGGCTTGCACCTGTTGCTCTATTGCCTGTGGTTTGTATTGCTCTTCCATCCTATTCGTCTTTTATTGTAAAAAAGCAGTAGAATACCTTACCAGCGCTTAAATCTAAAGTGTGAATTGATATGGAGAAACTATGAGCGAAAACAAATTGATCAAAGCATATGATGATCTGATGGGTCATCTCTATGAAGCGATGGATGATACCTTGCATAGTGTTGCTGATGCATTGGAAATTGCTAAAGAAAAATCGGCTAGGCTAGGCATACATTCGCAGGAAGAAATTAATAAAATTGCAGACTTTGTGATGCGTGATGTAGAGCATGCCGCCGTCACCTCACCAAATAGCAATAACGATTCGCTTAGCGATTGGTTAAAGTTTGATATACATCTGATTGAAAATTTTGCGCTAACTGCATTTTTGGATATTGCTGATAAAACTCGTGTAAAACTGGCTGCTCTGGAAATGGATGCCAAACAATATCATCCCTATCAAAGTGGAGATATTGCAAGTCCCGGTACTTTTTCCTGTGATCATTGCGAGAAACAAATATCGTTTAAATCCACCAGTGTGATCCCAGTCTGTCCGGTCTGTGGTACCAATAGTTTTAGTCGTTGTTGATATTGTAACTATTAACCTTATAATGGACGCTCTTAACTTTTCAGTTTATCGAGGGCGATTATGCGCAGGGTGATTTTTAATCAAAAAGGCGGCGTTGGTAAATCCACTATTACTTGTAATTTAGCCGCTATTAGTGCGGTACAAGGTAAAAAAACGCTAGTAATTGATCTTGATATTCAAGGTAATTCTACTCAGTATTTGCTGGGTGCCAAAGTTAGCGATGCGGATAAAACCATTGCGCACTTTTTTAAAGATAATCTGGGTATAGGTCTATTTGGTGGTGGAAAGGAAGGATTGGAAAGTGCCATCCATGAAACACCTTTCCCCAATTTGTTTGTGATTCCTTCTCATCCAGAATTGGAAGCCTTGCAAAGCAGGCTTGAATCACGTTATAAAATTTTTAAGTTAAAAGAAGCTCTGGAAAAGTTAACTGGTTTTGATCAAATTTATATTGATACGCCACCCGTACTCAACTTCTACAGCCAATCAGCCCTAATTGCGGCTGAAAAATGTCTCATACCTTTTGATTGCGATACGTTTGCACGTGAAGCACTATATACATTAATGCGCGCCATCGCTGAAGTCAAAGCAGATCATAATCAAAATCTTGAAATCGAAGGAATTGTCGTTAATCAGTATCAAAAGCAGGCTAATCTGCCACGCCAGTTGGTTGAAGAATTAATTGCCGAAGGATTGCCGGTTTTGGAAGCAAAAATTTCTTCTTCAGTTAAAGTCAGAGAGTCTCATTCTGATTCTCAGCCATTAATTCACTATGCACCTACACACAAGTTGACTGAAGAATATTTGGCCCTGCATCTGGAAATTCATAGTTAAGGTGTGAAAGTTTTAATTAAAATCTAAAATGATTACTAAGTCTCTTTTGGGTTGAACTAGCCAAAGTATAGGGTTCGAGGGTTTCTATTTATTGCTAAATCAATGCCTCTGTTTGTTAAGAGGGTAAAATTGAAATAACGCTAGGAATATTGTTATGCGTCTGGTTTTGAAAGTGATTACATATAAAAGCTTGCCGGTATCAAAAGAAATAAGGGTTGAATATAGTCAGGATGGCGGCAGCATAGGACGTAAAGCTGATAGAACAATGGTTCTGGAAGATAACGATAAAATTGTTTCTGGACAGCATGCCGATATATATTTTGCTAATGGCCATTTTTTTATTAAAGATACCAGCTCAAACGGCACCTATCTGGTTAAAGCGGGGTTAAGTTTGAGTAATGCCGAAGCGGTTTTGCAACCGAATGAAGTATTACGAATTGGTGAATATGAAATTCTGGTAGACATGCTTGCCGATGAACCAGCCCCTATAGATTTGAATAGTTTTTCAGGTGGACCTTTTGCAAATACACCCGCACCGTTTGCTGAGCGGCCCATGGCTTCTCCTCAATCTGACAGTGGGGATTTTGCTTCGTTCTTAACTGGGATAGATACGCCATCCGCTTGGGGCGATGGCATGGAGTCTTCTGGGGATTTAGGCGTTTTTAGTCAACGTCCATTTTCAGATGATTTTGAAAGTGATTTAAATGCAGTCAGTGGCTTAAGTGGTACAGGGCAAATGCATTCACCTTTTTCAACATCTGGCCCAGCGGGAAATGAAAATATTTCCAATTTTTTAGCCGGGATTGATGCTATTCCTGCGTTTGGAGAAGCAAACTCGCAATTATTGAGTAATGAATCTTTATCTGGCGATCCTTTTGCAAGTTCAACACCGAGTCCAGTGTTTTCTTCAACAGAGCTGAATTCTGGTTCTGTGATGCATGATAACTTTACGCCGCCTGCTGTGTTTGAGACACCCTTAAGTCCGGCACCCGATATGGCGAATTTTTTTGCCGGTTTGGATGCTTCTGCTCCCAATATAGAACCAAAGACCGAACAGAGTCACTTTGAAACTGTCAGTCCTCCGCCCATAATTCCAGTCGCTACACAGACTTTTTCTCAGCCAACAACGCCGCCTACACCAGCGTTTGTAGCACCTCCTGTGGTAAGTAGTCATGCTTCTAGTAGTGCTACGCCGCTAGATATTTCGCTTATGCAGCAATTTCTGACAGGCGCAGGTATTAGGGATGCTAATTTTTTACCCGCCGATAATTGTGCTGAGGCCATGAAAACTGCCGGTATTTTATTTCGATTGATGGTGGAAGGATTAATGGATGTGTTACGAGCCAGAGCAGAGATGAAAAGTGAATTTAGGGTTTCTGTTACCACGCTACGTTCCGTTGATAATAACCCGCTTAAATTTAATCCTGATGTAGAAAGTGTTTTAAAATTATTGATGGGACCGCATAATTCAGCTTTTATTAAGTCAGAAGATGCGGTAAAGGGAGCGTTTAAAGATATTAAATACCATCAGTTGGCTATGACGGCTGGTATTCAGGCTTCCTTGGCAGAAATTCTGCATAAATTTGATCCTGATGGATTTGAAAAGGTGTATGCAGAAGGCTTAGTATTCCAGAAAAAGACTAAGTGCTGGGAGCTTTATTGCGAAAAGTACCCAGAATTCAAGTCGATGGCGATGGAAGAGTTTTTTGGGGAAGAGTTTGCAGACGCTTATGAAAAGCAAATGCAGTTATTTGCCAGATCATGAGCAATATTGGGTGTGAATATTTGCTTGTTCTGCAATATTTATTCTTACATATCACGAGAGTCTAACTAAATTATGTCAAGCAATAACAGAATTGTATGGTCAGAAGGAATGTTTCTCAGGCCGCAGCATTTTCAGCAACATGATCGCTATATAGAAAGTCGTATTCATGGTCGCTGCCATGGGATCAGGTCATTTGATTGGGGGTTCTCGTTATTAAAACTAGATAGTCCGCAATTAGCTATAGGTAAACTAGTATTGTTGGAAGCCAGAGGGATTTTTCAAGATGGTACGCCATTTTATTTACCTCATGAAGATGAGTTGCCTCTGCCACTAGATTTAACGACTGGTATAGCGAATGAAATTGTTTATTTGGCATTTCCATTAAGCCGTCCAGAAGCTGCTGAAGTTGATAGCGAAACAAGTCCAGAAGGCTTGGCGCGATATAGAATTGCTCACAGAGATGTAAAAGATAACAATGCGGGGTTTGATGGCTCTTATCCAGTGCAAGTAGGGCATATTCGTCCCAAATTAATGTTGCACAGTCAAGAACGCTCTGGGTATTTGTGTTTGGGTATTGCCAATGTTATTGAGGTAAGGGCGGATAAAACTGTAGTTCTCGATGAAAAATATATTCCCGTGGTTTTACAATCTGTAACCAGTCCTATATTGAGTGGGTTTTTGCGTGAATTACACGGCTTGCTTCACACCAGAGGAGAGGCGTTAGCGTCGCGCGTTGCTGGTGCTTCTCAGGGGGCAGGAGTTGCAGAAGTTGCTGATTTTATGTTGTTACAGACTATCAATCGATATGAACCTGAATTGGAGCATTTTGCTAAACATGCCTACTTACATCCAGAAAGCTTGTTTTCGCTGTGTTTACAATTAATGGGCGATTTATCGACGTTTTATCGACCAAGTAAACGCCCTGCGCAAATACCGGGCTATCAGCATGATGATTTGCGTAGTTGTTTTATACCCTTGATTGAAGAATTAAGGCGCTTGTTGAGTATGGTACTCGAACAAAATGCAATCCAGTTACCACTCAACAAACATAATCAAAATGTTTATTGGTCGGCCAGACCAGAGAGCGGTTTGTTAGATAATGCAATTTTTATTCTTGCTGTAGGCGCGCAAGTATCTTCCGAAATGTTAAGAACACATTTTCCTCCACAGGTAAAAATAGGTCCGGTAGAAGAAATAGCACAATTGGTGTCTTCTGCTTTACCTGGTATTCCTATACAGGCTTTGCCAGTCGCGCCTCGACAGATACCTTACCACGCCGGATTGTCTTATTTTGAATTAGATAAGCAAAGTCCTTATTGGAAGAAAATGGCAGCTGCAGGTGGATTTGCTTTTCATATTGGTGGCAACTTTCCGGGGTTAGAACTGGAATTCTGGGCAATTAAAAAAGGGTGATGAGTGATGGCACAAGAAGGTCCTTTCAATAACGACGATAAAACCGTACTCCGCCCAACACCGGGAGGCCGTATTTCTGCGCAGCAAGCTGCACCCCGCAATCCAGCGCCACCACCCCAAGCTGTTAGTGATGTACTTATTGCAGAGTCTTTAAGCGGGGATAAGTCGGGATCTTTTCTGGCTTTGTCGGCAGGAATTTTGTCTTTGGCGGCCAGATTGCGTGTCACTGCAAGTTATGATGCTGTTAACGAATTGAAGCAAAAGCTGGCCAAGGAAGTCAGCGAATTTGAGCGGCAGTCGCTAGCGAAAGGCATTCAGCAAGAAAAAGTGCGTATGGCCAGTTATGCCTTGTGTACTTTTCTGGATGAAGTTATTCAAAATACGCCGTGGGGAGCACAAAGTAATTGGGGGCATCAAAGCTTACTGATCTTGTTTCATAAAGAGGCGTTTGGTGGTGAACGGTTTTTTCAAATTATTGATAATGTGGTTAAACAACCTGCACAAAATTTACAGATTATCGAATTTTTTTATGTATTACTGAGTTTTGGCTTTGAAGGCAAATATCGATTGATCGCCAATGGTATGAATAGCCTGGAAAAACAAAGACAGGAACTGTATCAATTAATTCAAAGAGTCAGTGGTGATTATGTTGCTGAATTATCACCTCGGTGGCAAGGACAAAATACAAATCAGAGTTCATTAATCAGCCATTTGCCATTGTGGGTGTTTGCCAGTGTTGCGGCTGGTTTGTTATTACTTTGTTATCTTGGGTTTTCGTATGCTGTTAATACTGCGTCTGATCCGGTTTATACAGAAATATTAAAATTAGCCAGAGATCCTGCGCTTGCTTTATCTGCGCAGCCAAGCATGCCGGTCAGCCAGCCAGTATCCACCCGGCCAAAATTAGAGCGCTTTAAGCCGTTGTTGCAGAATGAAATTGCCAATAATATGGTGGAAGTGGTTGATGATAGTATTTTGCGTATTCGCAATTCCTTTCCTTCAGGTAGCGATCAGGTTAAGCCGGAGTTTATCCCCATGCTGAATAAAATAGCCAAGGAGCTTGAAAGTCAGCAGGATTCAGTGCTAATTACTGGACATACCGACGATAAACGCATTGTTTCAGCAAAATTTCCTTCAAACTGGCATTTGTCGCTGGCGCGTGCCAAGAATGTGCTAACAGTTTTGCAAGAAACTGCACATTTAACCGCTGCGCGGGCTGAGGGGCGGGCAGATGCCGAGCCTCTTGCTGCTAATGACAGTGCCGAAAATCGCGCCTTGAATCGGCGTGTCGACATCTTGGTAAAGTGAGAAATCCCCAATGAATCAGATTATCAGCTTTTTTAAAAAGTCTTGGGTTATTGAATTAATCGGTATTTTAGTTTTATCGGTTTTAATTTGGTTTGTCGGCCCTTTGATAGCCATTGCTGGCAGTGTTCCCTTAGAATCAGTTTTAAGTCGTCTAATCTTTATTCTGATCATAGTTGCATTATGGATACTTTATAGGGTTATTAAACATCTGCAATCTGCAAAACGTGATAAACAGTTAATGGAGGACTTATCTGGGGGTGGAGCCGGTGAGAACGATCCAGCGTCACTTTCAGTGGCTGAACTGGATGTCTTGAACCGTGGTTTTCTGGAAGCCTTAAATCTATTAAAGTCAACGCGTAATAAAAAAGGCGGTAAACAGTTTCTGTACGAACTGCCCTGGTATGCGATTGTTGGAGCGCCTGGTTCGGGTAAAACCACAGCATTGATCAATTCTGGTTTACATTTTCCATTAACTGAGCGGCTGGGTAAACACACCGTAAAAGGTGGCGGTGGCACACGTGATTGTGATTGGTGGTTTTCAGATGAAGCGATTCTGTTAGATACTGCTGGTCGTTACACCACTCAGGACAGTCATCAACAAGTAGATGCAAGTGCTTGGCACGGTTTTTTACAATTACTTAAAAAATATCGCCCACGACGTCCATTGAACGGTGTGTTTTTGGCGGTAAGTATTAGTGATTTGTTGCAACAAAGCGAAGAAGAATCAATGCGCCATGCAACTGCTGTCAGAAAGCGGATAGCTGAATTAAATGGCCAACTGGGTGTTAAATTACCTGTGTATGTATTGTTTACAAAAGCAGACTTATTGGCCGGATTTACTGATTTTTTTGCAAATTTAACCGAGGCTGAACGTAATCAGGTTTGGGGCGAGACGTTTGTATCGGCGCAAAATAATGACGATTTAGCTGTCGTTTTACAGCAATTTGAATTTAGCTTTGATGAATTAATTCAACGTTTGTTGCAGCGTAGAATCAAACGATTGCAGGACGAGCGTGATGTTCAGCGTCGAACGGCTATTTTTGATTTTCCGCAACAGATGATTTTGCTTAAACCCGCTGTCACAAGATTTTTGGATGCGGTGTTTTCTGCAAATCGTTATGAAGAGCCGTTTCACTTACGGGGTGTTTATCTCACTAGTGGTACTCAGGAAGGTACGCCCATTGATCGGATTATGTCGTCTTTGGCGGCAAGTTTTAGATTAGATAGACAGTTACAACCCCTGATGAGCGGGCGTGGGAAAAGCTTTTTCCTGCAGACTTTACTTAAGCAAGTGGTATTTCCTGAAGCAGAGTTGGTGGGTGTTGATCAAAATATCGAACGTCGTTATCGGTTATTAAGCTATGCCGCTTATGCGGGTACTTTTGCTGTACTGGCAATTGCTTTGATTTTTTGGGTAGTCAGTTTTACCTCTAATAAAGCCGCGCTTGCAGAGGTTGAAAAGCAGGTTGAAATTTATCGAAGCACTAATCTGGTTGCCAGTGATACACGCTCAGGTTTTGCCGCGCTGCTGCCTAAATTAAATGCACTGCAGACGGCGAAAGAGGTGTATCCACAAACGGGCTGGAGTAGCGGTTTTGGTCTTTATCAGGGCGATAAAATAAATTCAGGTATAGAAGTAGCTTACGAACATTTGTTAAGAGAAAGTTTTGTACCCTTGATTACTCAGCGTTTGAAAGAGCGCATGCAAAGCAGTGAGGGGGGTAATCTGGATGTTCTTTACCAATTGCTCAGTGTGTACTTGATGTTTACAGATCCTAGCCATATGGATGCCAAATTGGCACAACCATGGATTAAACTGGATTGGGAAAGTTTGTTTGCGAATGATGTTACAGCACAAGCCAGTTTACAAAAGCATTTGGATAATTTGTTGGCTTTAAAGTTGGATCCTGTGACTGCCGATAGCAGTTTTGTTGACGCGGTCAGAAATAAATTGACACAAATACCTTTGGTTAATCAGGTATATAGTCGTTTTAAAAGTGAATCGTTGTTAGATCATGATCATGATGTAAATGTTGGTGCGCAATTATTACCGAATGGCAGTCGGGTATATATGGCTGCTTCTGCTAAGGAACTGGATAGTGTTGTGGTCCCCGGTTTGTTTAGTAATTATGGCTATGTCGAACAGTTCTTGAAAAAAGGCATGGATTATGTAAAGGAAGCTAACGATCAGAATTGGGTGTTGGGTGTTAAAGCTCAGGATAATCAGTTAGAAGTTGATCGTCTTTATGGCGATTTGAAACGTTTATATCTGGCGGAATATCAAAAAACCTGGGATGGTGTGATCAGTAATGTTAAATTCAGGCCGCAGCCTACTAATAACCAATTGGTTGAAACCTTGGATTTATTGTCGCGTCCAGATTCGCCACTGAAAATGTTGTTGGTATTGGTTGAAAAAAATACCGCATTAAGCAAATTGTCGGCAGAATTAAGTAATACTTTGGCTAAATCTGCCGGTGCGGCCTTGGCTGTACCCGATTCGGCACAAAAGCTGTTGTCTATGGCAAAACAAAATAGTAATGTTGGGGTTGATCCGGTTAAAACCCTGGAGGCTTATTTTGAGCCGTTTAATATGCAAGTTAGAGGCGGGGCAGATAAACCCATGCCCATCGATTCAACCTTGGCAACCCTTAAAAATTTGCACGACTATCTGTTGCAAGTGGGTTCTGCACCCAATAGTATTTCTAGCGAAGCGGCAAAATTTGCCGGTGGGGGTATAAACCCTATTCAGGCTGCTAAGCAGGATTTTGCGCGGTTACCTGGCCCTGTTGCGGCTTCTTTGTCTTCCTTAACGAGTACCGGCGGCGAACAAATTAAGAATGGTGCAAAAGGCCAGTTGAACGAGTTGCTCAAGACAGCCGTTTCCATACCTTGTAAAACTGCATTGGCTGGTCGATATCCATTTACTGCAAATGCTCCACAAGATGTGTTGATGGCTGATTTTGTTAAAACCTTTGCCAGCAATGGGGTGTTAGATCAATTTTTTAATACTAACCTGAAAGCATTTGTTGATACCACTGCTGCAGAATGGAAAGAAATGGATTCTGATAAGTCTTTGGGCTTGTCGCCTGTTAGTATTAAGCAGTTTCAGATGGCTGCAAAAATTCGCGATGCATTTTTTGCTTCAGGGGGTGCGGCCCCTTCTGTTTCATTTGAACTTAAACCTTTGGATCTGGATAGCCGTATAGGTACGTTTAGACTCACTATAGACGGGCAAGAATTAGTTTATCGACATGGCCCTGAACAATTAACCAAGTTTCAATGGCCGGGAGCCACCAGCTCAGGGGTAAGAGTCGTATTTGAAACACTGGATGGAAAGCAATTTAGTCGCTCTAAAGAGGGGGCCTGGGCATTATTCAGAATGCTATCAGAATTTAATATTGAGCGAACTGCCTTGCCTGATAAATTTAATTTAACCGTACAGGTTGAAGGCTATAGTGCGCATTTTGAATTGCGAGCGGCTAGTGTGAATAATCCATTTGGTATAGCGAATTATCAATCATTTCACTGTCCGGAGGACCTATGAGCAAAGCTGAGAATGCCAGCCTCGGGTTTTATGGAAAAATACCGGCATTAGGTGACTTTGTTAGTCGGAGATTATCAAGAGCTTTTATAGATACTTGGGATCAATGGTTACAATCAGCAATGCGCTCTAGTCAGCAAACACTAGGTGATGATTGGTTATCGATTTATTTAGTGAGTCCCATTTGGCGCTTTGCACTGAGTCCTGGTATTTGTGGAGCAACGGCATGGGCTGGTGTGGTTATGCCCAGTGTGGACAGAGTCGGTCGATATTATCCGTTAACACTGGTACAGAGTATTGATGCTCAAGCTATGTCATCTCTTTTTTTGCCCGAGTCTGATTGGTTTGATCAGTTAGAGGATCTGGCTCTTTCAGTTTTAGATGAAGAATTTGATTTTGATAACTTTGATCAGTTAGTCGCTGGGTTGTCACTCGAAAATCATTTACACCCTTTATCGTTTGAAACGCCGATAACTGAAAGTTTTGACCTAACACTGGGGAAGCAAGCATTTCGCTACGATATGGATAATCTTAATCAGATTTCAGGCGTTTTTTCAAATCTTAGTCTGAATTTGCTGGGAAAATTATTTCCGAGTTATAGTTTTTGGGCAAGTACCGATGGACAACTAAAAAAGTCCAGATTTTTATGTTGCGAGAGTTTGCCTCCCATTGATGCCTATGCCAGTTTTTTAAATGGATTGCCTCAGCATCCGATTTGGAAAATGCAGACACACCAGCATAAGCCACATCAGCAATTAATTCCGGTTGTAGATCTACCTTCAGTATTGTCAGCGCCACCCATGGAAATGAATAGGTCTGTTGCTGTTACGTCAGGTTGGGTTTCATTTGGCATGACAGTGGTAGGTAATCATCGAAAACATAACGAGGATGCCATGCTTGATAGTCCCAAAACTGGATTGTGGGTAGTGGCAGATGGTATGGGTGGACATCATGCAGGCGATGTTGCTAGTCGTTCGATTGTAGACGCGCTTGCCATACTTGAACCCTTTACGAATATTGAGCTACAGTCTAATAAAGTTTGTGAGAGTCTTAAGCAAATTAATACTGATTTATGTAAATATGCTGCAAGTATTAATCAAAACTGTGTTGTAGGTTCAACAGTAGTGATTTTATTGGCTCAAGGTAATCAATGTAAAGTGGTGTGGGCCGGGGATAGTCGTTTATATCAATTTCGGCAGGGCAGATTAAAACAAATTAGCCGTGATCATTCCATGGTCGATGAAATGATGATAGTGCATAATATTAGTCGAGAACAAGCTTCCCTTCAGGTTGGCGCAAATGTGATTACTCGTGCTATTGGTGGTCATGCGGAGCTTGAGTTAGAAGAAATTCCATTTTTGGCTGAAGCGGGTGATCGTTATCTGCTTTGTAGTGATGGTTTAGATAAAGAATTGTCTGAGGCCGAAATTTCTGTGCTAATGATGAGCGGAAATTGTCAGGAAACAGTGGAGAATCTTATTAATCTGGCCTTGGCTAAAAATGGACGTGATAACATTACCGCAATTGTAGCTGATTTTTTGTAATAAATTGTTTTATAAGTGTATTTTTTTATTGGCTTTGTGGGGAGTTTATAAGGCCATATTAAATATTTAATATCAAGTACAGACATTGAATTGGATTATAAATAATGTTAGCATCTGGGTTATTAATTAAGTTCATGGGGAGGATGTATGAAAACTAAATTAAATACCTTGTACTTGAGTATCGCGGCTTTGTTGGTATTTCCTTGTGCAAACGCTGAAGAGTTGAATATTGGAAAATCAACTGCAACCAGTACAGAGATTATTTCTCACTTTACTACTCCTAGTGCTAATAGTACTGATAGTGCAGCGCCTGCTGCTACAGATTCTGTTGATGATGCTGATGATATTTCCGGTCAGATTTCCAGTAATAAAAGCCGTAGTTTGGTTATTAAATCAACTGAGCAAAAAAACAATAAGTCTGTAAAGCCGGGTAGACCCGCTATTATTGATGTGGCAAAAACACAATCAGATGAAGTCGCCGTTTCCATGCAAGTTTTGTTTGATTACAATTCTTATTATCTGAGCGAAAAGGCAAAAGAACAGTTAGTTCCTATTGCCCAAGCTTTGTTATCACCTGAAATGAAAGGAATGCGCTTTCGTATTGAAGGTCATACGGATGCTGTAGGAAGTGATGATTTCAATAATAATTTATCACTACGCAGAGCGGAAGCCGTAAAGGAGTTTTTGACACATGCCTATGGCATTAGTTCAGATACGATTGAAGTGGAAGGTAGAGGGAAAGCGGGTCTTGCAGATCCTACTGCGCCTACCAGTGAAACTAATCGGCGTGTCAGGCTGGTTAAAGTGGGGGGGTAAACAGTTTATAGGTTGGTTGATGTTTAATATCAATCCAGCCTGCTTTACGCAACCGATTGCAGTTATGCAAAACTAGCTGGCTCAAATTGGTTAGAAATGTCCATCATATAATAGATTTCTAATGTCCAGCATAGATGAAGATAAAACCTTACTAGTTTCGGATGTGGGGCGATTGCAAAAAGTTGATTCGCAAAATGCAGAAAACATTTTAAAAACTGAGCTGCCAGCGCAGAGTGTAATATCGCCCGATTTAGTAAGTAATAACCAACCTGAGTTAGGCATTGGTGTGCATGCAGAAGAGTTTACTGCCATTGAATCGATGGAAGTTAATCAAACTGAAGCCATCGTTTTGGCGTCTGATATTCAAAATAGGGTTGTTTCTTTTGAAAATGAGGCTACCCAATTAGAAAGTAATTTTTCGTCGAATACCAGTTTAACATCTGCTGTTAAAGTGAGTATTGCCGATGATAAAACAGAGCTGAGTCAAGTTTCTACGCCACCTAATCAACCTTCTGCCATGGCCGATACCCAGTATCAAACTATAGAAAATCAAGGTTCTGAATTGCAATCAGTACAGTTGGCAATTGGCGATGTGCTCAATAAACGCTTCGAGTTGGTAGAAAGTTTGGGCAAAGGTGGTATGGGGATGGTTTTTAAAGCTCTGGATTTGCGCAGAGTGGAGACTAAAGCCCGTAATCCGTATGTTGCTATCAAGGTGCTGAGTCCTGAATTAGCCAGTAATCATTTGTTGGTCGCTGCACTGCAAAGAGAATGTGAAAAAACGCAAGCATTGGCGCATCCAAATATAATCAGTGTTTATGACTTTGATAAGGATGGCGAGTATGTGTTTATGTCCATGGAATTTCTATCTGGACAAATACTGAGTGATATTATCAAGGAATCGGCTTTGGCTGGCGGCGTAAAATTGGCGCGGGCTTGGCCTATGATACGAAAAATGGGCGAAGCCTTGGCTTATGCTCATAAAAAGAACATAGTGCATCGCGATTTTAAACCCGCCAATGTGTTTGTGACCGAAGAGGGCGATATCAAGGTACTAGATTTTGGTATATCCACTAAAATTGAAACCTCAGAAGCAGAAGCTGTTGATATGTCAGGCGAGATTGATACACCTACACGCTTGGTCAGTACCGGTTTAACACCGACTTATGCCAGTCTGGAAATGATACGCGGCGAATTGCCAGATGCGCGAGATGATATTTATTCCTTTGGTTTAGTGGTTTACGAATTACTCACGGGCCAACATCCGTATGCCAGGCGCTCCGCCGATCAAGTATTTTATGATCAGCAGATCAAGACGGGTAAGAATAGCTTGCAACCCGTTAAAAAACTAAGTCGTCGGCAATGGTTGGCTTTGAAATCAGCTTTAGAGTTAATACAAGCCAAGCGTCCGAGAAATCTGGATGAATGGTTAAAAGAATTTGATCCTGCGGCAAAATGGTCGCTGACCATCTTGGGCGTTATTGGGTTGAGTAGTTTTTTAATCATTGGTTTTGGTGTAAATTGGTGGATGTCAAAAAATCCCCCTGTTACCGAAACTGTTCAGGCCCCTGTTACTTTTAAAATACCCTTGGCGAAACCGTGTTGCGAACAACAAGCTCAGGTGGGTGGGGAAGTATCATTGGATGGTACAGCTTCACAGTCTGGGGATGGTGATGCAATAAGTTACTCCTGGCGCTTGGCGCAATTACCAGAAGGCAGTAAAGCTATTTTGCAAAATGCTAATTCTGCAACACCGAAATTTTTGCCTGATAAACCCGGTTTGTATCAAGCGGAGTTATTTGTCTGGGATAAGCATAATTCCTCGTTACCAGCCAATGTTGCAATTACGGTAACCGGGGTTGCAGCTATCCAGCCGCCTGTTGACCTTACTACGGTTGAAGGCGTGGTGTTTTTATCTGTTGGAAAGCCCAGTTATAAAGTTGGTGATGAGCTTAAGCTGCTTATTCATATGACAAAAACAGGTTATTTGCGTGTTGCTTATCTGAGTTCTTCTGGCGAGATTAGTGAGATTTTGCCTAATCCGTATCAGACGGGCCGCGTTAAAGCAGACACTGATTATCAGGTACCACCAAAATCGGGGAAATTTAAGTTGGAAGTTGGTGGCCCGGTGGGCGTGGATAGGATAGTGGCTGTGTTTAGTGAATCGCCATTGCCTACAGTTGAGAATGTGATAGATGCCAATGGTGTGGTGGTTGCCGAATTGCAGAACCAAAACATAGTTTCTAAAATGATTCAATATAATGTGGTGAGATAATTTGACTATGGCATCACAATAATTTAGTGTTAATTGTCACTTTTTTTTAGACGTATACTGTTGTAAGCTAGATGCTAGTAGCCAGGTTTGAGAAATAGTTCACATAATTTTATACTTGGCGAAGTATTTATAGTTAAGGATGTTTTTGATACATGATTAAAATTCCTTACTGATACCCAGTTAGTTTACTGATAAAAAGTTAACTAATTGCATAGTGTTGGCCAAAACAGAGTGTACTATGGAATTTAAATTAAAAGAAAAGTCGCTGCTTAAATTCGCCATCAGTGCGGTATTAGCCAGCTATACCTTGGAAACCCAGAGCAATCCAAATACCAATATACAGGCTGAAAATGGTTTTGGAACAACAGTTACGGGTGGTCATCAGAATTCTGCAACTATAGATGCGGGTAGTCAACATGCCGGCGGAAATGCTTTTTATGGTTTATCCGCATTTCAGTTAGGTAGCGGTGATACGGGTACATTTACCTGTACTAACTGTGCCGCAAATAGTGTCAATAATGTTCTCGTTCGCGACAGTGGATTGAATGATAACGCCATTGCCAGTGCACTGGTCAGTAAAGGTGAATCTTATATTGATGGAGCTATAGCGTTTAGTGGTGCAGGTATCAGTAGTCATGCCAATTTTTGGCTTTTCAACGCTAACGGGGTGGTGTTCGGTCATAATGTAACCATTGATGTACCCGGCGCATTTCATGTCAGTAATGCGAATGAAATTAATGGGTCTGGCAAGACTGTTTTTGGTCCAGCGGTTATTTCAACAAATAATTCAGGCAGTACTTTGTCGGCAACTGACCCCAGTTCATTTGGTTTTTCGGGTACAGGCGGCGAGCAAACGCCAGGTACAACGTATGGCGTTACTTTGGATGCTAGTTCGATAACGGCAGGCGTGACTGTGTCGGCAAGCACCGTTACCGCTAGTGGTGGTTCTGCTACCATTGACATCGAAGGTACGACAATCAATATCGTCTCTTCTACAACTACGGGTAATACTACAACCACCTTAACTGGCTCAGACGTTACGGTAGCTGCGCGAATCAATGCAACTGCAGTCGATGCTAATGGTGTGCCGATTAGTAATAATGGTGATCTTATTATTAATAATAACGGTTCACTAACCTTGGCTGGTCAGGGCAGTTTGACTACGGCATCGCAGGTGATTGCAGAGAATAATTTGGTTCTTAGTGGTAACGGTACTACTAGCGGTGTCATTACTGATCAGCAATCTACCGGGGTGACAAATATCAATGCAGCTAAAAAACTGGAGATTGGTGTTATTGCTGATGGTTCTCAAGGAGGTATTTATCATAGCGATGTCAGTAGTACCTCGCCCAGTAGCGGTACTCTTAATGTAGGTAATGCATCATCGGGTAATAGCACTCTTACCATGACTGCACACTCTGCTATTAAAGACACCAGTACCGGTGGCGGTGCTTTGAATGTATCTGTACAGTCAGGTGGATTGTCGTTAGCAGGTAATGATCTGATCAGCAAAACCGATAAAAATGGTGCTTTATCAGTTAATGTGGTCGGACAATTGAATGTTACCAGCACTGATGTTATCAGTGCTGGAGGGAATAGCAATGATCAGATTTCAGCCGATACTATTAATAATTCAGGCGCTCTCACAGCCAATAACGTAACAGCAACCCAGAATTTAGTTAACTTGAATACTATCGCCGGTAATGCCCGGGCTGGTGGGGTGTTGTATAACGGCTGGGATGGAGCGACAACAGGTGCGACCAAGGCGGATTACAATACCGCGGCTAGCATTAGTGGAAACGCAACTTCGGGTTATGTAAGCGGTACGGGTTTAAGTGCCAACGCCAACACCAATTTGTATAATGTGGCCAGTATAACGGGCAATGCCCAAGCCAATGCCTCCAGTAGCGCAGCGAAAGCAGCAAACGGCAATTTGTATAATGGTTGGGATGGTACAACTATTTATAGCGGCGCCCAAATTAAAGGCGGTGCCACGGCGGGCAATAGTTTAAGTACGACAGGTAGCAATCTGCTTAATGATGGTGCCATCGGTACAGCTGGCGCAGGCAACACAGTGAATGTCTACGGAAGTGATCCTAGCGGCAGTTATGCCTTGATCAATAACGGTTCTATCATAGCCACCGTCAATGCTAATAATGGATCGGTGTTAAATAGCGCGAATAGTAGTGGTATTACGGGTAATGTGACCGCCGGCCAGAATGTAACCAACCTGAATACCATAAAGGGTACGGCTACAGCCAGTAACGGCTTTTTATATAACGGTTGGGATGGTGCCAGCAATTATCAAAGTACAGCCAGCATTAGTGGAAATGCGAGTGCCGGTAAGAGTTTATATAACTTAGCCAGTGTTGGCGGTGCTAGCAGCACGACAGGCAATGTCTATAATGGCTGGGATGGTACCGGTAAATCCAGCACAGATTACAATAGTAATGCCAAAATCTCAGGCACAGCCAATGCCAATGGAAATTTATACAATCTGGCTAACATAACTGGGAATGCTCAGGCAGGTGGGGTGTTGTATAACGGTTGGGATGGAACTGCGACAGGTGCTACCAGCAGTGACTACAATACCGCAGCCAGTATTGGTGGAAACGCAACTTCGGGTTATGTAAGCGGTACGGGTTTAAGTGCCAACGCCAACACCAATTTGTACAATGTGGCCAGTATAACGGGCAATGCCCAAGCTAATGCCTCCAGTAGCGCAGCGAAAGCAGCAAACGGCAATTTGTATAATGGTTGGGATGGTACAACTATTTATAGCGGCGCCCAAATTAAAGGCGGTGCCACGGCGGGCAATAGTTTAAGTACGACAGGTAGCAATCTGCTTAATGATGGTGCCATCGGTACAGCTGGTGCAGGCAACACGGTGAATGTCTACGGAAGTGATCCTAGCGGTAGTTATGCGTTGATCAATAACGGTTCTATCATAGCCTCCGTCAATGCTAATAATGGATCGGTGTTAAATAGCGCGAATAGTAGTGGTATTACGGGTAATGTGACCGCCAGCCAGAATGTAACCAACCTGAATACCATAAAGGGTACAGCTACAGCCAGTAACGGCTTTTTATATAACGGTTGGGATGGTGCCAGCAATTATCAAAGTACAGCCAGCATTAGTGGAAATGCGAGTGCCGGTAAGAGTTTATATAACTTAGCCAGTGTTGGCGGTGCTAGCAGCACGACAGGCAATGTCTATAATGGCTGGGATGGTACCGGTAAATCCAGCACAGATTACAATAGTAATGCCAAAATCTCAGGCACAGCCAATGCCAATGGAAATTTATACAATCTGGCTAACATAACTGGGAATGCTCAGGCAGGTGGGGTGTTGTATAACGGTTGGGATGGAACTGCGACAGGTGCTACCAGCAGTGACTACAATACCGCAGCCAGTATTGGTGGAAACGCAACTTCGGGTTATGTAAGCGGTACGGGTTTAAGTGCCAACGCCAACACCAATTTGTACAATGTGGCCAGTATAACGGGCAATGCCCAAGCTAATGCCTCCAGTAGCGCAGCGAAAGCAGCAAACGGCAATTTGTATAATGGTTGGGATGGTACAACTATTTATAGCGGCGCCCAAATTAAAGGCGGTGCCACGGCGGGCAATAGTTTAAGTACGACAGGTAGCAATCTGCTTAATGATGGTGCCATCGGTACAGCTGGCGCAGGCAACACAGTGAATGTCTACGGAAGTGATCCTAGCGGTAGTTATGCCTTGATCAATAACGGTTCTATCATAGCCACCGTCAATGCTAATAATGGATCGGTGTTAAATAGCGCGAATAGTAGTGGTATTACGGGTAATGTGATCGCCGGCCAGAATGTAACCAACCTGAATACCATAAAGGGTACGGCTACAGCCAGTAACGGCTTTTTATATAACGGTTGGGATGGTGCCAGCAATTATCAAAGTACAGCCAGTATTAGTGGAAATGCGAGTGCCGGTAAGAGTTTATATAACTTAGCCAGTGTTGGCGGTGCTAGCAGCACGACAGGCAATGTCTATAATGGTTGGGATGGTACCGGTAAATCCAGCACAGATTACAATAGTAATGCCAAAATCTCAGGCACAGCCAATGCCAATGAAAATTTATACAATCTGGCCAACATAACTGGGAATGCTCAGGCAGGTGGGGTGTTGTATAACGGTTGGGATGGAACTGCGACAGGTGCTACCAGCAGTGACTACAATACCGCAGCCAGTATTGGTGGAAACGCAACTTCGGGTTATGTAAGCGGTACGGGTTTAAGTGCCAACGCCAACACCAATTTGTATAATGTGGCCAGTATAACGGGCAATGCCCAAGCCAATGCCTCCAGTAGCGCAGCGAAAGCAGCAAACGGCAATTTGTATAATGGTTGGGATGGTACAACTATTTATAGCAGCGCCCAAATTAAAGGCGGTGCCACGGCGGGTAATAGTTTAAGTACGACAGGTAGCAATCTGCTTAATGATGGTGCCATCGGTACAGCTGGCGCAGGCAACACAGTGAATGTCTACGGAAGTGATCCTAGCGGTAGTTATGCGTTGATCAATAACGGTTCTATCATAGCCTCCGTCAATGCTAATAATGGATCGGTGTTAAATAGCGCGAATAGTAGTGGTATTACGGGTAATGTGACAGCCAGCCAGAATGTAACCAACCTGAATACCATAAAGGGTACAGCTACAGCCAGTAATGGCTTTTTATATAATGGTTGGGACGGTGCCAGCAATTATCAAAGTACAGCCAGCATTAGTGGAAATGCGAGTGCCGGTAAGAGTTTATATAACTTAGCCAGTGTTGGCGGTGCTAGCAGCACGACAGGCAATGTCTATAATGGCTGGGATGGTACCGGTAAATCCAGCACAGATTACAATAGTAATGCCAAAATCTCAGGCACAGCCAATGCCAATGGAAATTTATACAATCTGGCCAACATAACTGGGAATGCTCAGGCAGGTGGGGTGTTGTATAACGGTTGGGATGGAACTGCGACAGGTGCGACCAGCAGTGACTACAATACCGCAGCCAGTATTGGTGGAAACGCAACTTCGGGTTATGTAAGCGGTACGGGTTTAAGTGCCAACGCCAACACCAATTTGTATAATGTGGCCAGTATAACGGGCAATGCCCAAACCAATGCCTCCAGTAGCGCAGCGAAAGCAGCAAACGGCAATTTGTATAATGGTTGGGATGGTACAACTATTTATAGCGGCGCCCAAATTAAAGGCGGTGCCACGGCGGGCAATAGTTTAAGTACGACAGGTAGCAATCTGCTTAATGATGGTGCCATCGGTACAGCTGGCGCAGGCAACACAGTGAATGTCTACGGAAGTGATCCTAGCGGTAGTTATGCGTTGATCAATAACGGTTCTATCATAGCCACCGTCAATGCTAATAATGGATCGGTGTTAAATAGCGCGAATAGTAGTGGTATTACGGGTAATGTGACCGCCAGCCAGAATGTAACCAACCTGAATACCATAAAGGGTACAGCTACAGCCAGTAATGGCTTTTTATATAATGGTTGGGACGGTGCCAGCAATTATCAAAGTACAGCCAGCATTAGTGGAAATGCGAGTGCCGGTAAGAGTTTATATAACTTGGCGAGTGTCGGCAGTGCTACAAGCCTGACAGGCAACATCTATAACGGATGGGATGGTAATACGGCTAAATACGGTACGGCGGCAGATTATAATGCTTCTGCGAATATTACCAGTTTTGCAAATGCAGGTAACGGTATTTTGTATAATTTAGCCAGCATTGGTACTAATGCTAAAGCGGTAACAATCTATAACGGTTGGGATGGCAATGCTGCTACCGAAACAGCTGCAGATTATAACCATTCTGCACAAATAACCACTGATGCTACCGTGAGTGGGAATTTATATAACTTAGCCAGTGTTGGCGGTAACGCTACTGGCACAGCGGGTAATATCTATAATGGTTGGGATGGCAATACAGCTAAATACGGTACAGCCGCTAATTATAACGCTTCAGCAAATATTGTTGGTTTTGCGAATGCAGGTAGTGGTGCTTTGTATAACTTAGCAAATATCGGCACATATGCCAAAGCTGGAAGAATTTATAACGGCTGGGATGGCAATACTTCTACCGAAACAGCTGCAGATTATAACCATTCTGCACAAATAACCACTGATGCTACCGTGAGTGGGAGTTTGTATAATTTAGCCAGGGTTGGCGGCAGCGCTACCAGTACAGTGGGTAATATCTATAATGGTTGGGATGGCAATACAGCTAAATACGGTACAGTCGCTAATTATAACACTTCTGCAAATATAGTTGGTTTTGCGAATGCAGGTAGTGGTGCTTTGTATAACTTAGCAAATATCGGTACTTATGCAAAGGCGGGAAGAATTTATAACGGTTGGGATGGCAATACCTCAACCGAAACGACTGCTGATTACAACTATACTGCATTTATTGTTAGTGATGTTACAGCGAGTGGCAACCTATATAACTTAGCCAGTGTGGGAGGCAGCGCTACTAGCATGGCAGGTAATATCTATAATGGTTGGGATGGTAATACGGCTAAATATGGTACAGCTGCAGATTATAATGCTTCGGCGGACATCGTTGGTTTTGCACATGCTAATAGTGGTGTTTTGTATAACCTGGCGGGTATCGGTAGTGATGCCAAGGCTGTGACAATTTATAACGGTTGGGATGGTAATACCACTACCGAAACGGCTGCTGATTATAACCATTCCTCATTCATAATGACTGATGCTACGGTAAGTGGAAACCTATATAACTTAGCCAGCATTGGAGGCAGCGCTACTAGCACCGCTGGTAATATCTATAATGGTTGGGATGGTAATACGGCTAAATATGGTACAGCTGCAGATTATAATGCTTCGGCGAACATCATCGGTTTTGCTAATGCGACTAGCGGAGCTTTGTATAATTTAGCGGGTATCGGTAGTTATGCAAAGGCGGGAACCATTTATAATGGCTGGGACGGTAACTCTTCTGCTTCTGTTGCCAACAACTCTGCGGCTACCATTACCGGAAACGTAATTGCTGGAGCCGATATAAATAATTACGGGCAAATAATTCTCAATGCTGCAGGATCAGAAATTGTTCAGGCGGGCAGTGCTGGTATTGTTGGTAATTTAGTTAACAAGGGCACAATCAATGCCGAAAATGCTAGCGCCGATGTTGTTATTAAGGCGTATGGCGATATGACAATAGACGGCGGTGCCATTATCTTATCAAACGATATTACTCATAAGGCTGAAGTGGATTCTGTTGATAATATGACTATCAAGAATCATGGGTCTATCAGAGATAATGGTTTAGGGTTATTAACGATTGATCCCGAGAAAGCCGGCAGTAAACTGAATATAAATACAGGAAGCAGCATATCAACTGCTGGTGATTTGTCGATTATTGTCGGCGATCAAATCTCCAGTTCACCCGCGAGTCAGTTAATATTGGATAATGGTACATTAAATAGCATTGGGAATATGTCTATTGTTGTGGCTAGTCAAGCCCTTAGTGCTATTCCTGATAATATTCGTGTTGTAAACCATTCCTTAATCCAAAGTGGTGGTTCTATCAAGATAGATTCTGATTCACTTTTATTGCCGAAACTCACCGCAATTAATAATTCGATTGGTTTGTTAATGCAAGATAGTTCGTTTATTTCGGCGGGATCGGTTGGCTTGGGTACTGCAGCAGCAGTCTCTACAAATCCTTTAATTCCAGCGAATCCTACAAACTTAAAAGTTGTCTTGGATGTAAATGGTGGAAATTATTTTTCTGCTGCAGGACAGTTTGGGGGGCGCTCATCCAATTATGGAGTGACTATCGGTAATGCTAATAATAATGTTTTGAAAGGAAATTTAGGTTATTTACAGCAGGTATTGGCTAGTCAGCAACAAGATATTTTGTATTTACCCCCTGGCTCTTCAACTAATGGCTTAGAGAATTACACTGTTTTTGTTGGTTTTGGTTTTTTAACGCCACTTTCAACGACAGTTGTTGCCGGAGTATTGCCAGTAGTTAATCATCCAGAAGAATATCCAGCGCTACCCACAGATCCTTGTTCAGCTGGCAGTGGTAGTAGCTTGGAAATGAAGAATAGTTATGGTGTGTTACCCGTATTTGCGGAAATATTACCTTTCTCAGTAGTACCTGGGCAGAATTTACAGAATACAAGTCCGATGCTTTCGCAGATTATCAGTCATAATTTGGCTAATAATACTTACACAAAAATTTCTTGTGGAAAGGCGTGATTTAGCGGATTATAAAACGTCTCTTTATAGTTTATAAAAAATGAAAATGAAACATAAGTCAGGTGATTGCAAAGTTGGTAGGACTGTTTATTTTCAAATGGATAGAAATGCTAATTACGCACTTATCTGTTTATTTGGTTTCTCTGTCATGTTTCCAGAATTACTTGTGGCGCAAGACAGTATGCCTGCCATTAGTAATGATCCTACTAAAACCCAACAAGCTATACCCGATTTACTGCCTTTGCCTGAAAAGAAAGGTAAAGGGTTTGAATTGCCCGCCTTGCCCAAGCATGTCGATCAGGAAAAAGGCGCTAAAACCATTCAGCTTAAACAGGTAGTGTTTACTGGGAATACGGTGTTCACTAATGAGGAGTTACAGGATTTACTAGTTTCCTACTTAAATAGACCCTTATCTGCCGTCGATTTAGAAAGTATGCGCAGCAAAGCGACGCAATACTATATTGATCATGGTTATATTAATTCGGGCGCATTGTTAACTACCCAGTCAGTTGCAGAAGGAGTGCTGAGCCTAACTGTGGTTGAAGGTAAATTGACAGAAGTTCGACAATCGGGGCAGGAGCGTTTACGGGAAGGCTATATTCGTGACCGTCTGCTGGAAGGGAGTGGTGATCCTTTAAATGTTCAGAATCTACAAAACAGCTATCGACAATTATTGTCCGATCCTTTGATTCAGCAATTAAATGGTAGTTTATTGCCAGGTGTACACCCCGGTGAAGCAGTTTTGGATGTTAAAGTTACGCGTAACAGACCTTATCAGGCCTATGCAGGTGCAGATGATTATTCAACCCCCGCAGTGGGTTCTTATGCTGGACGCATGGGTGGCTGGGTGGATAATTTGATGACGCTGGGTGAGCGTATTGATGGTCAATTTATCGTTAATGGTACTGCGCTGGGTTATAACATGGGCATTACTATGCCGATAACTGCCCAGGATACACGCGTAAGCTTTCGTTATAGCGATACACATAGTAGTTTAACAGAACGTGCGAGTAATCCTTTGAATCTACAGAGCCAGATTACGGGGTTTGATGGTGGAATTTTACATCCCATTTACAGAACCTTGAATGATAATCTAAAGTTAGGTTTGAATTTTGCTGTTCGTCAGAGCCAAACCTTGCTTGCAGGTCGTTGTGATTCAGGTGCGCTTTTTACGGGTGTTGATGGAGATCATTCCTGTAACACACAAGTAACAGTGTTAAGAGTCTCCCAACGGTATACGCATAGGGTCGAATCAACGGGTTTTGCTTTTTATTCAACTTTCAACGTTGGAATTAATGCTTTAGGTGCAACTACCTATCAGCCCTTAGGTGGTCAGGGTGGGGAGTTTTTTAGTTGGTTAGCTCAGTCCATGTTTAATCAACGTATTTTGGACAATGGTACGCAATTGGTGCTAAGAGGAGCAGTGCAAATAGCAAATTCACCTTTGTTACCTTTAGAGCGATTTTCAGTGGGTGGCGTAAACACCGCGCGCGGCTATCAAGAAAATTCATATATTCGCGATAATGGATTTAATACGACTGCGGAAATTAAATATCCGCTATATGGTGGTACCAGTAGCGACAAAAATAATTTATTTTTGGTGCCATTTATCGATTATGCAGGTGGTTGGAATGTTGCTTATGCAGGTAATTCCCCTCCTGTTGATTACCTGTTTTCCAGCGGGCTTGGCTTTAATTGGCAATACAAGCAAGTCTCTACCGATTTTTATTGGGGGCATGCTTTTAATTCGGTAGTACCCAAGCCGAGTACTAAAAGCATACAGGACGAAGGTATTCACTTCCGTGTTAATGTTAACGCTTTTTAAGGAATTGAATATGTGTCAATCATTGTTTAAATCGGAGCTGAAAAAATTGAAGTTGCTAAATTTGGCTTTAATGAGTGTTTTGTTTTTAGGCAATGTGACACAGAGTTATGCTGCTCTGGAGTCTGAAACAGAAAATTTGTCTGTAAACGATTATAAAACTTTGTTAGCTGAAGGGGAAAGTCTTAGAAGTACCGGTAATTTACTCGATGCACAGAAAAAATTTGATTTGGCTAAGCAATTGGCTGATAAAAGCCCATCATTAGAGTCGGCGGTTTTAGCGGCAATAGAAACAGCTTCAGGATATAACTTATTTTTATTAAATCGAAAGGAAGCTGCAGAAAAACAATTATTGGATGCCTATCAAAAAACAGCAGAGGGCTTGCCTTATCTGCATGCATTGGCGGGTGAGTATTTAGGGAATATGGCGCAGTCTGATGGTGATGTTGCAGAAGCTGCAGGTTATTATTCAGAAGCGCTTAAAGCCGCAAAAGTAACCAATGATCAGGCTTTACAAATAAGTTTGGAATTGCTGAATATTAACTTATCTGATCAATCAAATGAGATTAAAGCGCATTCTCTATTGAGCATTGCTAAGCGTTTTCAGCCGTTAGCCGATGATTTTGTTAAGGCCAAATTACAATTAGCCTTTAGTCAGGATGCGCTAGGGTTGGATAAGAATTCATTGCAATCAGAAACTTGGGCCTTGTTGAATGGCGCTGTTTACGAAACGCTGAATTCTTTATTGGCCTATACCCTTAACCAGGGGCAGGAGAGATTCAGAGCAGAATCTTATGCCAGTATGGCGCATTTATACCGAATAAATGCCAAAAATGCAGATGCTTTGATTCTGACGGATAAAGCGATTGAGCTAGCTACGCAGAGTAAAGCTAAAGAGTTATTGGCCCAGTTATATGCGCAAAAAGGCGATTTACTGCGCTTGCAAGGCGATAATGTGAATGCCTTAGCGGCTTATGAATTAGCGGTACATGAATTGTTTGATATTCGTGCAGATTTACCTTTAACCATGCCAGATGGTCGGTCTTCTATTAATGTAATGATAGACCCCATTCATCGTGGTTATGCAGATCTTCTGTTAAAAAGTGCAGATGGGAAGGATGAGGAGACAGTTCGCACTATACTCTACAAGGTAGTTGGTAACATGGAAGTGATTAAAGAAGCCGATATGCAAGATTTTTTTCTAGGGAAATGCGCCATTAATGCCATTAAGCCTTTAGATTGGAAGACGACGCCATTACAGGACGCTGCCATCTTCTATCCCATTCTGTTACCGGATAGAGTTGAGGTGGTGATTAAAACTGATCAGGAAATTTTTCGACGTACCATCAATGTTCCTGCTGGTGAAGTTAAAGAACAGATACAGTTATTTGGTCAAGCTTTACAGAACGGAAAGCCCTTTCGTAAATCTGCCGAAAAGCTTTATGAATGGCTGCTTAAGCCTGTGCTTAGTCAATTAGAAAATGATCAGGTCAAAACTTTGGTGTATGTGCCTGATCGAGATATGCGTGCTATACCCTTTGCGGCTTTTAATGATGGTAAGCACTTTGTGGTTGAAGAATTTGGTGTGGTGACTATGCCTAGTTTGGCGTTCCAAAATTTACAGCATTTGCGGGAAGTGAGTGCTGCAAGTCAGGAGTTATTTGCCGGTCTTAGTGTGGCGGATGGTCCATCAATAGATAAATTACCTAAAAAAGTGGTGGCTGAAATTACAAATTCGGAGTCGCCCAGCAAAAATAGATCTGTCATTGCGAGTCGCCCTCAGCGAGGCATATTGGCAGAAAACTTAAGTTTACCCAGTGTTGAAAAAGAAATTGATGTTTTGTCTGCCCAACAATCCAGCAAAATTCTGATGAATAGTCAATTTACAAGCTCTTCATTTAAGTCGTATCTCGAATCCGGAGATTTTGAGAAAGTTCATATAGCTTCGCATGGTTTTTTTGGAAATAATGCTAAAGATAGTTTTATACTGGCTTACGATGAAATATTGTCGTTGGAAGATTTACAAACCAGTTTAAGTGTAAATAAATTGCAAGATAGTCCTATTAGTTTGTTAACTTTAAGCGCTTGTGAAACGGCACAAGGTAATGACAGAATGTTGCTTGGCTTTAGTGGTATGGCAATTAAAAGCAATGTTCAGAGTGCTTTGGGTAGTTTATGGCCAATAGATGATGAAGGCGCTATGGAGTTTATGACTTTATTTTATCAGGGCGTTAATAAATCTATGGCAAAAGCACAAGCATTACAGCAAGCACAAGTAGCAATGATTAAATCGCCTAAATTTAAACATCCCTATTATTGGTCACCCTTTATTCTGACTGGAAATTGGCGTTAACTTTTAATGTGTGGCTAATTAGTCGGTTGGTTTGGGTTAATCATATTTTCTGCTCAGGTTGTATGGATTAGTTGTGTTGTTAATATCGCTGATAACCCATATTTTTAATCGAGCAAAGGTTGGTTTCTGGGGGGATACTCTCTATGTGGAAAGATTTATAATACTCAAGCTATCTGTTTTAGAACGGCAAATGTTGTAAGTATCAGGTTAGGCAAAAGGTTTTGCTTTATAGCGAAAATCAGATACTAGCTTTTGCTAGCAAAAGCTAGACAAAAATCCTGTTTTTATGGTATTAATACCTATGTATTTTAGTATGAAGAAATGATGATCGACTGAGTGTTTTAATACTCAAAGGCTATTCCCAGCAACAAAAACGTTAGTGCTTTCCGGCCTATTCCAAGCGCAGGAAATTTGACAAAAATTAAGACTGGATAAAAATAAGAAGAAACATCATGGCAGATATATCCGAATTAACCAGTGAAATTAGCTCCGACTTACCTTGTGGCTCTGACCTGGAGTACGATAGTGGTCGTTTGGCACTCAATACAGCTATTCAGGGTACGCCTGAAGATCAGTTTTCAGGGCAAAAATTTGAGCCACCTAATTGGCGAGAAATTCAAAAACAATCCGTTACCCTGTTAAAAAAATCTAAAGACTTACAAGTTATTCTATATTTAATCAGAGCCTTAATTCCTTTGGAAGGTGTCTGCGGGTTGCGCGATGGGCTTAATTTACTGGAACAAACTTTAAAAGCTTATTGGCCAGTTGTTTACCCTTTGTTGGATCCGGATGATAATGATCCCACTCAAAGACTTAATATTATTGAAGAACTGTGTAGTTGGGAATATATTCTCAATCCTTTGTCGGTGTGTATATTAGTTGAATCGAAGTCGATTGGACGTGTTTCATTACGTGATATACAGTATGCCAATGAAAAATTGCCTGTCCCTGCCGGTATTACCAAGCCTGAAGTTAATGTAATTAAAGCAGTTTTCGATGATAATGATCCTGAACAGTTACAAATTCTTTATCAGGCTATTCTTGACTCAGAACAATTAGTCAAACAGATTGAAAGTATTGTTGCTGATAATGTTACTGGCATTGGCAATGGTGTTAATTTAGAGGCTTTAAAATCCTTACTTAAGGAAATGCATTTCAGCTTTGATCAATTTGTGGAAGCAAGTTCTGCTGATGACAATAACACTAAAGAGCAGGACGAAGTTGGTGATGATTCATCAACAACACAAAGCCGAGGAAAAACTGCAAACAAGGGTATTGGTGACATTAGCTCAAGAAGCGATGTCATAAAAACTCTCGACTTAATTTGTAAATATTATGCAGAAAATGAACCGTCTAGCCCGGTGCCTATTTTGTTGGAACGGGCAAAAAAGCTTGCTGTAGCCAATTTTATGGAAATAATTATGAATTTAGCGCCAGATGCGTTAAACCAAATTGAAAATATCAAAGGACCTGAGTCAGAATCCAATTAGTGTTGTTGGTTTTTTTTATCAAATTATAAGTACAGGAGAATAGTATGGCTGATAGTAGTCAGAAGTTTATTCAGCGAAATAGGGCGCCTCGCGTTCAAATCGAATATGATGTTGAAGTCTATGGTTCTGCAAAAAAAGTACAGTTACCTTTTGTGATGGGGGTATTGTCTGATTTATCTGGTAAGCCAAGTGAAGCCCTTCCTCCTGTTGCGGATCGTAAATTATTGGAAATTGATGTGGATAACTTCAATGACCGACTAAAATCCATGAAGCCTAGAGTTGCATTTCAAGTAGAGAATACATTAACAGGTGAGGGTAACCTAAATGTTGATATTACTTTTGAAAGCATGGATGATTTTTCACCTGCTGCTGTGGCTAAAAAAGTAGCTGGTTTGGATAAAATTCTGGAAGCCAGAACTCAGTTAAATAATCTGATTACCTATATGGATGGTAAAACAGGCGCAGAAGAACTGATTGCCAGACTGGTGAATGATCCCGCTTTATTACAAACCCTAGCGGCTTCGGCAAAACCAGCTGATGCTGCAGACTCGGCAGGAGAATAAATGATGGCCGAATTAGATAGCCAAAGCAGCCAAGGCGCAACACAAACTCTTGAATATGATGATTTTTCTGCATTGTTATCCAAGGAGTTTAAGCCAGGTACAGAAGCAGCCAATCAGGTTACCTCCGCCGTATCTACGCTGGCTCAATATGCTTTACAAGATGTTTCCAAAGTTTCTGACGATGCTATTAAGACTATACAAGCGATTATTGCCGGTTTAGATCAAAAAATTACCGAACAATTGAATCTGATTTTGCATAACCCGGATTTCCAAAAGCTGGAAGGCGCTTGGCGAGGATTGCATTATCTGGTTAACAATACCGAAACTGATGAAATGTTAAAAATTCGGGTCTTGAATATTTCTAAATCCGAATTAGGCAAAACCCTGAAAAAATTTAAAGGTACTGCTTGGGATCAAAGCCCACTCTTCAAAAAATTGTATGAAGAAGAATTTGGTACCTTTGGTGGCGAACCTTATGGTTGTTTGGTTGGTGATTATCATTTTGATCATAGTCCGCCAGATGTGGAATTATTGACTGAAATGTCTAAAATTAGTGCAGCATCGCATACGCCTTTCATTACCGGTGTAGCACCTACCGTTCTGCAAATGGAAAGCTGGTCAGAGTTAGCTAATCCGCGCGATTTGACCAAAATATTCCAGACACCGGAATATGCTTCTTGGAAATCGTTACGCGAATCAGAAGACTCTCGTTATCTCGGTTTGGCTATGCCGCGTTTCTTAAGTCGCTTACCCTATGGAGCCAAAACTGATCCGGTAGAAGAGTTTGATTTTGAAGAAGACACTTCTGGCGCTAGCAGCAGTAACTATACTTGGTCTAACGCTGCTTACGCTATGGCCGTCAATATCAATCGTTCATTTAAGATGTATGGTTGGTGTTCACGCATACGCGGTATTGAGTCGGGTGGTGCAGTGGAAGGTTTGCCAGTTCATAGCTTCCCAACCGATGACGGTGGGGTGGACATGAAATGTCCAACTGAAATTGCCATTACCGACAGGCGTGAAGCTGAATTGGCAAAAAGTGGTTTTATGCCATTGATACATAAGAAAAATACTGATTTTGCAGCGTTTATTGGTGCTCAGTCATTACAAAAGCCTGCTGAATATGAAGATCCAGATGCGACCGCTAACGCCAATTTAGCCGCGCGTTTACCGTATTTATTTGCTACCTGTCGTTTCGCGCATTATTTAAAATGTATGGTTCGCGATAAAATAGGTTCATTTAAAGAAAGAGATGATATGGAAGTCTGGCTTAATAGCTGGATCAGTCAATATGTGTTGCAAAATCCCGCAGTTGCTTCAGAGCAAGATAAAGCTATTCGCCCATTGGCGGGTGCTGAAGTCGTCGTGGAAGAAGTAGAAGGCAACCCCGGCTATTATCAATCCAAATTTTTTCTGAGACCGCATTATCAGCTGGAAGGGTTGACCGTTTCTTTGCGATTGACATCTAAGTTACCGTCTCAGAAAGGATAGCAATAAACTGTGTTTTTATGTAAATTGTAGTAAGCATTTGAATATTCACCTTAAGTTATTTTTGCTAGGTGACTATATATTTTGAAGCCCGGCTTGCCGGGCAGGTGAATTATCAGGCTAATGTGCCTGTTTATTTTGAAATCAACTATTGATAAGGAAACATTATGATTTTATTAAGTTTTGCAACAGAAATTAAAGGCGATTCCACTGTTGATGCTCACACTGACTGGATTACTGTTGACTCTCTGCAATGGGGCGTAGGTCGAGCCATTTCTGCTAGTGGTCAAGGTAAAGACCGTGACCCAAGTAATCCGTCTTTTTCAGAAGTAACCCTCACGAAATCAATGGACGTAGCATCTGTCGATTTGTTTTCGCAGGCAACTTGTGGAAAAAGTTTAGGCACTGGCAAAATTCATTTTATACAAACGGGTGGTTCAGATGCTAAATCACAGGTTTATTTAGAAATTGAGCTTGCTGAGTGTATTGTTAGTTCCTATTCGCAGTCTTCTGGTGGTGATAGGCCTCAAGAAAGTGTTTCTATCAATTTTAACCAATTAGTTATGAAATACAGTACTTTCAAAGATGGCAAAACCGTCGTAGCGGGTGCTTTCAAAGGATATGATTTGAAAACAAACGCCTATACTACGGCAATTAAATAGTAAGTGATGATGTAAACCTGACAGGCTTTCTTCTAAGCCTGTCAGTTCAATTACTCCTAATTAAGGAGCCCATACTATGCAGGACGTATTGCAGCTAATCACTGATGGAAATCTGGATAGCGCATTGCAAAACACGCAGCAAAACATCCGGAAAAATCCGGCCGACCCCAAGTTGCGAATTTTATTATTTCAGTTGCTCTGTGTGCTGGGGCAATGGGATAAAGCCCTAAATCAGTTAAACGTGTTACGTGATTTAGATGCGTTGAGTTTGCTAATGGTGCAAACTTACGAGCAGGTATTATTGTGTGAGGCTTTACGTAAACAAGTATTTTTAGCTAAACAAACCCCTTTAATTTTTGGGGAGCCGCAGGAATGGATTGCACTCATGTTGGAAGCTTTAGCTCTGGAAAGTAGAGGCGAGTTATTGCAGTCAGAGTCTTTACGGCAAAAAGCTTTAGAGCAAGTGCCAGCCAGTGCTGGTCAAATTGATGGTGTGCCTTTCGCATGGATTGCCGATGCGGATAGTCGCTTGGGACCTATGCTGGAAGCGATGATTAATGGGCGTTATTATTGGATTCCTTTTCAGCAAATAAGCCAAATTGTCATTGAAAAGCCAGTGGATTTACGTGATATGGTCTGGATACCTGCTAATTTTACATGGGTTAACGAAGGCGAAGCCAGTGGCTTTATCCCTTGTCGCTATCCTGGTTCAGAACTGGCTGATGATGCCCGCATTAAGTTATCACGTCTGACAGATTGGCTTGATAGTGGTGAAGGTATTTCCCGAGGCTATGGGCAACGTTTGTTTGCAACTGATGTTGATGATTACGCTTTACTTGATGTGCGTAAAATTGAGTTTATGACCGTACCAGAGATCGAGTAATGGCAGAACTTTTGCAGTCGGAGCGTTTACAGCCTTCTTTGCTTGATCGGCTTACTGATGAAGACCCTCTCGCACATAATGAATCCCGTGAGCAACGCGTTTTGTCATCGCGTCAGCTGAGACAAAGTGTGTTACGCGATCTACGCTGGCTATTAAATACCACTGGTATTGACAATATAATTGATTTAACCGACTACCCTTTTGTAGCTAATTCAGTCGTCAATTATGGTTCACCGCTGATATCGGGTGTCACTCTTTCCGGTATTGATGTGTCTAAAATCGTCAGAAAAGTTAGACAGGCCATTATCGATTTTGAACCAAGAATCATAGCAAATACTCTGAAAGTTGATTTGGTTGTTGACGATAAAAAGATGAGTGATAATGCTCTGTCATTTCAAATTGAAGGCGATTTATGGGCGCAACCCTTGCCATTGCATTTATATATTCGTTCAGATATTGATCTGGAAACAGGTGAATTTACAGTTAAAGATTTAGGGTTTTAGTTATGGATCCGAGACTGCTGAAATACTATAACCGAGAATTGCAGCATGTCCGTGAAGTAGGGATGGAGTTTGCTGCTGAGTTTCCTAAGATCGCGGCCAGATTAGGCTTGGATGCTTTTGATTGTTCTGACCCTTATGTTGAAAGGCTGTTGGAGGGTTTTGCGTTTATGGCTGCGCGTGTGCAGCTGAAAATCGATTCGGAGTTTTCTGATTTTACTCAACAGTTACTGCAGATTATCTATCCACATTACCTAGCGGCAACGCCTTCTATGACCATTGTTGAGTTCAAGCCGGACTTGACAGATGCAGGGTTGGCGAAAGGCTTTATGGTTCCGAAAGATACCAGTCTGCGCAGTCAGATAAGTAAAGGGCAGCAAACCGCTTGCGAATATCGTACAGGTCATCCCGTACAAATATTTCCCTTGCAAATTTCTCAAGTTGAATATTTGCCTACCTTGGCAGCTATTTCTAATTGTGGGTTGGCTTCTGCTAAACATTTGCAGCATAGTAAAGCCGCTATTCGCATTGTGCTAAAAACCACCACCGGAATCAGCTTTCAGCAATTGCCGTTGGAAAAATTAGCCATATTTCTAAGGGGAGGTGGCGGTGTTCCTTATCGTTTATATGAACAATTTTTGGCAAATACGCATGCATTAGCCGCTAAGTTTGGTGAAGGTAATGCCAGCCAAGTTCACTATGCTGACGGGCGTTTAATACGAAGTATGGGCTTTGATCCAGAAGAAGCCTTGTTAAAACACACGCCGCGTTCATTTCATGGCTATCGGATTTTACAGGAATATTTCTCTTTTCCTGAACGTTACTTGTTTGTTGAACTGAATGGCTTGGCTGAATTAATAGCGGAATGTGATAGCGATGAAATCGAATTGTTTGTATTGCTGAATCGTAGTGACGCACAATTGATTAATGCGCTCGATAAATCTAATTTTGCTTTATTTTGCACGCCCGCAATTAATCTGTTCCCTAAAAGATCAGATCGTATTCACGTAGATCATCGTCAATCAGAATATCATATTGTGGTAGATCGTACGCGGCCTATGGACTATGAAGTGTTCAGTGTTAATGATGTGGCTGCCTATGGTGTAAGTCAAAACAGTGAACAGCCTGTTTTACCCTTTTATGGATCTAAAACTGCTTATCAAAATCTCGGTGAAACTGCTTTTTTCACCTTGCATAGACAGAAACGTATCTTATCTGCAAAGCAACGCCGGGAAGGTGTGCGTTCTAGTTTTATCGGCAGTGAATTATTTATTTCGCTGGTTGATTCTGCCCAAGCCCCTTATGCGAGTTCAATTACGCAACTTGGATTGGAAACATTATGCAGTAATCGTGATTTGCCCTTAGTGATGCCTGTCGGTGTAGGCGAAACCGATTTTAATTTACAGATTAGTTCTCCTGTTAAGTCTATTCGTTGTATTGCGGGTCCAACCAGACCGATTCCAGCTGCTTATGAAGGCGAAACTATCTGGAAATTGATCAACCATCTTTCCTTAAATTACCTGTCTTTACTGGATACCGACGCCAAGACCGGTGCTGCATCGTTGCGCGAATTGTTAAGATTGTACGCTGACAATATGGAGCCCTCAGTTAAAAAGCAGATTGAAGGGGTAATTTCAGTGAGTGCAAAAAATGTGGTTCGACGCATTGATTCCAAAGGCCCGTTGGTGTTTGGTCGGGGACTCGAAGTTTCTGTACTTTTGGATGAATCCGCGTTTGAAGGTGGTGGCTATTTTCTATTAGGAACCGTATTGGAGCAGTTTTTTGTCCAATACGTCTCGATTAATTCTTTTATTGAAACAGTGATATGCACAACTGATCGTGGTGAAGTAGCGCGCTGGCCTGTGAGAATCGGATGTCGACAAACTTTCTAATTAGTCAACTTGAAGAAGATGCTACCCGCTTCGATTTTTTCGAAGCGTTGCGCTTGATCGAGTGCCTAAATGCAGACAAGCCGCGCTTGGGCACCAGTCTTAAAGTCAGTGATGATCCCGTGCGCTTAACTCAATTTCCTGAGCTGGAATTTCCTGCTTCAACATTGAATAGCTACACCTCTGCTGATCATTCATCAGGTACACCGCATTTAGCGGTCAATTTTATGGGGTTGTTCGGTCCAAATGGACCTTTGCCCTTGCATATAACAGAATATGTGCGTGAAAGATTAAGACATAACCACGATCCGACTTTTTCACGCTTTGCAGATATTTTTCATCATCGTATGATTAGTCTGTTTTATCGAGCCTGGGCTAATACGCAGCCAACTGTGCAATATGATAGACCTGAATCTGATCGGTTCAAGTTTTATATTGGTAGCTTTTTGGGAATAGCTAACGCAGCTAATCAAGATCGTGACGCTCTGAATGATCGTGCAAAGCTTTTTTATAGCGGACATTTTTCTGCTAAGACTAAACATGCGGCTGGATTGCTAGCTATTGTTGCCGATGCGCTTAGGTTGCGTGTACGTATTGAGGAGTTTGTGGGGGAATGGATGGCCATTATGCGAGCCGATCAAACCCGCTTGGGAATGAGTGCTGACATTGCCAGTTTAGGACAATCGGCCTTAATTGGGGCATCTGTTTGGGGATGTCAGCATAAATTCAGATTGGTGCTTGGGCCTTTAAAGCTGACAACATATCTGGCTTTGTTACCTGGAGAGCAGTTATTAACAAAGCTGATTGCTATTGTGAGTAATTACATAGGCAACGAACTCGTTTGGGATACACAGCTCATATTGGAAAGCTGCGAAGTACCTAGGGAATTAGCATTGGGCAAACCGATAGTTTCAGAAAATCTGAACATTAATACTGAAGCCCAGTTGGGTTGGAGTATGTGGTTGGGGCCAAGATCCAGTCAGTCGGATGCAGATGATTTGATGCTAAACCCTTTTTTTTGCGTTAATACTTCTTAGATAGATGTTACAAAAGTCACAATTTTACTTCGGTTTAATTCGGATCGAAGATGATTGCCTGACTTATGCATAGCTAGCTCGTTGCGGCTAGGGCTTAATTATTAAACTGATCGCTGAACAAAAAATTGATACCAAATAGGAATATACACAATGGCAGATATTAGTAGAGTCAAATTGTTTGGAAAATTAAACCGTTTAGGTTACAAAGCTATCGAAGGGGCAACGGTATTTTGTAAGTTGAGAGGTAATCCTTATGTGGAGTTAGTTCACTGGTTGAATCAGATTGTACAACTACCCGATTCAGATCTGCATAGAGTGATCAAACATTACGGTTTGGATACTTCGCGTATTGCCAAAGAAATTACTGAATCACTGGATCGTTTGCCACGCGGATCTACCTCGATCTCTGATTTTTCGCAGCATATTGAAGACAGTGTTGAACGGGGTTGGGTTTATGGCACTTTGATGTTTGGTGAAGGTCAAGTGCGGACCGGACATCTATTGGTTGGTATGTTGAAAACCAAGGCATTACGTAACGAATTGGTGAGTATTTCTAAAGAATTCGAAAAAATCAAGCCAGATTTGCTGACCGATGAGTTGGCGGGTATCACCGCGGGTTCACCGGAAGACGGATTGGCTGCTTCGGATGGTTTTCAATCTGGCGCAACGCCAGGCGAAGCGAGTGGAGCTATTGCTCCTGCTGCAATGGGTAAACAAGAAGCGCTTAAACAATTTACCGTTGATCTGACAGAGCAGGCGCGTAATGGAAAAATCGATCCCATTGTAGGTCGGGAAGAGGAAATTAGGCAGGTAATTGATATCCTGATGCGTCGTCGCCAAAATAATCCAATTTTGACTGGTGAGGCAGGGGTTGGTAAAACGGCGGTCGTGGAAGGTTTTGCATTAAAAATTGTGGCTGGTGATGTGCCTCCTGCCTTGCGTGACGTTAGCTTACGTACTTTGGATGTCGGACTGCTACAAGCGGGTGCCAGCATGAAGGGCGAGTTTGAAAACCGTTTGCGACAAGTTATTGAAGAAGTACAATCTTCGCCAAAACCCATCATTTTATTTATAGATGAGGCGCATACGCTGGTAGGTGCTGGCGGTGCTGCCGGAACAGGTGATGCGGCTAATTTGTTAAAACCGGCTTTAGCGCGTGGCGCTTTGCGTACGGTTGCAGCGACAACGTGGGCCGAATATAAAAAGCATATCGAAAAAGATCCAGCGTTAACGCGTCGTTTCCAAGTTGTACAAGTGCATGAGCCTAGTGAGGAAAAAGCTATACGCATGATGCGTGGCGTAGTTTCTGTACAGGAAAAACATCATCAAGTATTAATTTTGGATGAGGCCCTGGAAGCTGCCGTTAAATTATCTCATCGTTATATTCCTGCCAGACAACTTCCCGATAAAGCTGTTAGCTTGCTAGATACAGCCTGTGCTAGAGTGGGAATAAGTCAATTTGCTGTTCCGGCTGAAGTGGATGATTCTCGTAAGCGCATAGAGGCTTTGGAAACTGAGTTACAAATTATTGGGCGGGAAAAAGCGGTAGGTATCGATGTTGTTGTTAGAGAACAATTGGCTAGTGAAAAATTGGATGCAGAGAAGCTGATTTTAGCTGAGCTTGAAACGCGTTGGAATGCTGAAAAAGAATTGGTTGGCAAAATTTTAGATTTGCGTAGCAAACTTAGAGCTGCAGGGCACGCTGTAGATAGTGCTTCGACAGTAGAGGCAGCAGAATCACAAGCTTTAGAGCCAGAACAACGCGAAGCATTACTTGCGGAATTAAAAGATTTACAAGACCAGTTACACGCCCAGCAAGGTGAATCGCCTTTAATACTGCCCACTGTTGATCAGCACGCAGTCGGCTCGGTAGTTCAAGATTGGACGGGTATTCCTGTTGGTCGTATGGTGAAAAATGAAATCGAAACGGTGTTAAAACTGGCTGATTTATTAGAGCAGCGTATTATTGGGCAGCGTCATGCTTTGGATATGATAGCCAAACGCATTCAGACTTCAAGAGCCGGATTGGATAACCCCAATAAACCGATAGGTGTGTTTATGCTGGCTGGTACGTCTGGTGTGGGTAAAACCGAGACCGCTTTGGCTCTGGCAGAAATTCTATATGGTGGTGAGCAGAATGTTATTACCATTAATATGAGTGAGTATCAGGAAGCGCATACCGTATCTACGCTGAAAGGGGCTCCTCCTGGATATGTGGGTTATGGTGAAGGTGGGGTTTTAACCGAAGCGGTAAGACGTCGTCCCTACAGTGTGGTATTACTGGATGAGGTGGAAAAGGCACATCCAGATGTACATGAAGTATTTTTTCAAGTATTTGATAAAGGCTGGATGGAAGACGGCGAAGGACGTGTCATTGATTTTAAGAATACCTTAATTTTACTGACTACCAATGCAGGTACCGAACTCATCAGCAATTTGTGTAAAGATCCTGATCTAATGCCAGAACCTGAAGGTATTGCTAAAGCTTTACGTGAACCTTTGTTAAAAGTGTTCCCACCGGCTTTATTAGGTCGTTTAGTGGTGATTCCTTATTATCCATTGAATGATGAAATGATAGGTTCAATTACTAAGCTACAATTGCGCCGCATCGAAAAACGCATTGTGGAGCATCATAAAATTCCATTCAGTTATAGTGATGATGTCATAAAGCTGATTGCCAGCCGTTGTACGGAATTGGAAAGTGGTGGGCGTATGATAGATGCCATCCTGACCAATACTATGCTGCCGAGCATTAGTTCTGAATTCTTAACGCGTATGATGGAAGGTAATGCTGTTGAGAAAGTGCATGTCGGCGTTGTGGATGGGGAATTTGTTTACGAGTTTTAAGTCGAACTAATTAATTGGGGCTTAACCTTATTTGTTTGGTTTTCGCTATACAAATTGAGATGCTCGGTACAAACGTGAACTAAAATGACTGTTTGTGCTGAGCCTATCAGCGTAATTCTTTCTAAGGATTTAAGCTTTAGTTCTGGGTTGTGCGTGTTGAGTATGCATGTGCAATTCTCTATACTTTCCGGGCAAATATCTATTCAGGCTTCTTGGTTCTAATCGTCAAAGTAATTAGCTAAGTATCTGTTTTTTGATAAACTAGCTGAATAGTGGTTTATCTGCGCGATAAACAAAGATTGTTAGCTGTGGATAGACTATGAAGAATGCACTGAGTTTAGGGTTTGATTTTGACATTGCATTACAAAAAACATTTGCTAGATAATAAAAATTTATTGTTATAAAAAGCGATAGGGTATTAGGGGATTTATATGGCAGTCGCGACATCATTAAAAAAAATTTTAATTCCTCAGGCACAAACCATTTGTAAAGATATTGATGTGGGTCCTGAGGCAAAAAAATGTCTGGAAGCTGAGCCCGATCCTGTTACTTATTTAAATGCATTGATAGAGCAGAATCTATATGTAGATGCGGTACGTTTTTTGGCTCGTGCCTTACCTAAACGGGAAGCTACTTGGTGGGCTTGTTTAAGTGCCCGTAGTTCGCTAAATGAGCAATCCCCGCCAGAATTGTTAGCTGCATTGACTGCGGCAGAGGCTTGGGTGTTTAGCCCGACAGAGCCCAATCGTCGCAAATCGCATACAGCTGCACAAGCCGCTAACTTTGATAATGCCATGTCGTGGGCGGCAATGGCGGCTTTTTGGAGTGAGGGTAATATGGCTCCTGAAGATGTTCCTGCTGTAGTGCCGCCACCTGATAATTTAAGTTGTAAAGCGGTCGCAGGTGCAGTGATGTTGGCAGCGGTGCAAACACAGCCGGATAAAGCAGATGAAAAATATGTGTTTTTTATTGAGCAAGCTATTGATATAGCAAATGGTGGCAATGGCAAAGTTTGGCAAGTTTAATAAAATAGGGGAATAATTTATGGGACAGCCCGCTGCTCGAATCACTGATATGCATGTTTGTCCAATGTTCACTGCGCTAGTGCCTCATGTGGGTGGCCCTATATTGCCGCCAGGGGCGCCAACGGTGTTAATTGGTAAATTACCCGCTGCTCGCGCTACCGATTTGATTACTTGTGTGGGACCTCCAGATTTAATTGCAAAGGGTTCGGCTACCGTATTTATTGGGAAAATGCCTGCTGCACGAATGGGCGACTCTGCAGGTCATGGCGGAACCATTGTTTTAGGATTGCCAACAGTTTTGATCGGTGGTTAACTGGAGTGATTGTGATGTTAAATCATAGCTGCATAGTAGGATAGAATCATGGCTTATACACAAGATAATCGGATGGCTTCAGTCACTTTTACTGGAATATCCGACACTTTATTACTTTACCGGATCACGGGCAGTGAGCAGTTTAGTCGCTTATTTGAATATGAGCTGGAGTTGCTCAGTGAAAATGGAAGTGTTGATCTAAAAAGCATGCTTGGCAAAAGTGCCACGATCAAGTTATATCTGGCCGAAGGTGGTGAGCGTGATTTTAATGGTATTGTTACCCAGGTAAATCAATACGGTATGCTCGGTAATCTTTATTATTACCGGGCGGTGGTGCATCCCAAGCTATGGTTGTTGACGCGTACGAGTAACTGTAAGGTACAGTCGCCTCAAATTGTTGAAGGAGCTGTGAAAACTTTTACGGTGCCGGATTTAGTCAAAAACGTACTTTCTGCTTATGGTTATACGGATATAACTACCCAATTCACCACGACTTACCAGCCTCGCGAGTTCTGTGTGCAATATCGGGAAACTGATTTCAATTTTATCAGTCGTCTTTTGGAAGAAGAGGGGATTTATTATTATTTTACCCATACAGATAGTACACATACCCTGGTTTTATGTGACAACATGGACGCGCATCAAGATACGTCAGGTAATGCGACTATTAAGTATTATCCTATGGATAATCAACAGCGTCGCGATGAAGAACATATCTATGACTGGAGTTTAAGTCAGCAAATTCAATCGGGTAAATATACTTTAAATGATTTTGATTTTGAAAACCCTGGTTCTGATTTAAAGGGTGATTCTGTTACTGCGCTAACCTATACCGATAATGATAAAGAGGTTTACGATTATCCTGGTGAATATAAAGCGGTTGCAGATGGTAAAAGTTATGCCAAAATTCGTATGGAAGAACAGGACGTTGGGTTTCAACAGGTTACTGCTCGGGGTAATATCCGACGTTTGGCAACTGGCAGCAAGTTTACTCTGACAGAGTTTCCACGTGAGGATCAGAATAGCAAATATTTAGTGGTTTCTACCCATTTTCAATTTCAGAATAATTCTTACAGTACGTATGGTACTCAAGATAGTGGTGAAGATTATCAATGCAGTTACACTGTAATAAGTGCCAGTTCAGTTTATCGGCCGCCACGTATTAGTCCGGTACCTGTAGTCCAAGGTGTGCAGACGGCTACTGTGGTTGGTGCAAAAGGAACAACCGTTGTTGGTGGTGATGATATAACAACCGATAAGTATGGTCGTGTCAAAATTAAGTTTCACTGGGATCGGCTTGGAACAAACGATCAAGATACCTACTGTTGGGTGCGGGTTGCGCAAATATGGGCTGGTAAAAACTGGGGAGGTGTCTTTATTCCCCGTATTGGTCAGGAAGTGATTGTGGATTTTTTGGAAGGCAATCCAGATTGTCCAATTATTACGGGTAGCGTTTACAATAATGAGCAAATGCCGCCCTATGGTTTAGATGCCAATAAAACCCAAAGTGGTATTAAAACGCAAAGTACGCCGAATGGCTCGACAGATAATTATAATGAAATCCGTTTTGAAGATAAAAAAGATTCAGAAGAGATTTTTATTCAAGCCGAAAAAGACTTTAATTGTGTTATAGAAAATAACGAAACGCGAAAAGTGGGCTTTATTAAAAAATCCGCTGGCGATCAGACAGTTGAAATCTATAATAACCGTACCGTCTCTCTTGAACAGGGCAATGATTCCCTTACGGTAAAAAAAGGTGATCGGACTGTTGATGTCAGTGCCGGAAAAATTTCTGAAACAGCTGCAAAATCTATTAATTTGAAAGTGGGACAAAATACCATTGTGATGGATACCTCTTCAATTACTTTAACGGTGGGTCAAAGCAGTATTAAGATGGATGCTTCAAGTGTCACTATAAAATCCATGCAAGTCTCCATTAAAGGGCAAGTGTCTGCAGAGCTAAAAGGTACTATGACTAATGTTGGCGATTCTGAGACTACTACTAATGTTAAAGGTGCCATGGTAATGGTTAATTAGTTGCTAAAAATTATCATCAAATTATCTCTTAGTTGTTTTTCTAAAACACGAGTAAGGTTCTGTTTTGTATGTGTAGTTGGCTAAGTTAGGGAGCTTGAAAAACAGAGCTACTAGGCTGCTATCTAAGCTAATTTGGTTACAAATAGGCTAGTCATGTCCAGCTGTTTAAGCGCATTAATTTGCTCGGTGTGCTTATAGAAAAATTTAACAAGCTGAGTTTTTGGCTTGTGCTTGGTATAATATAAAGTTTAGCATTTCCAAGAAGAGAGATTTCATGATTCAAGGTAGTATCGTTGCACTGGTAACTCCTATGACCGAAAATGGTGCAGTGGATGAACTCAGTCTTAAAAAGCTGATTGAGTTTCATATTGAGCAAGGTACCGATGCTTTGGTAGCCGTAGGTACTACTGGTGAATCAGCAACTTTAGATGAAGATGAGCATTGTGCTCTGATTAAATTGATGGTTGACTGTGTTGCCGGACGCATTCCAGTGATTGCAGGCACGGGTGCTAATTGTACTCGTGAAGCCATTTCACTGACAAAAAAGGCCAAACTGGCTGGGGCAGATGCTTGTTTACTGGTAACGCCTTATTACAATAAGCCGACTCAAGAAGGCTTGTTTCTGCATTATCAGGCCATTGCGGCGGCGGTGGATATTCCACAAATTCTATATAATGTCCCTGGGCGTACGGCTTGTGATTTACTGCCAGAAACTGTTGCTCGTCTGGCAAAAGTTCCAAACATAGTCGGCGTTAAGGAAGCCACAGGCATATTGGAACGTGTCAAACTAATCCGAGATTTAACCAGTGATGATTTTGCTATCTATACAGGTGATGATGCCAGCAGTATGGAGTTTTGTTTGTTGGGTGGAAATGGCAGCATTACTGTTACTGGAAATGTCGCACCCAAGCAGGTACATGACATGTTATTTGCCGCAATGCGGGGTGATAGAGAGCTAGCAGAAGCTATTGATGCTCCGCTGAGAGGATTGCACAGCAATTTGTTCATCCAGTCGAATCCCATTCCAGTAAAATGGGCTGTGGCAGAAATGGGATTAATCAACAAAGGTATTCGTTTGCCATTAACCTGGTTAACAGAAGATTGTCACGATGCGGTGCGTAATGCCATGCGTCAGGCTGGTGTGTCTTTATCATGAGGTCTGCTAAATGTTGGCGTTGCTTGCTGATACTGGTTATCCTGCAAGCTTTGTCGGGATGCTCGTACATTAGGGGGTTGTTTCCAGATAAAGAGCGTGATTATCAATTCAGAACGGAAGTTCCTGATTTGCTTATTCCCGATGATCTTAAACCACAAGCCACAGCCAACAGTAGAATGACTGGACTCATGCCAGTTAATCCTCCTAAAGCCCCGGATTCGCCCGCTATTCCAGTACAAACTGCTACAGTTGTTAAAGAATCTATCCCTGCAAAACCCAAACAAACTGCTTCTACTACTGCCGTCGAGACTAGTGAGCCAGTTCAGGTTGAGGTGACTAGCGCTGCAGTTAGCAGCTTGCAAATAGATCAGGCTAAAATTCCAGCTTGGCGTTTGGTTGCCAGAGCCCTCAGTCGGCAACGGATAGAAATTGTGGAACGTAATCTGGATAATGCTTATTTCTATGTCAAATATGATCCTGATGCCATAAAACCCGAAGACAATAGTTTTTGGGATGAAATGGCTTTCTTGTTTGGGGAGGATCCCAGCCATGAACAGCAGTATCGAATAAGTTTGCTGGAAATTACGCCGCAATCTACTGAAGTAACCGTACAGAATAGTGAAGGTAAAACAGTTTCCAATTCACCAGCTACCCGCTTACTTAAATTAATTGCTGATGGTATTAATCTTGATACGCCAGCAGGTTCAGAGGCAACGGAAAAGGCTGTTCCATAAATACTAGGTATAGGCAGGAGTTGTTAAATTTAACGTCAAAAAAGCGCGTTTATCTGACATTTAATGCATAACCACCGCTACAACTCTACTCATCCCGTTTTTTGTAACCTGATTTAGCAATCGATTATATAACTATCATGTTGATTATTCCTGGCACTGCTGCACTTTCCCCGTTTCGTCTTAAAAAGTTATTAAGCGAATTGCAAATTATAGAGACAAGTATTGATGAACTAAGCACAAGTTTTCAGCATTTTGTGCAAGTTGATGCAGAGTTGCAGGTTGAGCAATTTACCATGTTGCAACGTTTGTTAGACTATGGATTTAGTGATTCGGTAACTAAAATTCAGTCCAAACAGGTCTTATCATTTTGGGTTGTACCAAGAGTGGGTAGTATTTCGCCATGGTCCAGTAAAGCCACAGAAATTGTAGAACGTTGTGGTTTGTCTGCCGTGCGCCGAGTTGAACGGGGTATCGAATATCGATTAGGGAGTTCTTCAGTACTTAGTCAAGCGGCTCAGCAACAAATTGCCGCAGTACTGCACGATCGTATGACGCAGCAAGTGCTTAATGACTTGAGTGAAATTGAGTTGTTTGCAGAGCATCAGCCTCAGGCTTTGGACAGCGTTGCTATTATAGGCTTAGGTCGAGAGCAGGGGCGTGCCGCCTTGCTGAAAGCAAATGCTGATTTGGGTTTAGCGTTATCTGCAGACGAGATTGATTACCTCACCGATAGCTTTATACAACTTGGACGTAATCCTACCGATGTTGAGTTAATGATGTTTGCGCAGGCCAACTCTGAGCATTGTAGACACAAAATTTTTAATGCCAGTTGGACCATAGATGGCGAGACGCAAGCCAAATCCTTATTTGCCATGATTCGCAATACCCATAGCCAACATCCGCAAAATATTTTATCGGCATACAGTGATAATGCTTCAGTTGTGGCAGGTGGTGTTAGCCAAGTATTTATTCGTGATGCCATTACCCAGCGTTATGGGTACGTCGAAGAAGCGGCGCATTTGTTGATGAAAGTTGAAACTCACAATCACCCAACCGCTATTTCACCGCATCCAGGTGCGGCTACCGGTTCTGGTGGAGAGATTAGGGATGAAGGCGCTACAGGGCGGGGGTCGGCCACCAAAGCGGGTTTAACAGGTTTTAGCGTTTCACATCTGAAAATTCCGGGTTATGCACAGCCTTGGGAAATTGAAAATGGAAAGCCGGAACGTATTGCTTCGGCTTTAGACATTATGCTGGCTGGCCCGATTGGTGGTGCTGCTTTCAATAATGAGTTTGGTCGGCCTAATATCGCTGGCTATTTTCGCAGCTTCGAACAAGCATCGGAAACAGGTGCTATTCAGCAATTTCGCGGCTATCACAAACCGATAATGATCGCTGGCGGTATGGGCAATATACGGCCTATGTTGGTTGATAAGCATCCAATTCCTGCTGGATCATTGATTGTTGTGTTAGGCGGGCCAGCCATGCTGATTGGTTTAGGGGGTGGCGCAGCGTCCTCGCAAACATCCGGTCAAAGTTCTGCGGAACTGGATTTTGCTTCAGTACAACGTGAAAACCCAGAAATGGAGCGTCGTTGTCAGGAAGTGATTAATCACTGTAATTCTTTAGGTGATAACACCCCGATAATTTCTATTCATGATGTGGGCGCAGGCGGCTTATCGAATGCCGTACCGGAAATTATTCATGATTGCAATCGCGGCGGCCAATTTGAATTACGCAAGGTGCATAATGCCGATAAAGGCATGTCACCCATGCAAATCTGGTGCAATGAGGCCCAGGAGCGTTATGTATTGGCCATTAAGCCTGATGCTTTGGAGTTGTTTAAATCGTTTTGCGAGCGTGAACATTGTTTATATGCCGTCATCGGCCATGCTACCGATGCAGAGCATTTAAGTTTGAGTGACGCTTGGTTGGGTGGTAAACCCGTTGATTTACCTATGTCGGTGCTATTTGGTAAACCACCGAAAATGCATCGTGATGTAAAGCGCTTAGCCAAAAAACTGCCTGATTTGCAACTGACAGACATTGATTTGGAAACTGCCATTAAACGCGTATTGGCTTTTCCTGCCGTTGCTGATAAGAGTTTCTTAATCCACATTGGTGATCGTTCGGTTACCGGATTGGTAGCTAGAGATCAGATGGTGGGGCCTTGGCAAGTACCTGTGGCTGATGTTGCAGTGACAGCAGCCGGCTATTATGCGCATATTGGTGAGGCAATGGCCATGGGTGAGCGTACCCCTTTAGCACTGATTGATGGTCCTGCCTCGGGTCGTATGGCAATAGGCGAAGCCCTGACTAATCTGGCAGCTGCGCGGATAGACAAAATCAATGATATTAAACTCTCTGCTAATTGGATGGCGGCGGCCGGCAGTCCAGGTGAAGACGCTGTGTTATTTGACACGGTGCGAGCAGTAGGCATGGAATTATGCCCAGAACTGGAAATTGCTATTCCGGTTGGTAAAGATTCATTGTCCATGAAAACCGTTTGGCAAGAAGCTGATGCAGAAAAAGTGATGACCTCACCAGTCTCTCTGATTATTACTGCCTTTGCTCCGGTAGCGGATATTCGCAAAACGCTTACTCCGCAATTACAAAATACAGAGAGTGTTTTATTGTTAATTGATCTTGGACAGGGTAAAAACCGGCTTGGCGGGTCGGTATTGGCGCAAGTTTATAATCAGTTAGGCAATCAAGCGCCCGATTTAGATGATGCCGGGTTATTTAAAAGCTTTTTTAATGCTATTCAAGCGCTGAATGAAAAAGGCTTGTTGCTTGCATATCATGACCGTTCAGATGGTGGATTATTAGCTAGCGTAGCAGAAATGCTGTTTGCCGGTCGAAAAGGGGTTGATTTGCAATTGGATGCCTTAGGCTCGGATAACTTAGCGGCTTTATTTAATGAGGAACTGGGCGCGGTACTGCAAATTAACACAACCGAAGTGAATAGGGTGTTAACTGATCTAGCGCAAGCAGGATTAGCAAAATGCAGTCATATTATTGGTAAAGTGGTCGATGGCCAGCAGTTAAGTATTTATCGTGATCATCACTTGCTGTATCGCGCGAGTCGTGCCGAATTACAACAAACCTGGTCTGAAGTCAGTTATCGTATGCAAGCCTTGCGCGATAATCCTGTGTGTGCCCTGCAGCAATTTGAGCAAATATGCGACGATCAAGATCCGGGTTTGTCTGCACAGTTAAGCTTTGATATCAATGACAACATTGTCGCCTGCTTTGCAAACGCAACTCGGCCTAAAGTGGCTATTTTGCGTGAACAGGGTGTTAACGGACATGTGGAAATGGCTGCTGCCTTTCATAGAGCCGGGTTTGATGCTATTGATGTGCATATGACTGATATTATTGCTGGTCGCGTTACGCTGGCAGATTTTACTGGTCTGGTGGCGTGCGGTGGTTTTTCCTATGGTGATGTACTGGGTGCTGGTGGTGGCTGGGCCAAATCTATCCTGTTTAATCCACAGGCGCGTGCCGATTTTGCTGCTTTCTTTGCCAGACCTGATACCTTTGGTTTGGGTGTGTGTAATGGTTGTCAGATGATGTCGGGTCTAAAGGATATTATTCCCGGCGCAGAACATTGGCCGCAGTTTAAACGTAACACTTCTGAACAGTTTGAAGCACGGGTTGCTATGGTTAAAGTGCAAGAATCAGCGTCTATCTTTTTCACAGGTATGGCGGGTTCGGTATTGCCGGTTGTGGTCGCGCATGGCGAAGGACGGGCTGAATTTACTGGCGAACCGGATCTATCTTTGCTGGCTCTCAGTTATGTGGATAATTACGGTCAATCCAGTATGGCTTTTCCGGCAAACCCGAATGGCTCGCCTTTAGGTATAACCGGATTAACCAATGCGGATGGTCGCTTCACAATTATGATGCCACACCCTGAGCGCTGCTTTAGAACCCTGCAAAACTCCTGGCATCCCACCGATTGGCCAGAAGAAGGTGCTTGGTTACGAATGTTCAGAAATGCTAGAGTATGGGTAGGATAAAGCCAAGATTGTCCGCAATTTAGCATTTTTGAAAATTGGGTGAGTAGTGGCTTTTGTTTTATGTTGACTTTAATAGTAACGGTTTTTTCTGGCAAGAATGCCCGAAAAAACCGTTACTAGCATTAGTTGACCGTATTGCTAATCGTAGGTTGCCGTTGATTGCTCCAAACTGGAAGAGCTAACACCAGCAAAAATAATAACCAGACTAGCAACTGTTGATTACTGACAGTATATAACACAGCATAGTGTAGACTTTCAGAAACACCTGGATGCGCTAATAGAAGATCGCTGCCGTTCATGAATGCCCATATTTCACCCAGTAACATAGCGGGTAGAGCCAAATAAGCAAGATAAGATAAACCACGATAAACATAAGCGGGTATCTGTAAGTTGAGTAAATCTGTCATGGCTATATTTAGCAGATTGTGTTTTCCTAGCTTTAGACTGTGGCAAATCATCAAGCCGATAATACCCCAAACTGGAATGGTGAATTGTTCGATAGGGAAGCTCAAATAGCGACCGTTATTAGCCAGTGCGAAAGTTTTAACAATGGCTAGCAGCAAAAATAATAAATAAAGATTACCTAGCCAAGTGACTAAGGTTTTAGAACTGTGTTTTTCTTGTAAAATGGCGCTATAGCGTGCCAGGATAATAAGGCCAAATACCGAATTTGCCAGCACCATGCACGCAGTATAAGCGCGTTCCCAACTGGTATAGCTGGTGTACCAGAGAAAACCAGCCAAGTCGATCAAGCTAATGCACAGAATCTGGGTGATACCGAGAAATACCAGTTTCCTGGTTAGCGAGATAAACTGAAGTTTCTTGAAATAACAGGCAATTATTCCCAGCCAAACTAGTGTGCTTAGTACAAAATCACTTTGCCATTTTGGATTTTCATACACCCGTCCAGTTAACGGAAATACTGGTTTGCGGTCTACCGAAAACAGCCCCCAGTTAGCGCCTACCACACCTTCCATATGGCTTTTCCAGGATTGATTAAAGGCTTCGACAATGTTGTAATCAAAACCATGCCGATTGGCGACCTGTATCATGGCGCGAATAAATTTAGCTTCATTCACAACGCTGGGAATGGCGGCGCCTCGTTGCCTGCCTGCACCTGGCCAGCCAGTTTCGCCGATTAAAATAGGCTTGCCCGGAGCTATTTCTTGGGCTTTATCTTCAATTTGTTTAACAATTTTTTCTAAATGTTCGTCGGCTTCATCTACCGCAACAGGTTCATCTTCCCAATACGGTAAAACATGAATGGTAATAAAATCCACTTCTTTCATTAATTGCGGATATTTCATATACATCGACCAAACATCCGCATAGGATACGGGTTGTTTAACAGCGCGTTTAACCGTGCGGATGTAGTCAATTAATTGGTCGACGGACAGATCACGTCTTAGTAAAACTTCATTACCCACCATAACACGCGTAACCACATCCGGATTTTGGTTGGCGGAATTGATTAACGCTTCTATTTCGATTTGATTATCTTTAGGATTGTCACCCAGCCAAGCACCCTGTAGCATGGTAAGTTGATGTTTACGTGCCAGTTTCGGTGTCGGTTGCATGCCGCCCAGGCTGGAATAGGTGCGAGTGTTATACACCTTATCGGCTAGTAGGCTTAAATCATTGTCAATATGTTCGGGTAATGGATATTTTTTGGTCAGCGGGCTGTATCCTTCATGGTAGGGTGCAAAGGACAAGCTGATAAGTTTTCCTGAGGGCACATCTGGACCAACGTATTGTGCCTGGTTATTGAACCAGTCGTAAGCACCATGGGCAAAGAAGACAAAAATGACACACAATAATAGACGGACAGTTTGCATTTTTAAGATATTTAAATTTAATTGAGAACAACACGCCCACAATATCACTCATGAGACAGTTTTACTGCTATTTTATCGATAATTATGCCTGTCAGTAACTTTATAAATTTTGCGGATGCAGACACGCTAATACAGCTAAATAATGGCTATATTGATATTCACTGTCATCGCAAAACCATTGGCAAGCATATTGATATTCTCAGTGTTGATATACATGAATATTCTCCTGATATGGTCAATCGACACTGGATTACCTTGGGTTTGCATCCCTGGTATATTGGTAGGCAAGATGTGCATGCGGCTTTGTTAGAGTTGGAAAAAAATGCGGAGCATCCGCAGGTGCTGGGAATTGGTGAGTGTGGTTTAGATAAAGCCATTAATAGACCCTTGCCCGAACAGCTAGCCGTTTTTAGCCAGCAGATGCAATTAGCGGCTCGTCTCAATAAACCCATCATCATTCATTGTGTACGCGCTTTTAGTGAGTTAATGCAAATTAAAAAGCGCAGTCATGCACCAGAATATTGGATTATACATGGCTTTAATGCTAAGCCAGTTGTCGCCCAACAATTATTAAAACTTGGTTTTTATTTTTCTTTTGGTAAAGCCTTATTACAAACGAATAGTAATGCCAATCAAGTATTATCCATACTTCCTTTGAATCGATTCTTTTTAGAAACAGACGCCAGTGATGTGGATATAAGCCAAATTTATGCAGCCGCTGGCTATCGTTTAGACATGGATGTTTCGAGCTTGCAAAACCAGTTGGCAGAGAATTTTCGCAATGTGTTTATGCCATAATTTGCGCTACTCATTGATGTCTGTTTAAGCAGAATAGCATGTGTTGATAGACCAATTAGAAGGAAAGTCAATATTAACCAGTCTTTTCCCCTCAAAAATCCCAGATAAAAACTGTTTCCAAGCTTGTGACTATGTGATAATGATAGGGTTTACATCATCATCTTAGGGCAGGCAGAAAAATGGACGACAACAAGAAAAAGGCGCTAGGCGCCGCTTTGATGCAGATTGAAAAGCAGTTTGGCAAGGGTTCCGTTATGCGTATGGGTGATGCAGCCGCCATGCGTGATATCGATGTAGTGTCCACGGGTTCTTTAGGGCTTGATATCGCTCTGGGTTGTGGTGGTTTACCGCGTGGGCGAGTTGTTGAAATTTTCGGACCAGAGTCTTCTGGTAAAACCACGTTGACTTTACAAACCATTGCCCAAATGCAAAAGCTGGGTGGTACGGCAGCATTTGTCGATGCTGAACATGCCCTGGATCCAGAATATGCCCAAAAAATCGGTGTTAATATTGGTGATTTATTAGTCTCGCAACCCGATACGGGGGAGCAGGCTTTAGAAATTACTGACATGCTGGTGCGCTCCGGCGCTGTAGATATCGTAGTTATCGATTCAGTAGCTGCTTTAACCCCAAAAGCTGAGATCGAAGGTGACATGGGCGATTCGCACATGGGGCTGCAAGCCCGGTTAATGTCGCAGGCTTTGCGTAAATTAACAGCGAATATCAAACGTTCCAATACGCTGGTGATTTTTATCAACCAATTACGTATGAAAATTGGAGTCATGTTTGGTAATCCAGAAACAACGACGGGTGGTAATGCCTTAAAATTTTATGCATCGGTACGACTAGATATTCGTCGTATTGGATCGATTAAGAAAGGTGATGAAGTTATTGGTAACGAGACTCGGGTTAAAGTTGTCAAAAACAAAGTTGCACCACCGTTTAAACAGGCCGATTTTGAGATTCTGTATGGAGAAGGCGTGTCTTTCTTGGGAGAATTGGTCGATTTAGGTGTTGAGCATGGTTTTGTGCAAAAATCTGGTTCCTGGTATAGCTACAATAATGAGAAAATTGGCCAGGGTAAAGATAATGCCAAACAGTTTTTACGGGATAACCCAGACAAAGCTATCGTTTTGGAAAAAGCTATTCGGGAAAAAGCCTTTGCTTCTCGACATACAGCACCGTTGGCAATAATCGAAGATGATGACAGCGAGTTTGCAGACGGCGATTGAACGTAATCAGAAAATAACCCAGATTTGTATGCGCTTGTTGGCCAGGCGCGAACATAGTCAGCGCGAATTATTGGACAAACTGGCTTTGCGCGGCTTTAAGCGCCAGGAAGTCGAGCCAATTTTAAAGGAAATGATCGCACAAAACTGGCAGAACGATAGCCGGTTTGTTGAGTGTTATGTTCGGCAGCGTATTGCAGATGGCTATGGCCCGTTGCGTATTCGTTATGAGTTACAGCAACGAGGTATTGATGATGTCGATCTGGATACACTGGCAGATGAATATGTCGATGGCTGGCAAAATCAATTATTGAGCGTTTATGAGCGCAAATATGATCAGGTAAAGGTTTTGTCAGCGGCTGAATGGTTGAAACGTAATCGATTTTTGTATCAGCGTGGATTTAATGCTGAAATGATTAAAACCTTGTTTGCTACGTTAAAACTTAAATTAAGTCAGTAAGTGGATGAGGATATTTTTCTGGTTCCTTTATTTAATTGCATATATATAATTGCCGTTTTACTAAAATTTGTTTGAAAGTCAAAAATTTACCGAATATAGCATGATGAAAAAAATGACAAGTGCCGAATTACGAACCGCCTTTCTGGAGTTTTTTCGCCAACGCGGACACGCTGTACAGCCATCCAGTTCCTTGGTGCCGGGAAATGATCCCACTTTGTTGTTTACCAACGCAGGTATGGTGCAATTTAAAGATGTGTTTTTGGGGCGTGAAAAACTGGATTTTAGTCGCGCCACCACCAGCCAGCGTTGCGTGCGTGCCGGTGGTAAACATAATGACCTGGAGAATGTAGGGTATACAGCCCGTCATCATACCTTTTTCGAAATGTTGGGTAATTTCAGTTTTGGCGATTATTTCAAGCACGATGCTATTCATTTTGCCTGGGATTTCTTGACCAAGGAATTGGGCATACCTGCTGAAAAACTATGGGTTACTGTGTTTGATGAAGACTCTGAAGCCGAAGCTATTTGGTTGGAAGATGTCAAAATTGATCCTTTACGATTTTCCCGTATTGGCGCAAAAGATAATTTCTGGTCTATGGGCGATGTCGGTCCCTGTGGTCCTTGTACAGAGATATTCTACGATCACGGAGCTCATGTTCCTGGTGGTCCTCCCGGAAGTGCAGACGAAGATGGTGATCGCTACATTGAAATCTGGAATCTGGTTTTTATGCAATATGATCGCGACAAAGACGGAAATCTGACGCCTTTGCCTGCCCCATCTGTAGATACAGGTATGGGATTGGAGCGAATTTCTGCCGTATTGCAAGGTGTGCATAGTAATTACGAAATCGATCTGTTTCAGCCTTTGTTAAAAGTCGCCGCGCAGTTGGCGGGGACGCAAGATTTAAATAATAGCTCCTTACGCGTAGTGGCAGATCATATTCGTTCTTGTGCTTTCTTGGTTGCTGATGGGGTATTACCCTCCAACGAAGGACGCGGTTATGTCTTACGCCGTATTATTCGTCGTGCTATTCGGCATGGTTACCGCTTGGGTATCCATGAGACTTTTTTCTACCAATTGGTTGCGCCATTGGTTGCCGAAATGGGTGCGGCCTACCCAGAGCTGACTAAAGCTCAGGAGCAGGTAGAGCGAGTATTGAAAAAAGAAGAAGAACGCTTTGCGGAAACCCTGGAACAGGGAATGAAAATTTTGGAAGGATGTGTGTCCAAATTGGATAGTCATGTTATTCCTGGGGATGTGGTGTTTTTACTCTACGATACCTATGGGTTTCCCGTTGATTTAACTGCCGATTTTGCCCGTGAACACAATCTGAGCGTCGATCACGCTGGTTTTGAAGTGGAAATGACTGCCCAGCGCGAACGTGCCAGAGCCGGTGGTAGTTTTGCTGCCGATTACGATCAGGATATTAAGCACGATAGTTGCACCGAGTTTACCGGTTATTTTCATCTGGAAGGTTCGGTACAGGTTATTGGGCTGTTTAAACAAGGTCAAGCCGTAGAAAGCTTGGATGCTGGCGAAGATGGGGTAGTAATTCTGGATCAAACTCCTTTTTATGCTGAATCCGGTGGTCAGGTTGGCGATACCGGTCGTATCGTTTGTGGCGATGCAGTTTTTGCTGTAGAAGATACACATAAGCAAGGCGGTACATTGTTCTTGCATAAAGGTAAGGTATTGCAAGGAACACTCAACTTAGGTCAAGCTTGTGAAGTGAGTGTTAATGCTGACATTCGCAAAGCGACTGAGCGCAATCACTCGGCTACGCATTTATTACATGCTGCTTTACGCCAAACTTTGGGTGAACATGTCGCGCAGAAAGGTTCGCAAGTTAATAGTGAGCGTTTACGTTTCGATTTTTCTCATTTCGAGCCGATGACCGCAGCAGAATTATCCAGCGTAGAACATTTGGTTAATGCGCAGATTCGCTTGAATAAACCAGTGGCTGCCGAAATTATGGATAAGGAGCAAGCCGTTAAAGCGGGTGCCATGGCGCTATTTGGCGAAAAATACGGTGATGAAGTGCGGGTATTAAGGATTGGTGAATTTTCCACCGAGCTTTGCGGTGGTACCCATGTAGATAGAGCTGGTGATATTGGTGTATTTAAAATTATTAGTGAAACTGGGGTAGCCGCTGGAGTACGACGTATTGAGGCTGTTACGGGTCAAGGTGCTTTGGATTGGTTGGATGAACGGGAAACAGTGTTGCACGCCATTGCCGGGTTGTTGAAAAGTGCGCCAGACAAAGCGGCGGACAAGGTTCAGCAATTGTTGGAAAAACATCGCAGCCTAGAAAAAGAACTGGAAAAACTTAAATCTAAACTGGCAAGCTCGGCGGGCGATGAACTATCCAATCAAGCTGTTGATGTGAATGGTGTTAAAGTCTTGGCTGTCAAATTAGACGATATTGATCCAAAAGCATTACGGGATTTGGCTGATCAACTTAAAAATAAACTTGGCAATGCTGCATTGGTGTTGGCCACCGTTAGCGGCGATAAAGTCAGTTTAATTGCCAGCGTTTCCAAAGAAACGATGAACAAAGTTAAAGCGGGCGATTTAGTTAATTTTGTTGCAATGCAAGTGGGTGGAAAAGGTGGCGGTCGGCCAGATATGGCTCAAGCAGGTGGTAATGATCCATCTGGTTTGGCGGCAGCTTTACAACAGGTACCTGAGTGGGTAAAAGCAAAGCTTGATTGAGTTTTTTCGTCAGCCCAATAAAATAACCGTCGCTTGTGCGACATCTTAAACCAGCCTAAAAGCCAAAAGGTCAAAATAGATATGGCATTGTACGTTTATAAATTTGGTGGCACTTCGGTGGGCACGCCCGAGCGCATTAAAGCCGTTGCAGAGCGCGTCAAACAAGCCCGTGATGCGGGTGATCAAATTGTGGTAGTGGTTTCTGCCATGAGTGGTGAGACTAACCGTCTGGTGGGTCTGGCAAAACAGATGCAGGAACAGCCAACCGATCGGGAAATGGATGTGTTATTGTCCACGGGCGAGCAAGTGACTATCTCACTGTTAACAATGGCTTTGCACAGTATCGATTGTGATGCCTGTTCTTATACAGGATCACAAGTTAAAATCCTAACCGATAGCAGTCACACCAAAGCACGTATTCGCGATATAGATGTCAGTAAAATGCATGACGATCTGCAGGCTGGTAAAGTAGTCGTAGTGGCGGGTTTTCAGGGTGTGGATGAAAATGGCAATATTACTACGTTAGGACGTGGCGGATCAGATACCACCGCAGTGGCTTTGGCCGCAGCATTGAAAGCAGATGAATGCCTTATTTATACTGATGTGGATGGTGTCTACACCACCGATCCTCGCGTGGTACCCAAAGCACGTCGATTGGATAAGATTACTTTTGAAGAAATGCTGGAAATGGCCAGTTTAGGTTCAAAAGTACTACAGATACGCTCGGTTGAGTTCGCCGGAAAATATAATGTTGCATTACGGGTATTGTCTTCCTTTTCCGAAGGCAAGGGTACTCTTATTACCTATGAGGAATCAGAAATGGAAAGAGCTTTAATTTCAGGCATTGCATTTAACCGGGACGAAGCGAAACTGACGCTGACCGGTGTGCCTGATTTGCCAGGCGTGGCATCGAAAATTCTTGGCCCCATTGCCGCCGATAATATTGAAGTGGATATGATTGTGCAAAATGTGGGTGAAAATGGCACCACCGATTTTACTTTTACCGTTAACCGTAATGATTATCTGCGTGCCAGAGCTTTATTAGATACTTTATGTGTTGATTTAGGCGGAAAACAGGTTAGTGGCGATAATAGTATTGTTAAAGTGTCTATCGTGGGGGTTGGTATGCGCTCTCATGCCGGTATTGCCAGTACCATGTTTAAAGTATTGGCCGATGAAAGCATCAATATTCAGATGATATCCACATCAGAAATTAAAATTTCTGTGGTAATTGATGAGAAATATTTAGAACTGGCTGTACGTTCTTTACACCACGCTTTTGGCTTGGATAAAGAATAAAATCAACATTGGCGGATGCTTAAACATCCGCCGTCTAGCTGCTTAATTAGTTTGCTTGGCCAATTGCGGTGGCTTCTGGAACTTCGATTAAACGTCCTGATTTAACATCATAAATATAACCATATACAGGTATTTCTTTTGGTACCAGAGGGTGGGATTTGATGCGGGTGACATCTTCCACTACACTTTCCACCTGATTACTAATGGTTAGCCAATCTACGTATTTTGCTTCTGCAGAACCTGGGCCTTCGCCATGGTCATGCCATCCAGTAGCATCAACACTTGCTGTTTTTAAACTGCTGCCTAGCAATCTGCGCATAATTTCGTCTGTAAAAGTTTCCATCCCACAATCGGTATGATGGATGACAAACCATTCTTTAGTGCCGAGTAATTTATAAGAAATAACCAGGGAACGTATTGCGTCATCACTGGCGCGACCACCCGCGTTGCGAATTACATGCGCATCGCCTTCGGATAAGCCAGCATATTTAGCAGGGTCAAGTCGGGCATCCATACAGGTAAGAATGGCAAACTGACGAGCAGGCGGCATAGCCAGATCGCCTTTATCAAAATTGGCAACGTATTCCCGATTGGCTAAAAGTACTTCATTGTGAATTTTGCTCATAAATAACCGTTAGTGTGTTGAAAAAACGTCTGACCTAAACAAAACTCAAGCCAGACGATAAGGACTATCTCCGCTAAGTATTATACCGTGCATTTTTAAGGTTTAAAGATGCGGCTCAGTTTATGGAATATAAACTATATGTTTATAATACAATTGGCGTATATCGTTTCGTTTAAAGACGAACAGCGCTTAAATCTGGCAACGGTCGTTAGGTAGGTAATAATGATTGCAAAAGTCTGATTGTTGCTATCTTAGCGCATAAAAGAGATAAATCTATTCTAAACAGATTTTATGTGTTTGTCAGAACACACAATTAATCTTTGTTGGAATTTGTTTCGCTTTCAAGTTCCTCAGTGCGATCATCGGTTTTTACAATGATCTTTCGTGGTTTTTTTAAAGCGCTATCGGGTCTAAGTAGATTAAGTCGTTTTAGCTGAGCAATAAAATACGAGTCGTAATGCCAGTTTGGTTTTGCTGCAATGGGTTCTGGTTTAGTGTCTGTAATGGGAGTCATTAATTTTTGATTATTTTTTTCGTTAATAGCGATTAAGGCTTGCAACAAAATTTGCAGCAGTTGGAGTGGTTATCTCAGTTAAAGTATATAACTTTTGATACAAGTAATCTTGAGAAAATTATACAGGCCGAAAATCTTTATACACTGTATCTCTCAGTACCATCGGTGTTTAACTAAATCGAAGCCAAGTATAGAACATAATTATTTTATATGTTTGCCATGCACTTAGCATTATGGCAGGATACAGTTATGCATAAAGGGAGATTATATGCTTGATAACCCACAATTAACCCAAACTGTCGAACAGCTTACTGCTGTTATTCGTTTAACTGTCCCTGTTTCGGAAATTAGTCATGTGATGGGGCCAGCCATTGCAGAAATAATGGCTGCAATTGCTAATCAGGGAGTAGATATTATTGGACCTTGTTTTTCTTATCACTATAAAAGACCGTCTGAAATTTTTGATTTTGAGGTGGGCTTTCCAATTAGTAGAGCTATCACTTCGATTGGTCGGGTTAAGAATAGCAACTTACCTGTTGTAAAAGTCGCCCGCACTATCTACCACGGTGGATATGACGGACTGGCTAAGGCTTGGGGTGAATTTTGTGCTTGGATTGAAACTAAAAGCCTAAATCCGCAAGAAAGCTTATGGGAATGCTATTTAGTGGGGCCTGAGTCTGGCCCAGATGCGAGTAAATGGCAAACCGAGTTGAATAGGCCGCTAAATGACTAGTGGTTTTGAAAGTAGCTTTATATTGGATGGTTTATAAACGATATATGTACAAGTTTTTATAAAGTTGTAAAAGTTAACAGTCTAGATTCAATCGCTAAATTCGAGAAAATGGTTTCGAATTGATGCGGCTCTGACAGAGAAATATCGGCCAAAACCGGCCATTGAGGATGCTGGCGAAATTTTCCATGCCTAGGTTCAGCGTATGTCAGTAGCAAAATAGAAAGCTGTCGTTCATCGTTTACAAGAGTGGTTCGACATTATGAGCGAAGCGAACGCCTCGATGAAATAGTTAGTTACCACATAGCTGTAAAAAGTGCCATCTTCTTCTGATTGGTGTATTAATTATATATAATCAATAGCTTAAGAATTTTACAGATTTTAACCAGTATTTTATCATTAAGCCACAAAATACCTAAAATCACTCTCAATAGGATATTTTTCGACTTATGATAGACTGCATTTTGGATGCTTTTGGTTAAGTTTAACCAAGATGGCGGTTTTTACAGCTATGTGGTAACTACCCCTGATGTGTGGGATTTGCATAGTATGATAAATTGAAGATACCGTAATGTATTGAAAGACAGCTAGTTTAACCTTATTACAGATTAGGTATAATTATGAATAAATTTATTTTGTTGGGCAGTTTGTCACTGCTATTGAATATATGTTTTTTGTCGTTAACCCCAGTTGAAACGTTTGCCGCAGGGAAATCCGAAATTTCGGCTGTTGCCCAACAACGTTTTGCGGTAATTGACGGACTGGATGTGCAAAATCATTGGTCTGCTGGAATCCATGTCAATTGGGAAACCGGCGACCCCGATGGCAAACCCGTCAGTAGTGAGGGTAAGCATACCCATTGTAGCGCTTTCGCCGCGGCTGCCGCCAAATCAGTGGGGGTTTACTTGCTTCGTCCGCCCGAGCACGGTCAAATCATGCTGGCGAACGCGCAACAGGAATGGCTGTTGGACGACAGCAAGGGACATGGCTGGAAAAAGCTGGCAAACGGTATAGAGGCTCAAGCTGCTGCCAATCAAGGACAATTGGTACTAGCCAGCTATGAAAACCCTAACGAAGACAAGCCTGGTCATATAGCCATAGTTCGACCATCAGACAAACCGGTTAGCCTAATTGAGACGGAGGGTCCGCAAATTACCCAGGCCGGATTAGAAAATTATCAAAGTACCAGTATCCTAGTCGGCTTTGCTGGTCATCCAAAGGCTTTTGCGGAAAATCAGATTTTGTATTTTACTCATGACGTACCTTGAATTTCATAACAGCATGAACTCCCAACCATAATACTGATTGTAAACTTATTTTTAATCATTCAGCGAAGGTAACTACTAACCTCCAGTTTTCAAACCCTTAAATTGTTGATAATCATCGTTTTTGGTGCCGGGCTTGATGCCAACAGGGATGCTGGCATCAAACTACATGTATTCACGGCGTCCTCTGTCAGCACCCCGACATTATAAGCCTGGCCGCTGACCAACTCTGTACCCGCTTAAACTTAAACTTAATCTCCACCACCACTACAACTACTGCCACCGCAGTCAAAATCCAGACCGTCTTCCCCTAATCTATGGTGCCTTTCCGCTTCTGGAAAACCATCTGTGGTACCGTCATACTGAGTGCTGGAGAAATCTTCACCGCAATGAATGGTGGTTAATTCCAGACCTGAACGATGCTGTGTTAATGCCTGGCATTCCGCAGTATAGTAAAAACCGTTGGGAATCTTAAATTTATTATCAACCGCAAATAATAACGGCAACCGGAAGGGATAACGTGGATTGATGTTTTCCTCTTTGCAGGCAAACCACCAGATGCAGCGCAGACCACTATTATCCTTGCGATTTTCTCCCAGCATGATCGCCGGTGTATGGTGCAGAAAACAGCCAAAAGCCTGCTGACAAAACAATTTATAATGCCGGGTATATAAGATGAACTCATGCCATAAATCATCCACCACCTGAGATGGCATGGCCACAAACTTGCAATCACCGTGAAGATAAGCCAAAAAAAACTGGCGTAACGCCTGACCTACCAGTTGGCAGTCTTTGGGCGTTAAATGAGGATGATGTTGACGCAGTTTTTTATACAAGCCTGGAGGGAAACTTGCCTTGCGAATAAACTCCGCTCTGCGAATTTGAATATTTTGCTTAATGATGACATACAGCACTAAGCTAAAAACCACAATCACAACAAAAAGGGCAAGTTGCATCTCAAGATCTCGTCAGCCTTTCAATCACAAAAAAATCATTTCGGTCAAGCCCTAATGATTACCTAACCGGATGCGGACTGCACCCAACTTTAGCGTAAAAACACACAGATAGTGGTTGCTAAGTAGAGTTTCGTCGAAACTTACTTTAGCCAAATCCTTGGTATAAACATTTTTGCCATATCCCGCGGTCGGCTTAAGGCGGGATGGTTCGCGTAATTCAGGTTATTGTAGAAATTGGATCAATCTGACAAAAAATAGTCAGGTAACGATGTCGACATCAATACTATCCATTAATATTAGGTTCTGATTATAATGATAACAGTATTTTGATCCGAACGTGTGTGCTTCAGTTGATCGGATTGACTGCTTATTCAAGTTATGGTAATTTAAATTTGTAGGTTAATTAACATACCAAAAAAATATCAATGAAACGCGTAACCCTAGCATTTGGTTCAATAAGCATAGGGCTTAAGCGAGATTGCGAACAGCGCCATCTAATTAGACCATCACTTACAGCTACCGAGCAGCTGGCACTGCAAGATGCCATAAAGAATGCTGTGCTGATGCTGGATCTGCGTGGTTTGCTGCACATGCTAATCCGCGACCCTGCCTTGGCGAGATATGACAATCATCAAGTCGTAAATCATCTAGAGCAAATGGTGCGGCTAGGTAAACTGTGCCTCTGCAATAGCCAGGTCTTTGACCAGGTACATGGTGGCGATCCAGTGTATAAAATACTACGCAAACTGGCTTCCAAAACAGAAAAGTTCCGGTTTGAAAGCCAAACATTCCGACTGGTTGACGTATCGCAATGGCGAAAAATTCGCATCGATAGCCAATATCAAGTAATGCAACAGGATCAGGCCAGACAAATTCTTTCTAAATTGGCCGTATCTCCCATGGTGTTGGTTACCGAAAAAAAACCGCTCTTGGACGCTATGGAACTACTTGCAGATGTACGGCAATCCTTGCCGGAAACAGGCATACTGCTTTTACGGTTCATACCCATGGTTCGCGCCAAAACAACCGCCGCCAGCGAGATTGTATCTCCATCGCAACTGGCTAAAATGGTGGTAAAATCAGAAAAACATTGGATCGAAATTAAATTGGTAGACACTTATAATAACCCGGTTCCGAACGCAAAATACCGCGTTCAATTACCGGATGCTTCCTATGTGGATGGATTGCTTGATGAAAATGGTTTGGCATGGATAGGTGATTTGGCCTCTGGCGGCAGTTGTAAAATAAGTTTTCCTGAAATTGATGCCCAGGAATGGAATTAAAATTCGAAGTGAGAAAGGCGTTCAATGAGTAAAGTGCACGAGGTAAAGCAAGGCGAACATATGTCGTCCATCGCATCTCAATATGGTTTTTACGATTTTAAAACCATTTGGGATGATCCCAATAATGCGGATATAAAAAAATTGCGAGACAATCCCAATGTATTGTACCCTGGGGATCAGATTTACATCAGGGACAAAAAAAATAAAGAAATTCCCCGTCCTACTGATCAAAGCCATGTATTTAAAGTAAAGCCCCCTAAATTAAAACTGCATTTAATGGTGGAGAACATTTACCATCAGCCCGTTGCCAGCGCGGAATGTAGCTTACAGATTGATGGCAAAACTATTAAAATAATGACTGACAGTCAGGGCTACATCAAGCAAGACCTGCCCTTATCCGCGACTCAAGCGGTTTTACACATTAAAAATCCCGAGACGCCATTTAATGATACACAGCTAACCATAAATATCGGCCATTTGGATCCGGTTGATCAAGTATCCGGACAAACCGCTAGGCTAAACAATTTAGGTTATTACGCAGGTCCCGATCAAAACGCTACCAACGAAGCTAATCAGGCCATGTTCCAGTCAGCCATGGAAGAGTTTCAGTGCGACCAAGAGCTACTTGTAGATGGGATTTGTGGCCCAAAAACCCAAGATCAACTGAAAAAAGTACATGGTTGCTAATAATTATGAACGCAAAACCAAACGATTTTGGTTGCGGAAGCTGGGTTGTTGCTTTTTAATCCGATCGACTCATGCCGCTCATTGAGCCATTTGCTCTGCCGGGCTATAAGTCCGGAAACTGACTGCGCCGCAAGGCATCTGTCAGCGCGCTTTGGCAGAGCAGGCGATGAGCATCACCATCACCGCCAGTGTATCCTTGCTGGTAACGGGATTTAAATTCCGGGTCCAAGGCTGCTGCCGCTCTGGAAAATGCCCCTGCCGATATCGATACCATGGTATGACCATCCGGGTTTTCCATTGCAAACGGTGCATGGGGCCAGGGCTGATGGGGTGAGTTAAAGTGTTTTAGTTTGTCGTGAAAAGGCAGTTGCGTGTAGATTCTAAATTTCTTATCGGCTATGCCGCGGTTTTTCCAACTTTCCGCCGCATCTACAATCTGATCCAGGACGTGAGTTAAATCCGGGGGGTCTATGGAATACAATTCGGTGATGAGGTTGTTGCAAAAATGATCACCCGCATTGTGATTTAAGAAATCCGCCAGAATGCCGTTTCCGCTGGAAAATCCGGAAATAGCGCAAGGGCCAATATTGTCAGGGTCAAAATAATATTCCTGGGCACGCATTTCCCAGGCGTAAAAATCATGCAGCAAACTGTGGGCGAACTGGCCGCTCAAAAAATTGCCTATGGAGTTACCGTAATTCATGGGCATGACTACGGCCATTTTTTTACCGGCGGCAGCGGCTTGGTGAGGCAGGCCCATGTCTTCCCTGGAAGAGTCCAGCTTGGTGTGATTGCTGCCCGTACCGTTGGCGTAGCGGGAGATAATCGGGTTAAAGCTTTGAAAACCCATGTATTTAAGGCCCACGTCCCATAAATGCTTAAGTCCGGTGGGATATCGATCGTTGTTGTAATAAGGCCCCAAAAACGGATGTATCATGATTAGGTAAGACAAGCCGGGAGTACTTTCGTCAAATATTTTGACCGGAATATCTTTAGGCATGCTGACAAATACGACACCCGGTACGCTGGCAAAGGGTTTGCTGAGACGAAAACAGCGGACATTAGCTGCCGGGTCTACCGTGCGTCGTTCGTAATCAGGGGCTCGCGCTGTCTGGTCTATGGGCTGCGGTTTGAGAAAGTATATGTCTTCAGGCTCCTCCAAGGTTTCAAACACGTCATCCAGTGACGGATATACGTCATGGATGATGTTTTTAACTTGCTCGTTGACTAGCCGGAATGGCGTCACAAATCCTCTAAACAGGTTGAGTATGAAACGCGGCGCACCGGAGCCCAGCAAATCTATACCTTCCGGCATGGCGAACATGGCGCACTGATCTTGACGGCTGTACTTTATATTACGGTCGAAGCGGCCTTGGCCTTTGTAGACGAAGTTACCTTCAATGTTGTACAAACTTCTATCTTTGGGATCAATATAAATGTCCACAAAATCATCGGGATTGGCCATAAAAGAATACAAAGCGGCATTGCCCCAGGTGCCTATGGTCAGGGCCGGTATTTCCGTATCGTTTAATTTAACGATGATATTCACCTGACTTTCCGTCACGTAACCACAGTTTTCGTGATGATGGCTGTGTTGTAATTTAAAAGCTTGTACCTGGATAAAGACTTCTTCGCTCATAGCTTAGTTGGCTTAGGATTGAGTAGGAGATTGCCCGCCGGTAAATGCGGTCATATTTTGGATGGCGGAGGCGTCGCGGTTGGCTGCAAAACCATGTAATACCGATAAGTCGGTAGTCATGACTGCCAAAATGCATTTTTTACCGGCCATACATTGCAGCCGGTAGCTTTTACTCGCATCCAATCTGCTCAAGTCAAATACGCAATTGTTCTGAGCATCCTGCGCAGCCGCGCTGGCAGGTAATTCCATAATCTGCTGACCGTCCTCGCCCGTAACCAACAGCCTTGCCTTGTTGCGTAAGGTTTCCGGCAAATAAATAAAGTATTTGCGGGCATATTGGTCATTGCCGTGTTCACAAGGCGAGTCCTGCACCAGACGGTCGTAAAACCGGCAGGCAAAAGTGTCTCTGGATTTTTGAAACAATCGCCTTTCGTTGTCCAGTTGGGTATGCAGCCGCCGGTCAGCATCCGACCAGAAGCGTTTTTTGCAAGCGGCGGCGGATTCCTCTACGCTGGGGCAGGGCCATTTATCCGGCTCAACGCGTGTGCCTTTTCTAAAAATTAAAATCATTACTCGGCGGTTGGGGGCATTCCTGATATTACGTTCTGTATGGTCGGAATGGTTGTTGTACTGCTGTTGCTCGTGTTTGGAAAAAATCAGCAACGGGTTGAACTTACCGCATCCCTGGTAATCGCCTTTGCCATGGGCATGGCTGCCGCCGGCCAGAAAATCCCGAGCCTGCAAATGCAAATCTGCACCACATAGTTTGTCCATATAATCTTTAAATAAAGCTTGGCGTTCCGTGGCGTTTTGCGAGATGGCGTGCAACGCGGTTTGCCCGCGGCCAAGGCTGGCCAGCATCACTTGTAGACTATGCTTACCCCAGTTGTCATTACCTAAAGGCGTGGCGTACAGCTTCTCCCAGAGCGCCGTATTGCGGGTCAGCAGCGCATAGATTGCGGTGGCGCGACGGCCACTTAGGGATTTGTTGAAAGCCTCATCACCCACCGGATCAGCATGTCCGAATATCGCCAAAGAACAACCTACACCGTCTTCAGCCTTGCTCCATGTGGTATGCGTGGTTGTTAATTCCTTAAGTTCGGCCAGTTCCTCCAGCATGTCCGGAGCCACAAAAGAGGAGCCGAAATGAAAACGGATATCGTCTACTTTCCAGCAAGCCACCGCCACCAGTCCAGCTTTATAAGTATTAAATTCGCTATCGGTGGTGGTACCCGCCACAAAATCAGGTGCTTCGCTTTGCGGGTGGTGACCGCTAGTGCCGCCGCCGCTTAGCTTGGCACAGCCACAATCCTGCTTTTGCATGATTTTGTTATCCATTTAAAAGTTAATTAAAATTCATGAGGACATTACTCAACAGCTTAGGATTTCCAGCCGCTTGGTTTGGAAGGCCGGGTCGCTGCCTATCTGCAAATCATGATCGCATTGAAATTCATCAACCGCTAATTTGAATCTGGTCGCATTTTCCGCATCGCTGTTATTGGGCAAAGGCCCAGCAAGGTAGCCAAAATTATTCAGTGTGGCAATCAGGTCGGAGTGTTGAGACAACGGTTCCAGATGGACTATAGTTTGCTGTTTAATCCAGGTGTCGATAGCTGAACACGAAAATCGCCATGTAAAACGAACTTTAAAAGTGGGAATTTTCTTGGTTGCTGCTAGCCTATCAATCCTTCGTTCCGTCACCTTCAGGTAGTCGGCGACCTGCATGATGGTTAGGATCTCAACCTCGCTTGTATTTTTAGACATAGTAGTGACCAAGATATGTCAAGATAGTAGAGAATAGTGCAAAATTTTCAAAGAATCAATTACTAGATGTAACGGCTTGCAATTAAAACCAATCTGGCACACATTTAACGCTATTTCGGGCTCAAATTAAGGGTTCTGTCGCAACTTTTACAAGTTCGAGGCGTCGAGGTTGATCACTCAACGGGGTTGTAAGCCGGAACCCCAGAAAATTTTGCCACACTGAATAAACCTATTTTGCACATTCCACTACAAATCAGCCACCTGTTTCGAGGTAAACCAAGCCATCAATTCCGATATGATTACAGCAGTATTGAATGACGGCTTTGGACATGGCGAATTGTCGCAAACGACCTAGGCTGTATAAAAACGTAAAAATATAATACAAAAATTAAATTATTCACCACTTGACTGGTTATTTAATTCTCTCAAGCAAGATAAATCTCCATCCAGACATAAAAATAATCAGATAAATAGATTTATTTTTCCACCATATTTTTGGATTTTACGTTTTTACACAGCCTGGACCCATTCTTGCCGGTCGCGTTTCTCCAAAGCGGCCAGTCAGTAAAATCCAGACTCTGCGAACTGGAGAACTACAAAGCAGCCATTGGTGACCTCACACAATCGGCCATCAAGAGACAGTCAAAAATTTAAACGAATGACAGGACTGATTTATATAGCTGCCATTCATTGAAAATAAATTAATAGGCATGAACTTCTGAATCAAGATCCACTGGATAGCCAGATTTAGAACGTTCTGGCTATCCAACTGTAGATTTATGCTGTAGCGATTTGCATTGCAGACTGTTTACGACGAACAACCCAGCCTAATAATGGCAAGCCTAATAACATCATTGCCCATTCTCCAGCTTCGGGAACTGCGGATACAGAATATCCTGAGTTACTGAAACCATAATGCTTTTCTGATCCAATAACGAGGTAGTTGTAACTCTGGCCGGGAACTTCGATAGAGTAAAAGTAATTTGTAGCGGTATCACCGATTGCTAAATTAGAATTGGCGAATACGAAATTGTTGTACGTACCATCGAAAGATATTTGTGCACCACTTGATAACCAAAAACCCCCAAACAGACTGATGCTATCAACGAATAAGCTTCCATTGCCACTGAACGCAACACCATCAAAAAAAACAGAGGCATTTGAGATATTAGTAATAAAGTTACCTGTAGCGGTACCATTGAACTTAGCAATAATTTCGTCCGAGCCAATTTTCCAGTCTAATTTATATTCAGTGGTATCAGCATAGGCATAATTGATGCCAAATAATGTAAATAATACCAGCAGTTTTATAAAGCGCTTACAATCTGAGTTGAGTTGAGTTGAGTTGAGTTGAGTTGAATGCATTATGTTTCCTTGAATTGGTTATTACAATAAATTTTCACCTAATTTAACCGATCAAAGAGGCAATCCAGCAATCCTCGCAACAAGAACCCTAAGACTTTCCGCTTCCACCATTTGGTAGAATTGGCCTTTACTCTTGTTGATGTTTTAACACATAAAACTGGTATTTTCAATTGTACCTAACATATTTTTCTATTCTCCACACCACTATAATCAATAAGTAGCCTATAGAGCGGAAAAGCGATAGAATTCAACCAAAAAAAATCAAGTCTATCGTTTTTCTATATCACATTTCAAAAATAGTTGCAACTAATTGATATATATACATTATTGATAGGCCCTATAATAACTCAGTAGAATTGTAAGTACATGGACATCCCTACAATCCCTTTCCCTCGATCGCCAGATTGCAGAGCCTAATAAAATCTATCCAAAAAATTTCATACTCCTTAATTGTTAATGCTTAACTGACCGACAGCTTTGTATACATCAAGAGTCATTTAAAAAATTAGGCTGAATGGCAGCTTGGGGTCGATTTTGCACCTTCAATTTTGACAAGGCCATAAGGCGCAATCAAAAAAGTCTTGTTTTCATAGAGTGGAATAGGTCTAACCGTACTCCACCCTTTACATCAATCACCGTATAATTGAGCTAATGCAATTTTAAACCACCTAAAAGAATGCTAATCAGCTTCATTTATGCAGCCACTCATTATTTCATCTGTGCCAACTGCCTTAATCCCGCTTCAATTTCCAAGCCTAAATTACTCAAACAAGTGCTTTGCGCGGCGACGATTGCTTCTGGCTGTGACTGGGCAGCAACATCGCAGCTAAAGTTGTGTGTTAGCAAGGTTTGTTCCTGATGTTTAATCTGCCATTGTGCGTTGAGTTGGCTGTGTTGGTCGGCATTTTGATGGAATTGAAAAATATCCACACTGACTTGGTAATCAATCTGTTGGCGTTGTGACCAGGGATAACGCAAAATTTGTTCAACACCCAGTCGTTTAGCCAAAAATTGCGCTATGCTTCGGTTAATGTTTTCGGTTAGATTTTCTGCCCAGCGATGTTGCTCATCTAAAACATACTGGTTTTCGCTCTTGGCTATTACCATTTGTGGTCGATTCAGATATTCAGGCACATGTATAGGCCCTATACCAATGAGTAGTTTAGAGTTGAAGGCTACGCTAGGAGAGGGGGTGTCTACACTCGTTTCCGCATTCAGCATATAAAATTCAACCGGGCTATGCGAACTGCATGCACTTAACATAAGTGAGCTTAACGCGACTATTCGCAGTCTGTTATTGTGTTTGTACAGTGTTAAAAACAGTTTATTTTCCATAAATAATTTCATTCGGTTGTCGCTCCAGCGATTCTGATAAATCTTTCATGGCACGTGAGGCATCACGCATTTCTTTTAGGGTTTGTCCTAATAGCGAATCGGGGTTGGCTAATTCTTCAAAGGCATTCAGTGTATGTTGCGAATTTTGCAGGGCTTGGGATGCAGTATTAAGGCTGATTGTTGCAGCTTGCACCATGGGCACTAGTTGTTGATGTATATCTTGTATACCGGCGCGTGTTTCAAGCAACGTGCTGTTGGTATTTATTAGCACTGGACCTACTTGCGCATTTAGCGTATGGATTAATTTTTGGCTTTCCTGTAAAGAATTGGATAAGGCTAGTAATGAGTTTTTTAAATCATTAGATTTTAATAAACTTCGGGTTTCTTCCAGGGTTTCGGATAAATCTTTGACCATTTTTTCAAGCGGTAATTGCCGTAGTTTTTTAAACACTTCTTCGGCAGTATTTTTAATTTCATCCGCTGTGGTTGGTACGCTGGGTAATTCGGGTAAGTCCTTGTAATCCATATTAACCAGATTAATCTGTTTGTCATGATAAAAATCGAAATCCACATACAGTAAGCCGGTTAATAAGCTTTGCGTTTCCAAACGCGCTTTTAGGCCTAAGTCAATTAAGTGCTGTCTTTCCTGCTGCTGCTGTGAGTCGTTATGTGGAGACGAATTATGTCCTGAGAAGTCGCGGAGCAATTCGGGTTCTATTTCTATGACAACCGGTTTAAAAATCCGTCCAGTGGCAACGTCCATCTCTAAAGAAATTTCTACCACTTTGCCAATTTGTACTCCTTGCAATTTAACCGGAGCGCCAATATTCAAGCCGTTTAAAGCGGAATCAAAAAAAATGACAAAGCGTTTTTTGTTTTTAAAAAAATCGCTACCGCCAAAGACTAGTACTGCTATGGTAAATAAGAGTAATGCACCAATTAAGAATGTGCCAATAGCCAGTGGATTTGCCTGTTTACTCACAAAATACCTCCGAGGTTAGGATGGGCAGACTGCGGATTACTACGAGTCAAAAAATCCTGCACTTTAGGATTTGTGCAGGTATTTAACAACTGTTTTGGTGGGCCGACTGCTAGCATGGTTTTGCTTTCGGCATCCAGAAATACCGAATTGGTACCAATAGCGAAAATGCTGGCTAATTCATGTGTCACCATCACTATGGTGGTAGATAGGCTGTCACGTAAACTAAGCAGTAAATCGTCTAACAACTTGGCGCTGACTGGATCAAGTCCTGCGGAAGGTTCATCGCAAAACAAAATTTCGGGGTCCAAGGCCATGGCGCGCGCCAAACCAGCGCGCTTTTGCATACCGCCACTTAATTCGGCGGGATAATAGTTGCCAAAACCCGCCAGACCCACCAGTGCCAGTTTATAGTTTACAATTTCATTGATTTTTCGCGCGCTTAAGCGCGTGGCGGTAGAAATTGGCAGCGCAACATTTTCTGCCAGTGTCATTGAGCTTAGCAGCGCACCGCTTTGAAAAAGCACACCCGTATGTTGCAAAATACGGCGCTGTGTTTGGGGTGCGGCTTGCCACAATGCTTGCTTATTGTAATAAATATCGCCTAGCAGGGGGCGTTGTAAACCAATCATATGTCTTAACAGTGTGCTTTTTCCACAACCGCTGCCACCCATGATAATAAAAATATCACCCTTATTAATGGTGAAATCAAGTCCGTGTTGAATAATGGTCTCTCCATAAGCCATACTTAAATTTTTAACGGCTAGATACTCGCTACTCATTTTTAAATACCCAGCCGGTTACAAATAATGGTCATTAGAGAATCGGCCATTACGATAAATACAATGCCGGTAACCACGGCGGAGGTTGCTGCATTGCCAACAGCTGAGGCGCTACGTCCACACTGCATGCCGCGCATACAACCGGAAAGGGCAATTAAAATACCGAAAACGGCACTTTTCACAAATCCCACCAAAAAGTCTTTTAGTTGTACGGCATGCGCGGTTCTATCCAAGTATTCGGTGATGGATACGTCGAAAAAATTAACCGTTACCAAACCGCCACCTACGATACCCATTAAGTCGGCATATAGACAGAGCAGTGGCATGATTAAAATCAGTGCCAGCACTCTGGGTATGACCAAAAATGCCATAGGTTCTAAATTCATGGTTTTTAAGGCGTCAATCTCACTATTAACTTGCATGGTACCTAATTGGGCTGCATAGGCAGCGCCTGTTCTGCCGGTCATGATAATGGCGGTCATCAGACCGCCCATTTCCCTGGTCATACCCAGACTAACCAAATTTGCAATATAGATTTGTGCGCCGAATAGTGATAATTGTAGTGCGCCGACAAAGGCTAAAATTAATCCGACCAACAGGCTGATTAAAGTAACAATCGGAAGTGCCGAAGGCCCGCATTCTTGTATATATAAGTAAAAATCTTGCAGTCTGAAAAAAGATTGTCCACGCAAGGTAGCCACAGTGCTTAAAAATAGATCGCCAATAAAGGTTAGTAGCAGTTTACATTCTGTGTTGATTATTGTTTGGTTAAATCCCAGAAGATTTAGCTTGGATGAGGGATCTTGCTTTTGCTGGGTATCGTGACGTTCCGGTGAGGCATACACCAGTGTCAGTAATCGCTGAATGGCAAAAGGTAGGCTGGTTAACTCCACGCTGATGTCTTGTTGTCGTGCTGCATCAATTAGCTTTATCAGTTCTGTCGGTAGTAAGCTGTCCCAGTTTCCCAGTTCTGCCGTAGAAAATTGCATCCGCTTAATGTCTTTGTCGGATTTTAAATTTAATAGTATTGCATCGCTGGAGGGTAAGTTACCTGTTAACAGCCAATCACCCTTTACAGTAATGACTAGCAGGTCATTCTGACATGAGCTGCTAATCTGACTGATTTGTTGTTCGGAGTTAGGCATAAGTTGCTTATTGGGTCAGTACGATTAAGTGAGATATATCATCAGTATAAAAAGACTCGGCAAAATGGGTTACGTTCCATCTATTAGCGTTTAAAACTATTAAGAATCACAAATTTTTGATTGCTGGCAATCATGTGACAGTTGCCGAATAACTTTTTCAGGCTGGTATGGTATTGCAAGTGTCGATTACCAATAATACGCAGTTCTCCGCCTTTGCGTAGGACCTGAAAGGCATTTTGAAACATTTGCCAAGCAATATGGTCACCGACTGTCTGCTGCTGATGAAATGGTGGATTACAAATAATACAATCTGCACTCTGATAGGCAAAGCTGCTCAGGCAGTCATCCATACGGAACTCAACTGCTTGCCCGGTCTTCAGCCCTGATGCTACGTTGAGCTTTGCAGAAGCCAGGGCCATATAGGATTCGTCAACAAAATAAAGTTTACTGTTAGGTAAACGCAAGGCTGTCATTAGCCCAATAATACCGTTTCCACAGCCTAAATCGATAATATCATGGTAGTCAGGATTGTCGGGCAGGTGTTGGAGCAGAAAGCGACTGCCTATGTCCAGACTATTTTGGGAAAAAACATTGGCGTGATTCCAGATACGTAATGAGCTGTTTTCCAAAAGATAGCTGCGCGGATAAGGTGTTTCTTGCACAGTCAAATTGTTATCAGGTGTTGCGAAAATTAAGCGGGCTTTTTTGACGGCTAAAGACGTGACAGTAGGGCCTATCAAGTTTTCCAGCAATTTCCAGGTTGAGGCGGGTAGGTTTTTAACCATACCGGCAGCGATGATTTTGCTATCAGCTGTTAATAGAGGTTTTAGTGTGTAAAGTTGATGCTCAAGTAGTGCCATGGTTTTTGGCACTTTAATTAGTAAATAGTCTATTTTGGTGGTTGGTGTTGTCAGACTGTCCAGTAACTGCACCTGATCCGCAGCAATACCATTCGCTTGTAGATTGTAGCGAGTGGCTTGTTGAGAGAGATAGGAGTCAGAGATAACAACGGGTTTATAGGGACTTAGAGCCACTGCCAGAGCGCCAAAGCTATCGTTTAATAGGGTAATCTGGCTAGAGGTGGCCGGATTTTCAGTGCTGAGTTGTTTTAATAGGTATTCATCAGCCGCATCCCAACCACGTAGCAATTCGTGTTTGCGAAAAGGCATGCGTTTGATCTGGAATTGGCCTTGAGGAGCTTCTAACAATGTGTCCATCACTATAAAAATAAGCAAATCAGCCACTATTTAGCTCGAAATAAGCTGATTTGGCCAAAGTTTGGGGAGAAAGTATCAATATACACGAATAAAGTTATACTGTTTAGTTGTTTGACACTGCAGCTTCATCAATTAATGTTACTGTTTGCAATACGATTGAGGCTTAGGCTAATGGACTGAAAAGACTTTAGGAGGGTGCTTTAAAAACCACCCTTCGATATAACTCAGGAGAGCCCTGTCGAAGCCAAAAGCCAGGTTTTTCTAAGTGTTTTTATGCCCTATATACAGTTTGCAGTGTAGATGTTTTAACTGCTATTTTAATCAAAATATTTTATTGAATTTTATTATTCTAATGACTAATTCCAATCTAAGCGGTTGTAAGCTGGAAAATAGTAATATAAATTCTGATACGCACCTGCCCGATATCAATATTCGTGCTGTTATTTCTCAAACCAAAGCGTTACCCCCTTTACCGGGTAGTGCGCTGCGTATTATCAATCTTGCTCAGGATCACAAGGCGAGCGCCTTAGATTTAGCCGAAATCATTGAACTTGATCCGCTTTTAACCGTGCAAATTATTCGTTGGGCCAGTTCATCATTATATGGGTACAGGGGTAAAATAACTTCTGTCCTCGATGCAATAACCAGAGTATTAGGGTTTAATTTTGTATTAGATCTGGCCTTGGGCTTGGCTGTTTTGGCACCGTTAAAATCGCCACAGGAAGGATTAATGGGTACCCGAATGTTTTGGATTCATGCGCTTAGTAGCGTGAGTTTGATGAAGAGCCTTGCGGAGAAATTACCCGAATCATTTAATATTAAACGCGACGAAGTGTTTTTGGTCTCTTTATTACATAACATTGGTTTTCCGTTGATTGGTCACCTGTTTCCAACGGAGTTTGCACACTTAAATACTGTTATAGAGGCAAATTCTTTGGCAAATGTAACTGATCTTGAAACAAGTGCTTTTGGGAATAATCACACCGAAATAGGTGCCTGGTTAATGCGTGATTGGGCTATGCCTGCCGTGCTAATACAAATAGTTTACCATCATCACAATTCTGCTTATCGGGGCGTTAATTATCATTTGAATTTGCTTACCTATCTTAGCGATTGTTTATTAGGTGAGATTGGCATTGGCGATGCAATAAATCAGATTTGTCCTGATGGGGTTTATCAGGAACTTGCTTTAAACTCAGAGGATTGTCATCGCTTATTGCAAGATTTGCACGCTGATATGGAAAATATTATTGCAACCGCTGAGCAATTATCTAAAGGTGGGCATGCATAGCTTGGGTGGTTGGAATGACTATTTGCTAAGCGATTAAATTTAATTTTAATTTGAATCATGTAAAAAAAATGCAAAATTTTCGCTATACCCCATTTTTTCTGAAATTATTCCTTGCATTGTTGTTTTTTTTTGCTACTATGAGATTGTAATAAATAGATGATGCTTAATTAAGAGTTTATTTTTATTTTGAATAAAATAAAATCTTATTTTTGGCAAAAATATAAACCAGAAATATTTCAGTTTGTTTTTAATTAGCTTAGTAAACGTACACTTAGGTACTATGCAAGGCTATTAACCAACATATCATTTGCTTTTTTCTATATTTTCTCCGCTCTGTTCAATTTTGTAACGACTCATACTGTGGGCCATTAATTACCAGAGGGGATTTTTCAACCCAAACCAAGAAAAACAAAATTGATAAAATCAATTCCAACACCACGAACACCTCCACCGCCACGCATTGGCTGGCACTACGATACCTATTTTCTTGAACAGTTAACACGTTTGCGAAAGCAATATGCTGAGCGTTTAAATTAGTTTTAAACGTGTTGACCAAAGTTAATCCGCTTTATCCTTAACTGTTTAAGTCTAAATTTAGTCGTCCAATAAATTAAGATAAAGCCCAAATAATGATTTATACCACTACTACCCGATATTTTATTGGGCGGGTCAGCTTTGTTTTTTGGGTAGACAGCTATGTCAGGTATTTAAGGAATTGGTTTATTTAACTGTTATAAAGGAAATAAGGGCCGATAATGGAATTTAATAGGCTTTCCAGTTGATTTGCGTCCAAGTCACAAACTTCTTGATAGAGTTCTGGAGCAATTGCGGTAAATATCTTTACCAATTCCGGGTCAAAATGCTTACCGCTGCCGTTTGCTAGTGTGGCAATTGCCTCATTTAACGACCAGGCCTGTTTATAGGGACGTTTGGAGGTTAGTGCATCAAAAACGTCAACTATAGAAAATATTCGGGCATTGATGGGGATTTGTTCGCCCTGTAGGCCTTTTAGATAGCCGCTACCATCATATTTTTCATGATGAAACTCAACCACATCTCTTGCATCGTAAAGCCAGCTGGATTTTTTAAGAATCTCTACACCCAATGATACATGCGTTTTCATGACTTCGTACTCTTCGGGATTGAGTTTGTCTGGTTTTAGTAAAATGGGATCACGAATACCAATTTTACCCACGTCATGTAAAAATGCTCCTGCTAGAAGATGGCGCAAATTTTCGTCTGCAAGATTGATGGCTTTGCCCAATTTGAGTGCATAGAAAGTGACCCGGTAGTTATGGCTATTGGTTTCTGAATCACGTTCGGCTATTGCACATCCCAGTACATTTAATAGCTCCAGATTACCTTGTAGTAATGCGCCAGATAATTTCATTACGCCCCGAATCAGTGCATAAACAATGGGGTACATCAAGATGCTGGTAAATGAAATGCCTAAAGTAACAAAAATTAATGTGCGTAAAATATCGTGTTTGATACTAGCGAATGTTTGAGCGTCAACCTCATAAACGCCTTCGAAGTAACCGCCGGGCGTTGTTTGAGTTTCGTCTTTTAAGGGTAACAAAATAATGAGCCATAAATGCCCGTTTATTAAGTGTAATTCATGAGAAAACTTATCAGCTTGCGGAAATTGATGCCTATACTGATTAATTTGCTGTTCAGTAATTTCGAGTCCGCCGCGTACCGCTTCAAACGTCAGTTGTTTGTTTTGATTGAACAATTCAACCATTAGAAAATGTTGTTTAACTAATTTTTCCGCAAATTGAGTGATTTGCTCTGCTGAATTTTTGGCAAAAGATACTTCATTGATGCTTTGCGACTCATTGAGTGCCAGTTCATGTACGATATCTTCAACACGATAAATTTCTGACCATAACACGCCCGCACCGACTGTAATACATAAAAACAACCAGCCTAATAGCAAGCGAATAACAATTTTTTGATAAATTACATGAAGTTCGGGGCCGTGATTATTTTTCATGAATACGAGATGCTGACATTGTGCTTTGGTGAGTAGTTAAGCGAATTTTTAACCAAGATGCAACTGCTAAGCATTTTGGTTTAGGTACGCAACGCTATTTACTTGAACTCGGTGAGCAAAATATGACTTTGGTGTTTAAACTCTGGTAATATTCCAGTTAGTCAGGCTTTTTCAATTGGTTTGACTATACATATGAGCGATGTTTTGCAAATTTTACAGAATGCAAACTAACTAAATCAAAAATCAATAAGGCAATAGTTGAGAGGCAACAAATGGATAAATTAACAGCACTTTCTTTAAGCATCGGCATTTTAGCGGGCGTTGCAACTTTTTTGGCAGTGGGTCCTGCTAGTGGCATCTTTTTTATATGGGCGGCTACCATTGCTTGGGCAGCTTACTTTTTGTTAGGGGCGACTAAAGAAGCTTTGGTTAATACGATTGTTTGTGGAATTTTTGGTGTTGTTATGGCCTGGATTACTGCAGTTTTATTAACTGAGATTTCTCCTGATGCAGCACCTGGATTTTCTATAATGGCAGCGATTACTGTTGCTGTTTCTGTGGTTGTAATGTGTTTGGCAGCCAGAATTCCGCAGTTAGGCACTATCCCTGTCAGTGTTTTAGGTTATTCTTCAACATTTGCCTATCTACTGCAAACGCCTGAGAAATTGAGTCAGGATGTTTTGTTGGGTGTTTCTTTAAGCAATCCGTTATTGGTTATCTCTATTTCGTTTGTCGTTGGAACCTTTTTTGGTCAGTTTTCAGGCCAACTGGCTGCAAAATGGACTAAAGAATAGATTCACCGATTTAAGAATAGGAGGCGCATCAATTACGCCAATTGCGCGTCACTCCATTCAGCACAACTTATAACGCTTAATAATACATTTTTTATTTGTAAGCAATCACTCGGAGTTGGCACCTGTGTCAACTCCTTGCTAATTGGTAGACCTCTACAGCATTCAGCTAAATATTAATACAGTTCACATTTCTAGCTTTTTTATGGTCGTGTAACGCACATGAAAAACGTCAAAATCCGCAGTTAAAAGCCTGTGTCTTGTCTAAATAAAGTGGTTAACATTCTGTTATTAAACAATTAATCAAGTAAAGATGCTTTTGTGAATACAGTGCTGCAATCAGTGTTTATATTGCCACTGTACTTTAGTTCAATAGATTAAGTGAGTTTTAAATGTAACTATAACTACCAGATTAGTAATTAATTGGGAAAGGAATAAAGCTATTGTCATATTAGTTTTATATTCAGCACTTACAATGGTTTGTGTGAGTTTCTAATTGAGCGGATATTGTTTTTAAACCTTCAACTTTATAGGGATGCTGCAATGATGTTTAATATTAAATTCTTAATGTGTGCTGGTTTGTTGGTTGCCTCGCAATCAATTTTTGCTAATCAGTGGCTACCATCGTCAGGCAGTTCGGTTAAATTCGAAGCAAGTAGCCTGAAGAATGCCGAGATTGGTATTTTTAATGTCGATAGCCGTGGCTTGACTGCGGAACCGCTGGCTACCTTTACGGGTAATGCCATTGTTACTTTTGTACAGCAAGGTCATAATTGGAATGTTTCTGTTGGAGGAAAAACAGCAACACTGGCCAACGCTAATCAGTTTCAATTAGCTTGGCTGTCAAATGGTGTATGGGTGACGGAGTTAAATGTTGTGCCTAGTGCGACAACCCCGAATCTTTGGGAACTCACTTTTCTCGATTCTGCACATGGTAGTGTTACCGAGTCGGTTACTGTGTCTAATATTGAACCTGTACAGCAAGTCGTTTCTGCTGCTAGTAGCAGTTATAGTATTTCAGAAGTACCCCTATCAGCAACCGTGTGGGTTTTTCTGAGTGGTTTATTGGGTTGTTTAGCCGTAGGCAAGCACCGGATTGAGAATAAATAACGCCTTAATCAGGGCGTTGTTTAGTCGACCCTATCTACTTTGATCAAAATGCGTAAGTTATTTTTGCTAATTTGATGGTTATAGGTGTTAAATCCGCTGTTGGTTTCAACGTTAATATTTGAATTACCGCCAAGCTCTACCCATTCGCCAAGTTTAGTGCGAATTTGGCTATGTGTAGAATGTGTATCAATACGGTTGCCCTGTTGAAATTGCTCGAACCAGGGTTCGATATCCATCATTACTTGCTGTCCAGTAATTTGAGGCGTTATAACAAATCCAGTACTGATTTCTTGTTGTTGTGAAGAGCTATTGTAGATTGGATTGCCATTCATTACGCCATAACCATTTGTATTCTGTTCCTGTTTGATCTGGCTGGTTTTGATGTAAGCGGGTTGTCCTGGGGTAACGCGTAGAAATTGGCCTTTTTGTTGATGATTTATTTCTCGGGTATCCGCATTCATGCCATGCATCTGTATGGCGTCAGACATGTTTTTGGCCGAATATTCTTTAGCATTTAGTTCTTCGGCAGTTTCACTGCTGTTTTGCAAAACAGTGATAACCAGATTGCTAATCGGACTATCCAGTTTATGTATCAAATTTTGCAAATAGGGCATACGCTCAGACGTAGTTTTGACAATCAAGCTATCTGCATTGTCAACAACCGTATCGGTATTTTCTAGCAATGGGCCTATTAGCGGTAATAATTCTGTTGCTGTGCGATTGTACAAACTAATAACTTCAGTGACTGTGTTTTCAGCGAAAACAATCTGGGTTAGTAGTAATAGTAACAATCCTGATTTAGATTTCATTATAAAGTGCAAGATATTGATTGGCGCTGTTTTGCCAGGAAAAATCTTTTAGCATGGCATTGCGCTGGATTTTTTGCCATGCAGATTTGTCAGCGTATAAAATCAAGCTGCGCTTAATGGTTTCTATTAATGCTGAAGGTACTGGGTCATTAAAAACAAAGCCACAGGCAGTACTATCACGCATGCTTTCTGGTAAGGCGTCAACTACAGTGTCGGCTAGTCCGCCGGTTTTTCTGACTATGGGTAAGGTGCCATAACGTTGACTATACATTTGGTTGAGGCCACAAGGTTCAAAACGTGATGGCATCAGAAATATATCTGCACCGGCTTCAATTTGATGCGCTAAGGGTTCGTTATAGCCAATGTTAATGGCTATTTTCTCTGGATAGAGGCGAGCGAAATCATACAATTTTAATTCAATACTTTTATCGCCACTGCCTAAAAGTACAAACTGTATTGGCATGCTAACCATTTCTGTTAGGCAGCTTAACACCAAATCTATGCCTTTTTGTTCAACCAGGCGACCGATTAGACCAAATATGGGAATATCAGCATCGACAGGTAAACCCTGAGAACTTTGGAGAGCAAGTTTATTTTCTTGTTTGTGTTTGAGGGTTTTTACGCTATAGGTTTTGCTGATGTAACTGTCTGTAGCGGGATTCCAAATTGAGGTGTCAATGCCATTGATAATGCCTGATAAGTCATCCTGCCTATAAGCTAGCAAGCCTTCCAGTCCGTAACCAAATTCAGGTTTTTGTATTTCCTGTGCGTAAGTAGGGCTGACCGTGGTGATGCGGTCGGCAAAACTTAAACCACCTTTAATAAACGATAGCATGCCGTGATACTCAAGGCCGTCCTGTTGCCAAAGTTTTCCGGGAAGATTTAGCAATGTGTATGTGTTGCTAGGAAATAAACCCTGATAAGCCATGTTGTGTATGGTGAAAATGGTTGCAGGTTTATTATCTTCCAATGATAGTAGGGCTGGTATGAGCCCGGTTTGCCAATCATTGCAATGCACTACATCCGGTTTCCAGTTTAAATAGCCGCGATCCATGGCTACTTCTACTACAATTCGGCAAAATAGTGCAAAACGGTCACCAATATTTGCCCAGGGTGTACCCGATTCATCGTGGTAAGGATTGCCAGGAAAATTAAAAAATGGCGGGTAATCAACCAGCCAGACAATCACATCGCTATTTGGCAGCCGGGTTTCAAGTAGGTGTACATCACAGTTATTGACGCGTACGGTGCACAAATAATGGCCGGCTTCGCAATTTTTGATAGCTTGATAATTGGGCATGATAATACGAATATCTTGACCCAGCTCTGCGAGCGCAATCGGCAGGCTACCGGCAACATCAGCCAAGCCACCTGTTTTGATTAATGGATGAGTTTCGCTACTAGCGAACAGAATTTTTTTCATATTCGGCATTTACATTTTTAGAATTATTCCAGCCAACGGAGGCAGTGTTACAAGGATAGAGTGATCCATATTCATCCACGGTTGCGGTGAAGATATTGTTTGACCGTTACCAATATTACTGCCGTCATAGTAGTGTGAATCGGAGTTAAAAATTTCATAATAGACGCCTGGTTTAGGTACGCCAATACGATAACCTTCGCGAGGTACCGGGGTAAAGTTGAGTATAATTATCAAGTCTTCATCGGTGGATTTGCGGCGATAACTGATAATGGATTGCTGAACATCGTGGCAATCTACCCATTCAAAGCCTTGATGGTCGAAGTCGTACTGAAACAGAGCAGGTTGGGTGGTGTATAGTTTATTCAGGTCTTTAACCAGTGATTGTATGCCGCGATGATGGGCGTAGTCGAGTACATACCAATCTAAAGTACGATTGACACTCCATTCACTGCCTTGTCCGAATTCGCACCCCATAAACAACAGTTTTTTGCCTGGATAGGTAAACATCATTGTGTATAACAAACGTAAGTTTGCAAAACGTTGCCATTCATCTCCTGGCATTTTGTTTATTAAAGATTGTTTTCCATGTACCACTTCATCGTGCGAAAAAGGTAAAACAAAATTTTCTGAGAATGCATAGAGCAAGCCAAACGTTAATTGATCGTGATGATAAGCACGGTGAATGGGTTGCTGTTGCATGTAAGCCAGAATGTCATGCATCCAACCCATATTCCACTTCATGGAAAATCCAAGGCCTCCAGTCCAGGTCGGTCGAGTGACTTGTGGCCAAGAAGTTGATTCTTCAGCCATAATAACGGTGCCAGGATGTTGTTCATGCGTGACCGTATTCATATGGCGCAGGAAGTCTATTGCCTCCAGATTTTCATTGCCACCATAAATGTTTGGTATCCAGTCATTGGCTTCGCGTGAGTAATCCAGGTAGAGCATTGAGGCGACTGCATCCACTCTTAGGCCATCAAGATGAAATTCTTCTAACCAGAAAAAGGCGCTTGATAGCAGGAAGTTTTTGACTTCGTTTCGGCTATAGTTGTATATCAAAGTACCCCAGTCGCGATGCTCTCCTTTGCGTGGGTCTTCATGTTCATAAAGTGGGCTGCCGTCAAAACGTGCTAATGCGAAACTGTCTTTTGGAAAGTGAGCCGGAACCCAATCAAGTATCACACCTATTTCATTTTCATGACACATGTCGACAAAATATCGGAAATCATCAGGACTGCCATGACGACTAGTGGGGGCAAAATAACCCGTCGTTTGGTATCCCCAAGAAATGTCCAACGGGTGTTCAGTTATAGGGAGTAATTCGATATGTGTGAACCCCATTTCTTTGACATATTCTACGAGTATTACAGCCAATTCCCGGTAGTTAAGAAAATTGCCACGGCTATCACGTTGCCAAGATCCAAGATGCACTTCGTAAATCGACATGGGGGCATGAAGCCAGTTTTGTTGTTGACGCCGATCCATCCATTTTTCATCTTGCCATAGATAAGCATTTTCTTGAATAACAATCGCTGCCGTTTGCGGGCGGAATTCAAACTGTTGACCATAGGGATCGGTTTTAACTTGAATTTGTCCGTTATGACGGCTGAGAATTTCGAATTTATATAGGCAGCCGACCGCTAAGCCGGGAATGAAAATTTCCCAAATACCTGAACTGCCTAGATTGCGCATAGGGTGATTTCGACCATCCCAACGGTTAAAGTCGCCGACAACACTGACTCTTTGCGCATTGGGTGCCCAGACTGCAAAGTAAACACCCTCAATATTATTTATGCTGTGTAAATGTGCACCAAGTTTTTGATAGATTTGCCAGTGTTTACCTTCGCCGAATAAATGCCGATCAAACTCGGATAGGATAGATTCAAAACAATAAGGGTCGTAATGATGATGTTCAAATCCTTCTTTGTCTATCCAGAATAGCTGATATGGGCTCTCAATTTTCTGTTTATCAGGGTGATATTCAAAGATGTCAGTCCCTGATATACGTTGCATTTCTGGGCCATTTTCAGCATTAAACCGCACTGTTTCAGCATAGGGTAAAAATACCCGAATCACCGTTTTTTTATTTTCAATATGTAAGCCTAAAACTGAAAATGGGTCGTGGTGTTTTGCCTCTATGATGTCAATTATGTTCGAATCAAGCGTGTTTTTTTCGCTGAGCTTGTTCATCGTGCTGTCCCCAGTTATAGTGCATCTGTTTTTTATAATTTGTCGGCGGTATTGTATGCTGACTGCTTGGCAATGTTTAGTGTTTTGATTTTTTACTTTTTAGTGAAGAGTAACGATAATATTGTTAGGCGGCAAGCAAAAGTCGATACAAAGCTCCATCATTTTACTTTGATGGAAATAATAATTATTGTTAGGGGACAAAAATGACAGTCGTGAATTCACAAAATCAGCAAAGACGGGTGAGTGAATTAACCCGCAATACTATTGCTCTGATTTTAGCAGGTGGGCGCGGTTCACGGCTCAAGCATATGACTGATTGGCGAGCAAAGCCCGCGGTACCATTTGGCGGTAAATTTCGCATCATTGATTTTCCCTTATCTAATTGTATCAATTCTGACATCCGTAAAATAGGTGTTTTAACACAATATAAAGCGGATTCATTGATTAGGCATATTCAGCAAGGCTGGGGGTTTTTACGTGGCGAGTTTGGCGAGTATGTCGATTTATTGCCTGCTCAACAGCGTCACGATGAGCATTCCTGGTATCAAGGCACTGCGGATGCCATTTATCAGAATATTGATATATTGCGTTCTCGTAACCCTGAGTTTGTTTTAGTGCTGGCTGGTGATCACATTTACAAAATGGATTATTCGGCGATGTTGGCAGATCATGTCGATAACAATGCTGATTTAACCATCGGTTGTATTGAAGTGCCTTTACAGGATGCCAAAGAATTTGGTGTGATGCATGTTGATGAGAATAGACGCGTCAAGGATTTTATTGAAAAACCGGAAAATCCGCCAGTAATGCCAGGTAGAGAGGATACAGCGTTAGCTTCCATGGGTATCTATATTTTTAATGCACAGTTCTTGTTTGAACAGTTAATTAAAGACGCGGATATGCCAGGTTCTCATCGTGATTTTGGTAAAGATATTATCCCCTCAGTAATTGATAAATATCGAGTTAATGCTTACCCGTTCCTGGATTTACAAAGCGGTCAGCAAAGTTATTGGCGTGATGTGGGTACGATTGATGCCTATTGGGCTGCAAATATGGAGCTTATTGGGGTAAAACCAGATCTTAATCTTTATGATAATACATGGCCAATCTGGACTTATCAGGCGCAAACACCACCTGCTAAATTTGTATTTGACGATGACGATAGACGCGGGCAGGCGATTGACTCAATGGTGTCTGGAGGTTGTGTAATCTCAGGAGCTACTGTCAGGCATTCTTTATTGTTTTCTCAAGTCAGGGTCAATTCCTACAGTATAGTTAATGATTCTGTGGTTATGCCGGATGTTAATATTGCCAGACATTGCCGGATTACTAAGGCTATTATTGAAAAAGGTTGTATGGTTCCAGAGGGTACTATTATTGGTGAGAATCGGGAAGATGATGAAAAACGCTTCTATGTGAGTGCGGGTGGGGTAGTGTTAGTGACTTCCGACATGCTGGGGCAACGAAGACATTATGTCAGATAAATTAAAGTTGGTGCTCTGCTGGCATATGCATCAGCCAGAGTACCGTGACATGCAAAGTGGCGAGTTTAAGTTGCCCTGGACGTATTTACATGTAATTAAGGATTACGTAGATATGATTGGCCATTTAGAGGCAGTCCCTGAAGCAAAAGCTGTGGTCAATTTTGCTCCCATTTTATTGGAACAAATTGAAGATTACTCTAATCAGGTTAGTGCTTATCTGCAAGATCGTACGGTTATTAAAGATAGTTTATTAGCTGCTTTGGCCGATCCCTCGGTTTCATCTGATCCCGAAAAATGCCTTAAATTAATGAGAGACTGTAGAAAAGCCAATCAAGATCGGCAAATTAACCGTTATCCAGCATTTCGAAAATTAGTCGATCTGATTGATTGGTTGCAATGTCATCAGGATGCCGTTAATTATCTTAACTCTCAGTTTTTATCGGATGTTTTAGTTTGGTATCACTTGATATGGATGGGTGAAACTGTAAAGCTTGGCGATTTTCGGATCAGGCGTTTAATTGATAAAGCCGGAAATTTTAGCTCGGAAGACAGAATAGAAGTTTTAGAAATCATTGGTGAAATTTTATCAAAAATCATTTATCGCTATAAAGCTTTGGCTAGGAAGGGGCGTATCGAGTTATCAGTGACCCCTTATGCGCACCCGATTATGCCGCTCATGTTAAATTTACAAAGTGCGCGCGAAGCAGTGTCGCAGGTCAGTTTGCCTTTGTTAGCGGCTTATCCGGGTGGGCAAGAGCGAGTTGAATGGCATTTGCGGAAAGGCATAGAGACTTTTAAGCATTTTTTTGGATTCGCGCCGAGCGGATGCTGGCCTTCAGAAGGTAGTGTGAGTACGCAAACATTGCAAATTTTAGCCAATGCCGGTTTTAAATGGACCGCTAGTGGTGGTAATGTATTACACAACAGTTTGCGTGCTTCGGCTTCAGAGCCTATAGGTAATTTTCATCATGCGTTTAAATTACACGGCACTGATATTGCCTGTTTTTTTCGGGATGATGGTCTGTCAGATTTAATTGGGTTTGAATATTCAAAATGGCACGCAGATGATGCTGTGGCGGATTTGATTCAGCATTTGGAAAATATTTTGGATGCAAAAGACCTGCCCTCCGTAGTATCGATTATAATGGATGGCGAAAATGCTTGGGAGTATTTTCCCGATAATGGTTATCACTTTCTAAGTGCACTTTATAAACGCCTCAGCGATCATCCTAGAATAGAGATGACTACCTTTTCTGAATGTCTTGATAATGGTCTGGTATTAAAACCTTTGTCGCAATTAGTGGCAGGTAGTTGGGTCTATGGAACATTTTCTACCTGGATTGGAGATGTTGATAAAAACTATGCTTGGGATATGCTGGGAGACGTTAAGGCGGCGTTTGACAAGGTAGTAGCCGAAAATAAGCTTACTGGGCAGCAACTTGCTGCTGTGGAGCAGCAATTGGCGGTGTGTGAAGGATCTGATTGGTTTTGGTGGTTTGGCGATTACAACCCAGGTGAGGCTGTAAGCGATTTCGAAAAGCAATATCGATTAAATCTTACCAATCTTTATCGATTACTGGGTGAGGATCCTCCAGCTTATTTGGCATTGGCATTTACTCAAGGCTCTGGTACGCCAGCTATGGGTGGAGCAATGCGACGTGGAAATGAAATTTAATTTTGTTATTAGGCCAATATGACTTCTCTTTTAGATAAACGCCGTGCTGGTGTGTTGTTGCATATTACATCTTTACCAGGGCGTGGGGAGTGTGGTGATTTAGGCAAGGAAGCTTATAATTTTGTTAATTTTTTGCATGATACCGGATTGAGTGTTTGGCAGACCTTACCTTTGGGTATGCCACATGGTGACGGATCGCCTTATCAATGTTTATCTTCACATGCAGGTAATCCGGCTTTAATTAGCATTGATTGGCTGGTAGATAAAGGTTGGTTAAACATCAATGAACATTGTGGTGAATGCCATGCCGGTCATGAATTTATAAAAAGTTGTTTAATCACTAAGGCATTTTATGGTTTTCAAACCATGGCAGATGCTGACGAGCTGGCGGCTTTTTTTCAATTTTGTCAGGACAAGGCATCATGGCTGGATGATTTTAGTTTGTTTATTGCGTTAAGAAATTTATTCGCTCACAAAAGTTGGAGTCAATGGCCAGAAGCCTTAAAACAAAGAAATGCTGAAGCGTTGAGTGAAGCACGGCATTTATTTAAAGATGTGCTGGAATCCATTAAATTTGAGCAATATATTTTTTTCCGTCAGTGGCATGAATTAAAAGAATATGCGGGACAAAAAGGTGTGTTGCTGTTTGGTGATATACCCATTTTTGTGTCATATGACAGTGCCGATGTTTGGGCCAATCGTGATGTGTTTAAATTAAATAAAGACGGCGAAATGGATGTGGTCGCTGGTGTACCACCTGATTATTTTTCAGAATACGGTCAGCGCTGGGGTAATCCGCACTATGATTGGGGCTATTTGCAGAAAACGGGCTTTAAATGGTGGTTAGACCGGATTAAAAGTCAATATGAACTTTTCGATATACTTAGAATTGATCATTTCAGAGGTTTTGAGGCTGCTTGGGAAATTCCAGCCGAAGAAGATACAGCCATTAATGGAAAATGGGTGACTGCACCAGGTGGCAATTTGTTACGCGCCATTCAAAACACATTTCCATTATTATCCCTAGTGGCTGAAGATTTGGGCATTATTACCCATGAAGTAGAAGCCTTGCGCGACGATTTTCATTTACCCGGCATGAAAATTTTGCAATTTGCTTTTGATGGTAATCCTAGAAATCCTTATTTGCCGATGAATTATCCAACTAACTGTGTGGTTTATACGGGTACGCATGACAACGATACCACACTGGGATGGTTTGAAAACTTAAATGATGGGGATAAGCAACGTATTTATGATTATTTGGGATGGCCTAGTATGCCAATGCCACATAGTCTTATTAATGCCGCTATGGCATCGGTAGCTAATTTAGCCATTATACCTATGCAGGATATTTTATTGCTGGGTTCGGCAGATAGAATGAATACGCCGGGGACAATTGACGGAAATTGGCGGTGGCGATTCGAGTGGTCGCAACTATCGAATGACAAAGTTAGTTTTTTTTCGCATTTAGTTCAAATGTTTGGCCGATCGGGTAACTAGTGAATTTACATATTGGCCGATTTCATTGCCGGCTAACAGATAGCCTGCGTGACTCCAGTGTGTGTTGTCTGGATCATATAGGTCTATTATGTTATTGATATCTTGTTTAAATAGATTGGTTAAATCTGGAGTGTTCACTCCCGCCGAAATCAGATATTCTGATATGGATTTTTGGGGTTCATTTTTACCTAGAAAGCAACTGCTATAAACTGTTGATTTATCAGGGGCGAGTATTAGAATAAACTTTTTACCGCCCATACTTATATCCTTCTGAATTTGCAGTACATTTTTAATTGCAGCTTGTATTTCCTGCTCATGCCAATTTTGTTTTAAGTCATCGTCAGCAAAATATAGCAGTCTATCATTGCGGCGATGAGAAAATTTTGCACAGGTATTCAGGATGGGCGTATTCACTACATTGTTTGATTTTAGTGTGTGTTCGTTTTGAACAAGTAATCTAAAAGTATTCAATGCGGTATGGGTTAATAAGAAAAAGTTTAGCGACGGTGGCCAGATAGGTCGATTAGTCTCTTTTAGTCCTGCGGGTATATAAATTGGTAGTAGTGGATGTTGGGAACATGTAGTAAGAGTAGAAAATTTTTTAAGAAAATTTCTTTCCACAGTTTCAATCATAATAATTTTACTGTCTGTTTGTTTGGCTGCCGCTATCCAATCCAGTATGCAGTCTCCTTCAAAGCTGAATGACTTTACGACCAATCCGGTTTTTTCTGATAATACCGATTGCCAGAGATTCTGCTCTGTAAATGAATCCCCTAATACCATGACATCAGGAGGGCTCATAAAGTTGCCATTAGCTTTTACGTTAATAACAGGAGCTTGTTTGGTCGGGCCAAACTCATGTTCGGGCCAGCGTCCACTGCGAGTTAGATCACCATAAATGGGCTGTGCCCACCACGCAAAACCAACATATATGCACAAGGTGATTAAGAATGCTAAAAATAAGTGGTTGAGATACTGGCGCATATTCAGAATTGGAAATATAAAAACTCACTTACGTGGTTTAATTCCAAAATAGAAAAACAAAATAGTACACCAATCAGCCATGCACAAATTTTAGAAGGTTGCCATTGATAGTAAGGCATCACTTTTTTCGTTAACCCAACTAAGGGTGTTCCTGATGCTGAGTGGTTGTGACTCGACAAGTCTTCACAGGTCGGATGATAGTCTTGAAAAAGTTGAGCTATATTCGGTGTTGCCCAAACCAACAAACAACATACCGTTATAAAAAAAATCGCAGCATTGGGGTTTAGATCATAAACTAAAGGATGTAACCCTTTAAAAATAACGTTATTGTTGTTTAATAGGTAAGAGCTTAGTTTTTCTTCAAAAAGGGAGGGTAGGGATATGCCGTTCATGCCAAGCATGCCACGCAGAAGGGTTATTGCTGAAGAGTAGGTGTCTGCACGAAAAAAAACCCAGCCGACTACCACTGCACCAAAGGTTAGTATACCGCTTAAAAAATTAAACATTCTCCCTCCTTGACCAATTTGCAGATAGGCTTTCATTGCGCGCCATAGATGGTTGATAATCAGGTATATGCCATGCAATCCTCCCCATATTATAAAAGTCCAGCCAGCGCCGTGCCACAACCCGCCAAGCAGCATGGTGATCATTAAATTTAGATGACGTTGATACTTGCCATGCCGGTTACCCCCTAAAGGAATATACAAATAATCACGTAAAAAACGAGACAGTGTTATATGCCAGCGGCGCCAAAACTCAATGATATTAGTTGCTTTGTATGGAGAGTTAAAGTTTAAAGGTAGGCGGACATTGAGCATCAGTGACAGGCCGATGGCCATATCACAATAGGCAGAGAAATCGAAATATAACTGGAATGTATAAGCTAAAGCTGCTATCCACGCCTCAAAGAGCATAGGCTGTCCACCTTGTGCAACGGCATTGAAAATGGGTGTAGAAAACTCTGCCATAGAATCTGCCAACAGCGTTTTTTTTGCCAGACCGATAACGAAAATGGTAAATCCAGTTGCTATATTATTCATATTGGCTCGACACACCTGTTGCTTGGCAAATTGCGGCATCATTTCTTTGTGATGCAGTACTGGGCCAGCAATTAAGTGGGGAAAATACGTAACAAATAGAGTGTAGTGTATAAAGTTAAACTCCTTAACTTTACCTTGGTAGGTGTCTACCAAGAAAGCGATTTGTGTAAAGGTAAAGAAAGAAATGCCGAGAGGAAGAGTGATAGAGTTTATAGAGAAGGAGGTGTCTAAAAATTGGTTAAAATTAACCATCAAAAAGTTGGCATATTTAAAGTAGCCTAACATCAGTAAATTCAAAAAAATGGCCAGAATCAAAGCTATTTTTGATTCACCATTCCGTAAGGGCTGTGTTATTTTCTTGCCAATAAAATAGCCTGCAGCGTAATTGAAGCTAATCGAACATAAAAGTAGTACAACATAGCGGATATCCCACCAGCCATAAAAAAATACAGAGGCAAGAGTAAGCCACAGTAATGAATAAGTGTGGCGATACCTGCCAATCAAGAAAAAGCCTAGAAATACGACTGGAAAAAAAATGAATATGAATGTATATGAGTTAAATAACATTTACTGGTTTTGTTGTTTTTGACTCTCTTCTGGCAGCATGATAATGCCGTAACTTCCAATGATGTCGTGTATTTTATCTTTATTCTGGGTAATTAATTCATTCAGTTGTTGTTTGCGTTTGTTATCACCTTGACGTACCGCCATGGAGATAGAAAAATCAAATTTTATGCCTTCAGCCGATTGCATAGGTATGGAAATATAGTTGTTTGGGTTTTGAGACTGAATATAGCCTGCCATAGGCCCCCACAAAATGACCATATCAATAGCACCGGAGCGTAAGTCTTTTTCAATGTGCATTGCGGTATTATTTTCACCATCTCCGGTCATGCTTTGGTAGGGTATACCTTGCTCTAGTAAACCATGCTTTTGCAGCCAGTCTGTCCCAGGGCCTCTATCAAACATGGCAATTTTTATTTGTTCTTGTTTTGGTAAAGGCAGATTATACAATTGCGATGGGTCGGATATATCATCCCATCCCCGACCTTTTGCAATTAATAACACATAGGTGGAATGTAAGTAAGCCTTTGTAGTATCGGCAATATCTGATCCCGTTGGTAATCCCATCACCACGTCACATTTAAAGCCCTTGTTGTTGTCAGTTTCTGCTTTTAGGGTATTGCGAATGAAACCCATGCGTTCAGGAAACCAAGTATATTCCAGTTCCTGACCTAATTGCTGAGCAAAAAGTTCAGCAATTTTATTTTCATAACCTGTCAGATCTTTAGTTGAGTAAGGAGGATGTAGCGGGTCTGCACAGACCTTGAATTTATCTTGCGCATTCGCGTTGCTTATTACTAGTACCAAGCTCAGTAGCGCTAGATGTTTTGTGGAAGTCGAAAAGATTTTCATTGCAGTATCCTTTATACAATACATAAAAAAGCCTTGACCGATTGCTCGGCCAAGGCTTTAGCTTCACTTTAATCTAATTGCTTAGAAATTAGTTAGGCAGAGCAAACACAGTTAATGTGCCACCCAGTTTGGTGTAAGAGCTTAAGCTTCTGTAAGCACCAACCGCTCCCAGACCTTCTGAGTTGGTTGATGAAGAACCATCGTCCAGACCAGCAGCGATACCAATACCGGCCCAGCCGCCAATACCTGACAGAACGCCTACATATTGTTTACCTTGGAATTCCCAGGTATTTACGTTACCGATGATGCCAGATGGGGTTTTGAATTTATATAATTCTTTACCGGTTTTAGCATCAACCGCTTTCAGATAACCTTCCAGAGTGCCGTAGAAAACTACGCCGCCAGCTGTTGCAACAGAGCCAGACCATACAGAGAATTGTTCTTTGTTTGACCAAGCAATTTTACCAGTTTTAGCATCATAAGCAGTGAATTGGCCTAAGTTAGTTGTACCGTCTTTTTTACCAGTGATGGCGTCAGCGCCAGCAGGCATCATAGACAGTGTTGCACCCACATAAGGTTGACCAGCTGTATAGGTTACTTCAAATGGTTCGTACTCCATGCACAAATGGTTGCCTGAAATATAGAACAAGCCTGTTTGTGGAGAGTAAGAAACTGGTTGTTGGTTTTTAGAGCCTAATGCAGCAGGGCATGTACCTACAGTATTAACGTCTTCACCATGCGCTTCTGTACTAAATTCTGGCACTACTTCTGGGCGACCAGTTTTCAGATCAACATGGCTAGCCCAGTTGACAGATTTGTCGAATTTTTCAGCAACCAATAATTCGCCAGTTTCACGGTCTAAAGTGTAACCAAAGCCGTTACGGTCAAAATGCACGATAGTTTTGTGTAATTTGCCTTTAACTTCTTGGTCAACCAGAACAGTTTCGTTGATACCATCATAATCCCACTCGTCGTGTGGAGTCATTTGGTATACCCACTTAACTTCGCCAGTGTCTGCATCACGAGCCCACAATGACATGGACCATTTATTGTCACCTGGACGTTGAACAGGGTTCCAAGTTGAAGGGTTGCCTGAGCCGTAATAAACCAAGTTCAGTTTAGGGTCGTAGCTATACCAGCCCCAAGTTGTACCGCCACCAATTTTCCATTGGTCGCCTTTCCAAGTACTAGTACCAGAATCTGTACCAACTACTTGTGTTTTTCCATCTTTCCAGGCAGTAGTTTTAGTTGGATTAATCAGAGTGTCTTTGTCTGGACCCATACTGTAACCTTTCCAATCCAGCTGGCCAGTACGAATATTGTATGCAGCCAAAAAGCCACGTACGCCAAACTCACCACCTGAAATACCTGTGATAACTTTGTCTTTAACTACAATAGGTGCGTTGGTGTTGGTCATACCCAATTTAGGGTCGCCGTTTTGTACGCTCCATACGCGTTTGCCGGTTTTTGCATCTAATGCAGTTAAAACTGTATCAGATTGTTGTAAGAAAATTTTGCCATCCCCATATGCTAATCCACGGTTAACCGTGTCGCAACACATTACAGGAATGGTGACGTCGGCGTCCATGGTTGGGGTAAATTCCCAAAGCACTGCTTTGGTATTTTGATCGATTGCGTAAACTGTGTTTGGAAACGGAGTGTGGATGTACAGAACACCGTTAACAACTAAAGGTCCGCCTTCGTGACCACGTAAAACACCAGTTGAAAAAGACCAAGCTGGTTGCAGGGTTTTAACGTTTTGAGTATTGATTTGCGACAGTTTGCTGTAACGAGTGCCGGCGTAATCACCGCCCCAAGATGCCCAGTTTGCAGGGTCTTGTGTCAATTTTTCAAGGTCGCTGTTAGCAGTAGATACAGTGGGTGCAGCAAGTAAAGTAGCTACAGTCGAAGCAAGCAGCCAGTTTTTTACAGGCTTCTTCATATGTTTCCTCCTGGTAATCTGTTGATGAGACAGAGTACGATTTTATGTTGTTAAGACTAATATTAGTTTTATGCTCTGTTTGGATGGCTATCTTTTAGGGCTGTTTCGGCATTCGCCGAGGGCATTGGATAGCCACACCAGATGCGTAAATTGAAGTATTTTCGCTTAAAAGTCAACCATAAAAAGGGCAATAAATACTGCGCGTAAAATAATGCTAAGCCAAATAGCGACTTATGTAAGGGATGTGTGTGATTTACATATTAGAAGGCTTCATAAAACTGTAGTAAAAAACAGATGTTGCACTATAAATGCATATCGATTTTTTTAAGAACAGATAAAAAATAAGATTAATTTGGGTGTTAGTTTTTGGGTTTAAATGATGAGTCTATTTTCTGTTGGAAGCAGACTTTTAGATTAGAAATTACCAGCAGAGGATGTGAAACCAACCTCTGCTAGTATCCAGAAAACCAAAACTCAGGTGTAACTAATCTAAAATAGATATTACTGCTTTTTTAATGCAGTAGCTTCAGCTGCACGGCGGGTAATTTCAGCCCAATCGCCTGCATCAACTAACTCAGCTGGAGCCATCCATGAGCCACCAACGCAAGCAACATTGCTTAATGCTAAATAATCCGGTGCATTTTTCGGATTAACTCCACCAGTGGGGCAAAACGTTACTTGTGGCAGTGGGCCGCCAAGTGATTTTAACATGGGAATGCCGCCAGCTGCTTCAGCGGGGAAAAACTTCATAGCAGTAATTCCCTTATCCAGTAGCCGCATGACTTCGCTGGGCGTGATAACGCCTGGTAAAATAGGTACGCCAGAGGCTAATGCAGCCGTTAGCAGACTGTCCGTTATGCCAGGGCTGACAATAAACTCAGCACCTGCTTCCAGTGCTTGATCCAAGGTTTTTGTATTGATAATAGTACCAGCACCCACTATCGCACCCGGCACTTCTGCTTTGATGCGACGAATCGCTTCTAGTGCAACAGGAGTCCTTAAGGTAATTTCCAATACTTTTAAACCGCCCTCAACCAGCGCTCGTGCCAATGGGACTGCTTGATCAAGTTGGTTTATCACCATTACCGGCATAACGGGTGAAGTTGTCATTACTTCCTTAATTGATACACTCATTTTAAATTCTCTTTATAGTTATAATTAATCAACAAAAAACAAATTGGTTGCTCCGGTTTCGGCTGACGAAGCATTGGCGCGAAAAGCACCAAATAGTTCACGCCCCATACCAAAATGATGATTTTTTGCAGAGTTTAATATGGGAACTCGTGCATCAAACTCAGTTTGATCAATTAAGACATTGACTTCGCCTGTTTGAGTGTTGAGGGAAATTACATCGCCATTCTGTACCTTGGTCAACGGGCCACCATCTATGCATTCTGGACACATATGAATTGCGGAAGGCACTTTTCCAGAGGCCCCCGACATTCTGCCGTCTGTAATGAGAGCTACTTTAAAGCCTCTGTCTTGCAACACACCAAGAGGGGGGGTCAATTTATGCAGTTCTGGCATGCCATTCGCTTTTGGCCCTTGAAAGCGCAGTACCACAATACAATCTTTTTCCAGTTCACCACGTTTAAAGGCCGCAACTACATCATCCTGATCATCGAATACAACGGCAGGTGCCGTTACTACTTGGTGTTGTTCGGCAACAGCTGATATTTTTGATACGCCACGACCTAAATTACCATGAATAACATGTAAACCACCACCGGCTGCAAACGGTTGCGAGACTGAGCTAATGACGGTGTTGTCCAGTGCTTTATCTGGGCAATCACGCCAGAGTAGTTGGCCGTCGCTTAGATAGGGTTCCTGGCAATATTGTGTCATGCCCGAATGGTTGCCTATAGTTAAAATGTCTTCGTGTAACAAGCCATTACGCAATAGCTCTGCTATCAATACACCCATGCCACCCGCCGCTTGAAAATGATTAATGTCAGCAGAGCCATTTGGATAAATTTTGGTTAGCAATGGGATGATTTTTGACAACTTATCGAAATCGTCCCAGTTAATTAAGATGCCCGCAGCACGGGCAATAGCTATTAAATGTATAGTGTGATTGGTAGAGCCGCCTGTAGCTAGTAAGCCAATGATGGCATTGATGATGGCTTTTTCGTCAATGGCATGGGCTATAGGTCGAAAATCATTGCCAAGTGCAGTGAATTTCAATGCTTGTTGAGCAGCTGCTTTGGTTAACTCGTCTCTTAGTGGAGTATTAGGGTTGATGAAAGAGCTGCCCGGTAGGTGCAAGCCCATAATCTCGACCATCATTTGATTGCTGTTAGCCGTGCCGTAGAACGTACAAGTACCTGGGCTGTGATAGGATTGTGATTCAGATTCTAACAGTTCTTTGCGTCCAACTTTTCCTTCCGCGTAGAGTTGTCGAATACGCACTTTCTCCTTATTCGGCAAGCCGCTTGGCATTGGGCCGGCAGGCACAAAAACCGCTGGTAGATGACCAAAGCTGAGTGCGCCTATCAATAAACCCGGTACGATTTTATCGCAAACACCTAAGTATAAAGCGGCATCAAACATATTGTGGCTAAGGCTGACGGCAGTGGAGAGAGCAATTACATCGCGACTAAACAGCGATAATTCCATTCCAGGTTGACCTTGGGTTACACCATCGCACATGGCTGGTACGCCACCAGCAAATTGAGCAACACCTCCGGCATCGTGGATGGCTTGTTTAATAATTGCCGGATAATCTTTGTAAGGCTCGTGTGCGGATAACATATCATTGTAGGCGGAGATTATTGCAACATTAGGTTTTTGACCTTGCGCAAGATCTTGTTTCTCGCCAGTGCCGCAGGCTGCAAAGCCGTGGGCCAGATTGCCACATGCCAGTTTGGCACGGTACGGGCCTTTGTCAATACTGTCAGCTACTCTTGCTAAATAAGCGGTGCGTGTGGTGTGGCTACGTTCCTTTATGGTAGTAGTCACATTTTCTAATACTGGATGCATAAGGCTCCTGAGCTATGTAGAGGGAAATAATTTGTGCGCCAATTTAATTATTTTTTGAATCAAGAGTAAAGAATTATGCGCGTTTAACCCACTTGTGAAGAGGTGAAAATGTTTTCAGGTTGTGGATATATAGGTATAAAAGCACGAACTCCTAAACCAAAACCAATTTTATGCAGTTCTAAAAATAGCAAGTCTACTATACATTATTACTGTTGAAGTTTGGCTACTTTTAAGTATATTGTCAGAATGTAACAGAATGCGAAAATATTCAGGCTGGCTAAGCTTTATCTGCCATAAATTGCTTAGTTAGTTGAGTATTGTTAAGAAATATAATTTAAAGGATAGTGAGTAGTTGTTATTTAACTAATCACTCTATCCTCTGCCAGATGTGTCGGCATCAACAGCACAGAGGCTAGTGCAGAGGAAGAGATGTAATCTAGTTTTTACTTTATGCTTAGGGTGCCCAATACAGTTCTACAGGTACCTTTTCCTGATGTAGTAAGCCTCGTATAGGTAATTCCTCAATTGGACCTGGTTTCATGGCCTGCTCAAACACAGCCAGTTTGTCTTCTCCAGTCAAAAGAATAATCAGGCGTTCACATTTTAATAAGGCTGACAAAGTTAAAGTCAGTCGTTCTGTATTCGCACCAGTAACAGCGCTTTGTTTGGCAACTATAGCGGCAGTAATCTGCTCAGATTCCATTTTTAGTGCTGTATTTAGACCTTTAGCGCCAGGAAATAATGAAGCAGTGTGACCGTCTATACCCATGCCTACGATCGCTACAGTAAAGGGTTGCGGTAGAGTTCGGTAACGACTTTCTGTTTGGCTCTGTCCTTTATTTGCTCGATCATCGGTGGTTTTCATGCCAAAAAATGTGGCTGCCTTGGCGTTATTGATTAGCAAGCTGCGTTTGATTAACGCTTCATTGCTAGCTGGGTTTTGCTGATCGACCCAGCGTTCGTCCACTAAAGCTACTTTAATTTTTTTCCAGGCCAATTCAGCTTTAGACAAAGATTCATAAAGGGGAACTGGTGTGCTGCCGCCAGACACGAATAATGTCGCTGAGCCGTTTTTGCTAAGCGATTCGGACAAAATATCGTGACATTCGGCTGTTAGCGCCGTAAACAAATGAGTACGATGCTCAAAGTGAAATTCTCTAACCATAACAGTATTTCTCAAAAATCTAAGCAGAATTTATTCTTCCCAGCCGCGACCATCGCGAGCTAGAAGAGCAACAGAAGCTAAGGGTCCCCAGCTACCAGCTGGATAAGCTTTAGGCGTGATGCGGTTTTTTGACCATGCTGATTGGATAGAATCTATCCAAATCCAGGCTTGTTCAATTTCTTCGCGACTTAAAAATAAAGTGGTATTGCCACGTAACGCTTCTAGAATTAATTTTTCATAACCACCAAAAATACGGCTATTTTTGAAAGTTTCAGAAAAACTTAAATCTAGTTTGGTATGTTGTAACTTAATATTGCCATCAATACCCGGTACCTTATTTAACATCATGATTTCCACGCCTTCATTGGGTTGTAAGTGGATAACCAGTTTATTGGCAGGTAGGCTTCGAAAGCTGTCCTTAAATATATTGTGCGGCAATTGTTTGAAGTTTACGACGATTTCCGTACGCTTGTTGGGGGTGCGTTTGCCAGTGCGCATATAAAATGGCACGCCAGCCCAGCGCCAGTTGTCTATATCAGCACGAATGGCAACAAATGTTTCAGTGGTGCTACTGGTATTGGCTCCCGTTTCTTCAAGATAGCCTGGTACTGCCTTGCCGTTAATATAACCGCTGCTATATTGACCTCGCACGGTTTTCTCTTCGACATTTCGTTCGGTAATTGGTCGTAGTGCTTTAAGTACTTTGATTTTTTCACTATGGATGCTTTCAGCCGATAAATCCGCCGGTGGCTCCATTGCTACAAAAGTTAGGATTTGTAACAGATGGTTTTGTAACATGTCACGCAACTGGCCTGTTTTATCAAAATACTCCCAGCGACCTTCAATTCCTATGTCTTCGCCCACAGTAATTTGAATATGATCGATAGTATTATGGTTCCAGTTGGTCGTGAAAATGGAATTGGCGAAGCGCAGAGCTAATAAATTGAGTACAGTCTCTTTCCCAAGATAATGGTCAATGCGGTAAACTTGATCCTCGTGAAAAACTTCGGCAACCACATCGTTAATTTCTTTGGAGGAAGGCAAGTCATGACCAATAGGTTTTTCCATGATCAAGCGTGTGTCTGCATTGACAACTCCACTACTTTGTAGACCATGGCAAATGTTTTTAAACAAAAACGGTGCCACAGCAAGATAGTTGACCATAATGCGTTGCTCAGGGTCCAACACTCCGGCCAGTTGTTTATACTGTTCTGGCTGTGTAAGATCTATTTTTAAATAAGATAGGCGTTGTGAAAATTTTTGCCAAATAGTCTCGTCTATCTCATGGTTTAAGAAAGCCAGTAGGCTTGTATGGGCAATTCCAATAAAACTTTCGTTACTTTCGTCCAGCCTGTCTACACCTACAATACGGGTATCAGGTTCCAGAAGATTATGTTTTTCCAGGCGATATAAGCAAACCAATAGTTTACGTTTTGATAAATCACCTAGAGCGCCGTATATGACCAGATCGCAGGGTTTAAATGTTGTGTTTGTCATGGTTTAAGCTATTTAGTGATGACTGATCAGCGATAATAGAAAAATGAAGAGTGATTTGATCGGCAAAAGTTCAGAATATGATTGTAAGGCACTCCATTATAATGTTCCACAGGGCCTGGGAACAAGCTAAGAAAGGATTGTTATGTTAAAAAAAACGGATTTTGGTAAATTTTAGGGCAATAACGTCAGTAAAATTTAATCCAGTAGGCTCTTTATAGTTCATGTGTCAGTCTGCTGTCTTAGTTTTAATTATAGTTTTTTCCATGTACTCTTAACTACTTTGCTTTTTTTACTAATAATTTTAGTTTGTATAAAACTTCTAAAGCCTGCTTAGGACTAAAATTGTCAGGATCGATGTCATCCAAAAAGTAAACTGCCGGGTGGCATTCCTGGCTAGAAAACAAGTCTAGCTGGTTGATCTCACGTTGATTGCTCTGATCAACATAAGCCAGATTTTCCAATTGTTGTAATTTGTTTTTTGCTTTTGCGATAACCACTTGTGGAACACCTGCCAGAGCAGCAACCTGCAGGCCATAACTTTGATTGGCAGGCCCGTCTTTAATTGCATGTAGAAAAACGATTTTGTCACCGTGTTCCATGGCGTCCAAATGAATATTGCGAATGGTGCTTTGTTCTTCTGCCAGTGTGGTCAGTTCGAAATAATGCGTAGCAAACAAGGTAAACGCCATAGTGTGATGAGCCAGGTAATCAGCACACGCCCAAGCCAAAGATAAGCCGTCAAAGGTACTAGTGCCGCGACCAATTTCGTCCATCAGTATTAGGCTATTACGGGTGGCATTGTGCAGAATGTTGGCAGTTTCTGACATTTCCACCATAAAGGTCGAGCGGCCACTGGCTAAATCGTCTGAGGCACCAATGCGGGTAAAGATTTTATCAATGGGGCCACAGTGCATTGATTGAGCAGGAACATAACAGCCAATATGCGCAAGGATAACGATTAGTGCTGCTTGGCGCATATACGTTGATTTGCCTCCCATATTGGGGCCGGTAATGATCAGCATGCGCTTTTCGTCGCAAAAACTTAGATCGTTGGCCACGAAAGGTATACTGGATAATTGTTCTACTACCAAATGTCGACCGGCCACAATATTTAGTCCTGGTTCCTGGCTGAGATGCGGCGGGTTTAAATTAAGGGTATCGGCACGTTCAGAAAAATTGACTAAAACATCCAGCTCGGCCAAAGCAGAGGCGCAAAGTTGTAAGTCATGAAGAGAAGCGGATAAGCGGGTTAGTAAGTCCTCATATAGAGCTTTTTCAAAGGACAGTGATTTTTCTCGGGCGCTTAGTACTTTATCTTCAAAACTTTTTAATTCTGGGGTGATATACCGTTCTGCGCCTTTTAGCGTTTGTTTGCGTGTGTAATGCGCGGGTACTTTGTCGGCTTGAGAGTTGGAAATTTCAATATAATAACCATGTATCCGATTGTAATTGATTTTAAGATTGGTAATACCGCTAGATTGGCGTTCCCGTTGCTCCATATCAATTAAAAACTGATCAGCATTTTGACTCAGATTGCGAAGATCATCAAGCTCAGGATGGTAGCCGGGCGCGATGACTCCTCCGTCACGTATCAAGACTGGTGGGTTGTCAATAATAGCGCGTTGCAGGAGCATCAATAATTCGGGTTGTTCTCGCAGTTGTTCCCGCAAGTTTTCCAGGTGGGCATTATCACTATTGGTAAGTAGTGATTGTAATTGTGGCAAAGTAGCCAGCGTATGTCGCAACACTAACAGGTCACGAGGGCGGGCAGATTTTAAAGCAATCCGTGAGCTGATGCGTTCTATGTCACCTATTTGGCGCAGGCTTTCCTGTACCGTCAAATACAAGTGTTTATGCGTAAGGCTGTCAATACAGGCATAGCGGCCGTTGATGACATTATGATCGCGCAGAGGTCTATGTAACCAGCGCCGTAAACAACGACTACCCATTGCGGTGACTGTTTTATCCAGTACACCCAATAGAGTAAATTGCATTTGTCCACTGGGATGTGTATCCAGCTCCAGATTACGGCGACTGGCAGCGTCAAGACAAATGCCATCCTCAATATATTCAACTCGAATGCCTTGAATATGTGGCAGGCTACATTGCTGGGTGTCTCGAATAAATTGCAGTAAACTACCTGCTGCACAAATGGCCGCGGGTAACTGTTCACAACCATAGCCTTTAAGATCGTGACAATTAAATTGTTTTAGGAGTAATTGTCGGCAACTATCAAGGTCAAAATGCCAGGGAGGACGTTTACACAAACCTCGACGCTCTTTAAGGGCAATCGGCAATTTATAATTTTCATCATAAAGTAGTTCTGCGGGGTTGAGACGTTCGATTTCGCTCAATAATTGGGTTTCGTCAGTAAATTGTTGAAGAATAAACTTGCCGCTACCTAGATCAAGACTAGCAATGCCATAGTATTTCTCGAGAGTAGCCAACGCTACCAGTAGATTATCCTTGCGATCTTCAAGTAATGCTTCGTCAGTTACCGTGCCCGGTGTAACTATACGCATTACTTTACGCTCCACGGGTCCCTTAGTGGTTGCTGGATCGCCGATTTGTTCGCAAATAGCAATGGATTCGCCTTGTTTGAGTAGGCGAGCAATATAGTTTTCGGCAGCATGATAGGGTATGCCTGCCATTGGAATAGGCTGACCCGCTGACTGGCCTCTGGCTGTCAACGTAATGTCGAGCAAATACGCTGCTTTTTTGGCATCGTCGAAAAAAAGTTCGTAAAAATCACCCATGCGGTAAAAAAGCAGTGTTTCTGGGTGCTGTGCTTTGATGCGAGTGTATTGCTGCATCATGGGGGTAAGTTGCGTTGTATTATGTTCTGTCATAGTTTTTATTTTAACTAAATCTACGCTGATCGTCCGTTCTTAGGTGAAATAAAAGCCAGTGGTCATTATGAAAATGCAAGAATTCGCATGATTCTGGATTGTTGCTAAAATTAATAGGGTTTGTTGTTAATTAAAAAAATGAATTGAGACATGGCTGGCAAATAAAACCCGCTAAAAAACAGTGTTTCGGTTAAAATCACAAGCTCAATTCTGGTCTTCTTAACAAACTGATAACCAGCAGTTTCCCGTTTTTTCTCGATTTAATAAATCCATATGCGCATTTTTGCCCGATTAGTTTTTGCCATTTTTAGCTTTACTTGTACTCCGCTAGCGTTGGCGGATGTCGCTAATTCAAGTTTTATAGTCTTAAATTATCATGATATTTTAGAAGTAGAAGAAAAAACTCCGCCTTTTGATCGTCTTGCTGTTAACAAAACGAACCTTGATCAACAGTTCGCTTGGCTAAAAAGCAATAATTATCACGTAATTAGTATTCAGGATTTACTCGATGCACAAGTCGGACAAAAGGGGTTGCCCAGTAAAGCGGTGATTTTAAGTTTTGATGATGGCTATCAAAGTTTTTACACGCGTGTCATGCCCTTATTGAAAAAGTACAAATATCCCGCAACAGTGGCGGTGGTCGGCACTTGGTTGGAACAACAAAATGTATCCACGCCGAAACCATTGATGACGATCCCTCAGTTGAGGGAAGTTATGAATAGTGGTCTGGTTGAAATTGCTTCCCATAGTCATGATTTGCACCATAGTATTCCTGCAAACCCACAAGGTAATGAAGAAAGCGCTGTTACTTCACGTTTATATAGTGCTGAATACGATGAATACGAAAACGATGAAAGCTATCGCAAACGTATTTTTCAGGAATTGGACAAAAGTTCGGAACGTTTGTTTCAGCTAATTGGTAAGCGTCCACGGGTGATGGTTTGGCCTTATGGTGAATACAATGCTATTGCACTTGAGGCGGCCAAACTTGCCGGTATGCGTTTAACTATGGGTTTGAATGATGGGGTTAATAACTTGTCTGATATCAGTGTCATGAAACGCATGATGATCGCTGATGATCCGAATGCAGACAAATTTGCGGTTATAGTTAAGCATCAACGTTCTGGATTGGAATTACGGGTAGCTCATGTAGATATGGACTATATCTATGATGAAGACGAAGATCAGACCGAGCGAAATTTGTCAGCATTGGTTGAGCGAATTAAGGCAAGTGGCGCAAATACTGTTTTTTTACAGGCATATTCTGATCCGGATGGCGATGGTAACGCCGATCAGTTATATTTCCCCAATCGGCATCTGCCTGTTAGGAGAGACATGTTTAATCATGTATCCCTGCAATTGAGAAGCCGTGCTGCGGTAAAAGTTTATGCGTGGATGCCTATTATGGCTTATAAAGCAGATGTGCCATTAAAATGGTATGTTAAGGAATGGCGCGATGGTGAGCCGCAATTGGCTAGACATGTGTATACACGTTTATCACCCTTTAATCCCGAGGCACGTCAGTATATAGCGGATATCTATGAAGATTTGGCAAAACACTGTGATTTTAACGGTATACTTTTCCATGATGATGGTATTTTGTCCGATTATGAAGATGTATCGCCATTAGCGATGGAATTTACTCATAATGTTTGGGATTTGCCAGCAGACTTTGACAAAATTCACGCGAGCAGTGATTTGCGTTTGCGCTGGGCGCAGCAAAAAACGGAGCTAATAGGGCAGTTTACTGATTATTTGGCAGATAAAGTGCGTTATTATCGTCCCTATATCAAAACCGCACGTAACTTTTATGCCTTACCTTTGTTAAAGCCGTATAGTGAAGAGTGGTATGCGCAATCTTTTCCAGCCTTTCTTAAACATTACGATTTTGTAGCGGTGGAAGCCATGCCTTTCATGGAAAAGGCCGATGATCCTAAGAAATGGTTAACTGAGTTAGTCGAAAAAACCGCTGCCTATCCTAATGGTTTGGATAAGATGTTATTCGAATTACAGGCAGTCGACTGGGTAAAACAGCAAGATATTCCAATGCCTGTGTTTGTAGAGCAATTTCAGTTATTGAAAAAGTTAGGCGTTAAGCATATTGGTTATTACCCAGATAATGTTTATCACGATCAGCCCAAACTGGAAGAGATGAAAAATTTCTTTCCAGTGACTAAAAAAGATTAATAAAGTAGGCAATGGACAAACTTATCGCGCAACCGTGGTTTCAACAATTAATTGATTGGTGGTTGATATTTCAAGAGCGTTTTGAAGAATTGCCTTGGGAAGCAGCCAACGAGTTGTTGTCACGATTTATTTTTTACTATCCCTTGTTGATGGCTTATGTCTGGATGTTGGGCGGTATTATTTATTATCTTCGCTGGGAGCGTAAGCGTCAAAATGTACTGGCAGACTTACCTGTTTTGACAGAATATCCACCTGTTTCGATATTAATCCCTTGTTATAACGAAGGTGAAAACGTTCGTGAAACTATCGAATACCTTTTGCATCAGCAATATCCAAATTATGAAATAATCGCTATTAATGATGGCAGCAAGGATAATACGCTAGAAATTCTGCATGAACTGGCTGCTAAACATCCGTTGATTCGAGTTGTCAATTTAGCCAGTAATCAGGGTAAAGCAGTGGGATTACGTACCGCTGCTTTATTAGCTAAAAGTGAAATTTTAATTGGTATTGATGGCGATGCACTATTGGCTCCGAATGCTACTGCTTGGATCGTCAGACATTTTATTGATAATCCGCAGGTGGGTGCAGTCACCGGAAATCCGAGAATACGTAATCGATCTACCCTGTTGGGCAAAATCCAGGTGGGCGAATTTTCAGCCATTGTTGGCATGATAAAGCGTGCGCAACGCGCATATGGGCATGTATTTACTATCTCAGGAGTGATAGCAGGATTTCGTAAAACCGCATTACATGAGGTCGGTTACTGGAGTCCGGATATGGTAACTGAAGATATAGATATTAGCTGGAAGTTACAATTAGCCGGTTGGAATATTCGTTTTGAACCGAATGCTTTATGTTGGGTATTGATGCCAGAAACCTTAAATGGCTTATGGAAACAGCGTAGTCGCTGGGCGCAAGGCGGTGTTGAAGTTATGTTGCGCTATTTTCGTGCCTTATGGTGTTGGCGTTCTCGGGGAATGTGGCTTTTATATCTCGAATGCTGTGTCAGTCTATGCTGGGCGTTTTTGGTTTTAGCTATATTGCTGGCTACACCCGTGCAATGGATGGCTTTGGATCAGCCTCAAGATGCATTAGAAGACTTGTCGCCACGCTGGACCAGTATGTTGCTCTGTGTTACCTGTCTAATTCAATTTGCAGTCAGTTTGAGTATTGACTCACACTATGAGCGGCAAAGTGGCGGTTCGGCTAAACATTATTACTGGATGATCTGGTATCCCATTGTTTATTGGATGATTAATGTTGGCACGACTGTCAATGGTTGTATAAAAGCTTTACGTAAAAAACGGGGTCAGCGCGCTGTCTGGGTGACTTTGGATCGGGGGCTCAGAAAAAAATGAAAGATATCATTATTAATCAACCACATTTACAAAGTTTGCAACAGAAATGTGGGTCATGGTTTTTGTCAGTATTGAGTTGGGGATTGTGGCTATATTTTTTATTGCCTTTATTTACATTAGGCGGCTGGTTGCTGGGTGTGAAGAATCTATCTGACGAGATTCGATGGTTTGGCGGTTATAAGACTCTGTTAGAAATGTTGGAGCTATATGGCGAAATTATAGTCGTTATAGCCTTGTTATGGATAGTCTGGACGTTGTTTCTTTCATGGTTACGTTCAGACCCAGAGCTCAAATTGACAGTTCCAGTGACTGATGCACAATTATGTGTTGCCTTTAAAGTGGAAAATGAGCTGCTGCAAGAAGCTAAAGCAGGTAAATTGTTAACCGTGTATTTCGACGATAATGCCATCATCACTGCAATTAATTGTGATGATACTGGTAAAAATTAGAGGATGGTTTTTGGCAGCATTGCTGTTACACTCCATGCATAACTTACGGACTTTTCCCCATGCAACTTGCTATTACGGTTTTAGGTAACAATGCCAACGATTTTATTGTTGAAACATTATCTGCAGTCAGTATTTGCCAATGTAATGTTTTAGAGCTACGTACATCTAGTTTGACGCAGGTTACAGGCCTATACATGCTTATGGATGGTAACTGGAATCAAATTGCCAAATTAGAAGGTATTTTGGATGCTATTGCAAAAAGATTACTTATGCAGATAAGTTTCCTGCGGCCTGAAGAGGTTAATGGTCTGCATTTGGGCGTACCTTATACGCTCGAAACCATTTCTATGGATAAAAAAGATTTGCTATTTGCTATTACTTCTTTTTTGGTTGAACGCGGTATTGTGATTGAGGAAATCAATGCCAATCGACATCAGGCTGCTTTTTTTAATAACATGGTGTTTTCCAGTAAATTTGTGTTACTGGTGCCAGATAACGTGAGAGTCTTATCCTTGCGTGAGGAATTTCTGGACTTTTGTGATAGCCTGAATATTGATGCCATACTCGAACCTATTAAACGTTAGTATTATGAATATTCTATTAATTGATCAAGTTGTTGAAGATTTTCAAGCTTTGGCAACAGGTAATAAATCGATACAGCTTTCCGACTTCAAAGGTAAAAAGCTAATTTTGTTTTTTTATCCCAAAGATAATACGCCCGGCTGCACACAAGAAAGTATTGGTTTTCGCGACAATTATGTGCAATTTAAGGAATTAAACGCCGAGATACTGGGAGTATCCAGAGACAGTCTGAAGTCGCATGAAGGATTTAAAGCCAAGCAGGAATTTCCTTTCGATTTACTGTCAGATACAGAGGAAAAACTCTGTGAATTATTTGCTGTTATCAAGATGAAAAATATGTATGGCAAACAGGTGCGAGGTATCGAGCGCAGTACCTTTTTGATTAATGAATCTGGTGTGCTAATTAAGGAATGGCGTAAAGTTCAGGTCAAAAATCATGTTGCTGAGGTGCTTGAGTTTTTGCAATCCATTTAATGAGGTAATTACCTTAGCTGTTTTTTGGGAACCGCTTTTTGTGGCAAAGTGATGCTCAATGTTGTGTACTGATAGCAACTGCTTGGTTCCGAGATATTTAAATATTTGTGTATATTTATCAGCTTATTTTTTGAGTGTTCAGCTTTGTTTAAGTTAAAAGCGTTTTTAGCTGAAAGTTAAATATCAGGGTAAATCGTTGTGAGGATTGTTATATTCTGGCGTTTTAGTGATAATGCAATTAATTTTGATTTACGGTTAGGTCATCATGAATGATTTGTTGACGGCGGGCATTGAGCTAATGTTAATTGGTATGGGCATCGTGTTTGCTTTTTTGGCAATGTTGGTTTTTGTGATTAGTAGCATGTCTACTTTCATACAGCGTTTTTTTCCGGACATGCCTACTCAGCATCCCGCCCGTCAAGCAATTGATGATGCGGGTGTCGTTGCAGCTATTGCCGCCGCTTTGCAACAATACCGAAAAAAATACCCAAAAAATTAACCATTTTTCTAGTGATTAGTAATTTCGGCAATTACTAAGCAATCATTCTAGCAAAAACACGTTGCGGAGAATGTTTATGCAGAAATTGCCTTTACCCACAAGGTAAAAAATAATTCGACCCAAAACGTCATTTAGGAGAAATAAGCGTGGCAAAGGTAAAAAAACCTTTAGGTATTACAGAAGTCGTATTGCGTGATGCGCATCAATCAATATTGGCAACCCGTTTGCGTATTGAGGACATGTTGCCAATATGTGAACAACTGGACCAAGTTGGCTACTGGTCAATAGAGTCTTGGGGCGGAGCAACTTTTGATGCTTGTGTGCGCTATCTGGGCGAAGATCCTTGGGAACGTCTGCGTTTATTGAAAAAAGCCATGCCTAATACCCCGCAACAAATGCTATTTAGGGGGCAAAATATATTGGGTTATCGGCATTATGCTGACGATGTGGTCGATAAATTTGTAGAACGTTGTTTTATCAATGGTGTTGATGTCTTTCGCATCTTTGATGCCATGAATGACATGCGTAATATTGAGCGTGCTATAAAAGCTGTATTACGAACTGATGCCCATGCGCAAGGTACAATTTCCTATACCACCAGTCCTGTTCATACCATTGCTAAATGGGTGGAATTAGGTCGCATTATTGAAGATATGGGAGCTCACTCCATTTGTATCAAAGATATGGCTGGTTTGTTAACCCCTTACGACGCTTTTGAACTGGTCAGTAAATTGAAGAAGGCTGTCGCCATTCCTATTCATATGCAATGCCATGCAACCACTGGTTTAAGTGTCGGTACTTATATAAAAGCAGTAGAGGCAGGATTGGATAATGCAGATACAGCTATTTCATCACTCAGTATGACTTACGGTCACAGCCCCACCGAGGCCATTGTTGCCAGTTTTCAGGGGCAAGCGAATGACACGGGTTTGGATTTAATCAGGCTGGAAAAAATTGCCGCCTATTTTCGTGAAGTGCGAAAAAAGTATGCGCAATTTGAAGGTAGTTTGAAAGGTGTAGATGCACGAATTTTGGTTTCACAAGTTCCTGGTGGCATGCTCACCAATATGGAAAGTCAATTAAGAGAGCAGGGGGCTGCAGATAAATTTGACGAAGTGTTGCTAGAAATCCCTAAAGTACGTAAAGATTTGGGATATATCCCATTAGTAACTCCTACCTCGCAGATAGTCGGTACTCAGGCTGTTTTAAATGTGTTGGCCGGTGAGCGCTACAAAACCATTAGTAAAGAAACTGCGGGTGTTTTAAAAGGCGAATACGGTGCTACTCCTGCAGCAGTCAATCAGGAGTTACAACTGCGAGTGCTTAACGGTGCAGAGCCAATTATCTGTCGTCCAGCCGATTTACTTGAGCCGGAAATGGATAGAATTCTTGCGGAAGTTAAACGTAAAGCGGCTGCAGAAGGTCTTAAACTATCCCAAAATGTTGAGGAAGATGCCTTGATAGATGGCATGTTTGCACAAGTTGGATGGAAGTTTATACAAAATCGGGGCAATCCGTCCGCTTTTGAGCCTGCACCAGGTTCAGAAGTCGTTGTTAGCGAATTACCAATGTCTGTGTCTACCACTACTGTAAAAAATGTAACTGAAGAATATTCGGTTAATGTGGATGGAAGAAATTATCATGTTGCTGTGGGTCCGGCTGGAACCAATTTTTCGATTCAATTATCACCTGCTGCTCCAACGGGTCCAGATTTGCTGGTAACGCCTCCTATTGTGAGTGGTAGTGGGGTGGTGATTTCACCATTGGCTGGGGTAATTCTTAAGGTCAATGTTAATGTTGGATCGCATATTGCTGAAGGTGAAGTGGTTTTGGTCATGGAAGCGATGAAAATGGAAACTGAAATTCGTGCCAAGGTAGCGGGTATTGTCAGTGCGGTAAATGTCCGTCAGGGAGATTCCGTAACTGTCGGGACTGTACTGGTTACCTTGTAAATGTGCAATAAACCCGCAGTTAGTTTTCAACACTTTAAAGATACTACATGGAAAATCTAAAACTTTTATGGGAAAGTACTGGGCTATATAATTTTACTGGCCCACAAGCTATTATGATGGCAGTGGGTTTTCTTCTGCTCTATTTGGCTATTAAAAAAGGCTTTGAGCCTTTGTTGCTGTTGCCTATTGGGTTTGGGGCAGTGCTTAGTAATATTCCTGTCGCTGGCATGATCGATGAAGGTGGGATTCTCTATTATCTATACGGTGGTATCAAGGCCGGAGTGTTTCCGTTGCTGATTTTTATGGGGGTAGGGGCCATGACTGACTTTGGACCTATGATAGCCAACCCTAAAACGCTGTTACTCGGTGCAGCAGCTCAATTTGGTATATTTGCCACATTGTTTGGTGCTCTGGCTCTGAATGCTGTACCCGGTATGGACTATAGTTTTAAACAAGCTGCAGCAATTGCAATTATTGGTGGTGCTGATGGTCCTACTGCGATTTATGTGGCTTCAAAGCTGGCACCGGAACTATTGGGTGCCATTGCAGTAGCGGCATATTCCTATATGGCTTTAGTGCCATTAATCCAGCCACCTATTATGCGGGCGTTGACTACTGAGCAAGAACGCGGCATAGAAATGCAACAATTAAGAGTTGTCAGTAATTCAGAAAAAATAGTGTTTCCATTAGTGCTCATTCTACTGACAGCATTATTATTGCCTTCTGCCGCACCTTTGATTGGCATGTTTTGTTTGGGTAATTTAATGAATGCTTGTGGTGTTGTAGATAGGCTTAGTAAAACAGCTCAAAACGAATTGATTAATATTGTCACCATTTTTTTAGGTTTGTCAGTAGGATCTAAACTAAGTGCTGAAGCCTTTTTAAAGTTGGAAACTTTGGGTATATTGGGGCTTGGTGCCATTGCTTTTGCTATTGGTACAGCCAGCGGCGTTATTATGGCAAAGATGATGAATCGTTTTAGTAGTACGCCTATTAATCCATTGATTGGTGCTGCAGGTGTTTCTGCCGTACCTATGGCAGCTAGAGTAGCCAATAAATTAGGGTTGGAAAGCAATCCACATAACTTTTTGTTAATGCATGCTATGGGACCTAATGTTGCCGGGGTTATCGGTTCAGCTGTAGCCGCAGGGGTTCTGCTGAGTCTGGTACATTAGAAAAACGTAGGGTAAAGTCAATCTCCTGAGATGTTTGTCTGCATTAATCCATAATATGTATTTTTTTAGTGACATGCGTGGTGATAAAACAACAAAAAACTATCCCTAAATGTTATTTTGCGGTATAGTTATCTTACAAACCAAAGAATTCATGTGGAATGTGCGGATGCTTATTGGTCGACAAACAGTATTTTTGTCTTTAGATCTGCAAAACTTCGATTGAACAAACCTTGGATTTATTAAGTTTCGAATTTTATTTAACTGAAGGTGTAGTATGCTAAAAAACAAATTACTTCCGATTGCTTTATTATTAAGTAGTTTAATGCTGCCAACAGCACACGCGGCTGGTACCTCAATCGATGATAATCGTTGGTATATAGCCCCATTTGGCACTTATGTCCACACTGGTGGAGATAGGAATGCAGATGATGGCTGGGGTGGCGGTATGGGCTTTGGAAAAATTATTGATCGTCATTTTAACGTGGAACTGGAAGGTTTTTATCAGGGTTTCAACGGTCAGAATGGTGCTTGGAGTATGTCTGGTGGTACAGCGGATGTACAATACTTTTTCTTCCGCGATAAATTTTCACCCTACACAGTATTAGGTGCGGGTGCGATGAATACCTGTTTGTCTGGCAAATGTGGTGGTGGTTTTATTGGCGAAGCTGGTGTGGGTTTTACCTACGAGCTGATGGATAATTTATTGTTCCGTAGTGATGTTCGCTACAGATATAATAATAATCTGAATGCTAACGTACAATCCGGTACTAATGAATTTAACGATATGGTTGTTAACGTTGGATTTGTAATTCCTTTTGGCCCAAAACCAGTGTCTGCACCAATCAAAGTTGATGCGCCTGCTCCCGTGGTTACTTCAGCTCGCTCAACTCCAGTTGCTGATTGCTCAACATTAGATAGTGATGGTGACGGTGTCAATAACTGTCTGGATAAATGTTCTGACACACCAAAAAACAGTAAAGTTGATGTGAATGGCTGTCCAATCAAACTGATTTTGAAAGGCTCAAATTTTAAAGTTGATTCTGCTGAGTTAACAGTCCCTGCTAAAGCTATTCTGGATGAAGTTGCTCACAGCCTGAATAATTATCCTTTGAAAAATGATATTGATGTGCAAGGGCACACCAGTAGCGAAGGTGGTGTAGCGCATAATCAGAAATTGTCTGAAAGACGTGCTAAATCTGTAGCCGATTATCTGAAAAGCAAAGGTGTTACCAATAGACTGTTTGTTAAAGGCTTTGGTAAAAATAAACCGATTGCTGATAATAGAACCGAAGAAGGTCGTTCAGAAAATCGTCGTGTTGAATTGATTTGGATTGAAAACTGATAAAGTATCTCCGTTAGGGGAAATACTTTTGGTAATAGACTCTACTTTCTGGACTCAAGCTCTGGAAAGTAGGGTCAATAAAAAAACCGCTGAAAAGCGGTTTTTTTATATCTGCAAGAAAAGTGATACTTGTAAAATTAATTGGCTATTTGCAAAATGAGGTTGGAATGATGAATGATAGGTTTTATCATTGAACTTGATCAAATGGTTGGAATTTGACTTTCGGATATTTATAGCTTGTTTGGATGGGGGTTTGATCGTCTTGTTACGACCCATGCAGTGTAAAAACGTAAAAATCCAAGAAGCGGTGGAAAAATCGATAGATTTATTTGCTATATTTTATAGCTGAGTGGGAAAAGTTGTAACAAAAACGCATGAAATTTCCAGTAATGTGGAATAAGTTTTAATTTTTTAATTTTATTTTAGTGTTTTTACACAGCCTGGACCCAAAGCTGCTGGTCGGCTTTAGTTTTTAGTTTCCCTAAACCCGCCATTCGCGAAGCTCAGTAAACGAGATTATTTTCAAAAAACGCTTTGATGATAATATACAGCATATAAATTCATTGATCAGCCGCCAGCTTAGTTTTTTGAAGCTTAAAACTTAAATAGCCGACTAAACATTAGGTAACGATTTAATTGTTCAGATACCTCAACTTAGCCGGATTAGCCTTTCCCTAACTAAAGTTACTGATGGCACCAGACCACATAAAAATTCTCTTGGATATCCTCACCCAATTTACTGGGGGACGGGGCGGGATAGATAATATCGTCGTCAACTACGGAATTGCCGGCATTTTTTACATAGTCTTGTTCACAATATCGCGTAAGAATTACCGTGAAAACAAGCAGTCTCGCGAATATATGCTGCAGTGGGGTTTTGGTTTCGGCCTAAGCCGAGAGCTATTCATGCTGTTGATGGCAATGATTCATGCTTTGGGTTGGGTTGACCCAGTCAAACTACATACGATTTTCCCCCCTTTAGAACACTTTCTCTACGACAATGCGATGATTTTTATCGCTTGTGGTTACATGCGCTTTTTCGTCGACCAAGCTAACATTGCACATCGTTATTTACAATTGGGCATTGTGTCTAATCTGCTGGTGTATTTGGCAAGCTTTTGGTGGTGGGCCGATTTTATCCAGGCCAACCCCACTTCCAAGTTTGGAAAAGTCTGGTGCGATTGGCTTTTTCATAGTAATGGTTCGTTTTGGCTACTCATAGCCACCCTTTATATCTTCAGCCGATCGCGACTGAAAACACGCAACATGGTGACTCTGGCATTGTTCTTATTCATAGTGAGCGACTTTCTGAAAATTCCTGATATGGCTTTGGATGAAGTGTATGAATATGTGTTTACGCCTATCGCACGGTTAAACTATCTTGCCGGGATTTTTATACTCGGTTATGTCTATTTTCAAGAGTTTTCCATTGAGCGTAAAAGCATAGAACAGCAGCTAAAAAAATCCGAACTCATGTTGAAAACGATAGTAGATCACAGCATTGACGGCATTGCGGTAGCTAACCTAGAAACCTTGCGTTTCTCTTTATTTAACCCGGCATGCAGCCAAATGCTGGGGTACAGTGAGGAAGAATTTAGCAAACTGACTATCCCGGAATTACATCATGTCGATGATCTTCCACGGATAAAAACTGAACTTGAAAACCTCAAACAAGGAAATGCCGGATTAATCCTGGAATTGCCGTTCAAACGAAAGGATGGCAGTAGAATCTTGATGGACGACAGTGCTTCCTTACTGGAAGTGGATGGTAAGCCGCATGTTATGGGGATTTTTAGAGATGTTACCGAGCGTAAACGAGCCGAAGAAAAATTGCGCCTTACCTCTCAGTTATTTGAAACGACCCTGGAAAGTATTATTATCACAGATGCTAATAGGGCTTTGGTTGATGTTAATCAGGCTTTCACGCAAATCACAGGCTATACGCGAACCGAAGTTCTCGGGAAAAATCCCGGGTTTTTAAAATCGGGCCATCAGGATGAGGCCTTTTATGCCTCTATGTGGCAAACCATCAATAACTCGGGTCACTGGAGCGGAGAACTCTGGAACCGCCGTAAGGATGGCGTAGTATATCCTGAATTGATCACAATTTCCGCCATCAAGAATGATAAAGGTATCGTCACCCACTATGTAGGTATATCTTCGGATATCACCTTGCAGAAACAACATGAAAAACAACTGGAGCATATCGCGCATTACGATGAGCTCACCGGGATTCCAAATCGGATACTGCTGATCGATCGTATGCATCAATCACAGGCGCAGACACGGCGTGAACAAAACCTGCTTGCAGTTTGCTATTTAGATTTAGACGGTTTTAAGCCGATTAACGATACTTTTGGCCATGAGGCTGGTGATAAGGTATTAGTTGAAATTGCCAAAAGAATAGGGCATGCCCTTCGTGGGGGTGACACAGTCGCTCGTCTCGGCGGTGATGAGTTTGTGATTTTGCTTCTCGGGCTTGATGATGCATATGAATGCAACCGGAGCTTAGACCGATTGCTAAATGTTATCGCCCAACCGATTTCGCATGATGGCGGACAAGCCTATACAGTCACGGCCAGCATTGGCGCGACGCTTTTTCCAAACGACGATCAAGATTCTGATACCTTGCTTAGGCATGCGGACCAAGCCATGTATCTGGCAAAACAATTAGGGAAAAACCGGTATTCAATTTTTGACCCCAGTAAAGAAATCCAGACTAAAATTCAATATGAACAGTTGCTGCGTATTGAACAGGGATTTCAAAACAACGAATTTGAACTGTTTTATCAACCTAAAATTGAACTGTGCAGCTACAAAGTGCTTGGTATGGAAGCATTAATCCGCTGGCGGCATCCAGAGCACGGTGTGCTATCGCCGGATCAGTTTATGTCAATTATTGAAAATTCCCCATTAGAAAATTTTTGTGGTGAATGGGTCATCAAAACCGCCCTTAAGCAACTAGAGCATTGGATTAAAGAAGAACTGACTCTTCAAGTCGGCATCAATGTTTCAGCTAACCATTTGTTATCGCCGCTTTTTGTAGTGAAACTACAGCAAATATTGACTCAATATCCGGATGTTCCGGCTGAACTGCTACAAATTGAAATTTTGGAAACTGCTGCGCTGGCGGATATCCCGACAGCTGCCAGAATTATTGAAGAATGTGCTGAGTTTGGTGTCAGTTTTGGACTGGATGACTTCGGAACTGGTTATTCATCTTTATCCTATCTTCGTCGGCTGCCAGCAGAAACTTTAAAGATTGATCTAAGCTTTGTTCGCGATATGCTCATTAATAAGGATGATCATGCAATCGTCAAAGGTGTAATCTCATTGGGCCATTCCTTTAATCGCATTACTGTTGCAGAAGGAGTGGAAACACTAAAACATTTTGAAATACTCCGTGATATGGGGTGCGATATAGGTCAGGGTTTTTGGATAGCCCGGCCTATGCCAGCTGAAGAGGTTGTATCTTGGTGTGAAGCGTATTCAGGCAATACGAAAAACGTAATTAATAAAGCTACAAACTCTGAAATAAAATATAGGGAAATATTATGGAATAGTAAATTTGAAATTGGCCATGAACGCATAGATTTCGAGCACCGGATATTTTTAGGCTTGATTATTGAAGTGAACAAAGAGGCATATGGCCGTTGTGATCATCAGCGCATCAAACGCTTGCTTCATGTATTGACGGAATATGCCAGATTTCATTTTGTCAGCGAAGAAAATATCATGGAAGAAATTGACTATCCGGAGCTTGAATCACATCGAGTTTTACATAGACGGTTACTATCTAGGCTCTCAGATATTGCTTACGATGTAAATCAACAGCGAGCAGACTATTTTGCCTTAGTTGATTTTCTCTTTGAATGGTTTACAACACATACCACTACAGAGGATAAGAAAATATCTATATTCATTGCTGGGGGGTTGAAAAGAGAATAAATAGCTTTCATTTATTCCATTATGTTCCGCCATATTAATAGCCATAAAGCGGCCAGTCGCGATCAGCAGCAATTGGCCGATAACAAGCATTGATTATCCAACCAATTTTTGCACATAACAAGCTATTACGCCCAGCAACAATCCGACCATGTTTTGCACAAAACAGCGCAATCATGAAAACATGAGTCATTTTGATTTCCAACCCTAGAATGCAAATAGCCAATTAATTTAATGGGATGCCGTTGTATTCAAGCCTAACTTAATTTAAAAGTAGTCATATTGAACCGCAATTAGCTGTGGAACTAGTTGTTATTCGCAATAACCTTCAGCGCGAAACCAGTTGATGGCGTCATGTATGGCTTCGCGCGCAGGGCGCGCTGAATAACCTAGTTCCAGCTCAGCTTTTGTTGAGTTAAAAAACATTTTGTTTTTTGCCATACTCAGTGCATCACGGCTAATCATGGGCTCACGACCCGTTAAACGTGCGGCAAGTTCCATTCCAAATGCGAGTGGGAGTATAGCTTTGCAGGGTAATTTAATTCTAGGTGCTGGACGGTTTTCAATTTCCGCAATAATCCCTAAAATATCGCAAAGTGATAAATTTTCCCCGCCCAAAATATAGCGTTGGCCAATCTGTCCACGTTCGAACGCTAACCAGTGTCCATTAGCAACATCGTCAACGTGCACAATATTTAAACCGGTGTCTACATAAGCCGGTATGCGACCTTTGATTGAATCAACAATAATGCGCCCAGTAGGTGTAGGTTTAATGTCGCGTGGTCCAATCGGGGATGAAGGGTTAACAATGATGGCCGGTAATTTCTCATCTGTAATAAGTTTACGAACTTCTGCTTCAGCTAGAAATTTCGATTGTTTATAGATGCCAACCATGTCCGAAACGGTAGAGACAGTATTTTCAGTGGCGGGGGTACCGTTTTTATGCAGACCTAAGGTTGCAACCGAGCTGGTATAAACTATACGTTCAACGCCGGCATCCAGAGCCGCCAGCATTAAAGCGCGAGAACCTTCAACATTTACTCGATGCATGGCGTTTGCGTCTGGTACCCATATCCTGTAGTCGGCTGCGACATGGAATAGGTAGTTACAATCTTGCAATGCGTGACTATAAGATTCAGGTTTAGCCAAATCACCTTCTATGATTTCGACATCTAGTCCTTTTATGTTTCTACGATCATTGTTGGCGCGAGTTAATACACGCAGGTTATGGCCTTTGGCAATTAATAGGCGTGCTACAGCTGCGCCAATAAAGCCAGTTGAGCCGGTAAGAAAAGTAATATTGGACATACGTAGATCATTGCGCAGAAAAAAGGATGGTGAAAAGATTACCGTCCTTTAAGCCCGATCCTTGGGCAAATGGGCGATGTAATTTAAAAGAGCGGCTTCCAGCAATAATTAGGGAGAAAACCTTGTCTTATAGCGTTAGCGGTAATTGAGTAAAAAAAAAACCGAACATAAAATAAGCAGTATTGCCATTAGTCAGTTTATCCTCTAATTATAGTTTATTTTGATAGCTAAGGGTTACGTTAACTAACAATTAGTAATAAGTTTTCAGTAGAATTAGCGATATAGACTATAGATATAGATATTTAATGGTCGCAAGCCCTTTCTATTAACAATAAATGTATTTCCAAAGCTTAATCAAATCAAATTACAACGTTAGGTTAGACGTTTTTTTATAAAACCACATTTGATAAATACTCAGTAAAATTTGTATTGCCATGGATAAGCCCATCAATGTGCCACTGAGTACCACTACGTAAGCAAAGCCAGAAAACCAGCGTGTTATAAACCATGATAATACATCAAGTAACATAGCAATAAAAGGAATAACCACCGCTATGCGTTTAACATAAATATTCATATCACAAAGTAGAAAAATCTTTCCAATGAAATACAGAATAAAAGCAATACCGAATAAATGAATATGTGAAACTTTGATGAGTGAAGGTAGTGATGCCGCTCCAGCGTGAGCTACTGTCGATACTCCAATGTAATTTGTAAGATCTGGTAGGTTAGGATTACTGGCTGGATTATGACATTGCACGCAATCACGATTAAGAATTGGCGCTATATCAGTTTTGTATGTAAATTCTTCTGCGCCATTTTGTATCCATTTTAGAATGACTTCTTTATCGCTTTTGAAACGTAGATTTGGTTCCATGATGCCATTGATAGCTGATCCCAATCGAGTTTGCTGATTAGAACCATGATACAAAATGACAATATCCTCAATCGAAATACCGGGTTTTCCGTCTCGTGCTTGATGAGTGTAATACATATTAATCAAAGCTACGAGATAAGCCAAGCCAATAGTTAGCAGAAAAACCGTGTTTAAAATTTTTTCACTGGTAGAAATGTCGCTAAAACGGTTATAACGTTTAGACATAAATAAATACCTTTTAATTTTTAGTGTAACTAATCAGTCGTGTTTTGGTTGCAAGTGTCAATCGCATTTTTCTACGATTCACTCTGATGTGTCGTTACCAAACAACCACGTAGAAACAGGGTAGTGGCTTCTTTTGCCCAAACATCAGTTTCGGATTCATCGGGGGCTGGTTCCAAACCCAGTTGTAAACGGTGGAAACGTTCACCCCGTAAGGTGCTTAGAAACTGATCAGACAAAAACTCAGGAGGTATTTGCGTAATAAATCCGGCTAATTGCTGGTTTCTAAAAAATTCTGTTAGATAGGCTAGGGTACGACGAGGACCGTGTTCATAGTATTGAAAAGCTAAATCTGGAAAACGCGCAGATTCGCCAATCAAAATAGCCCGAATTCTAAATGCATCTGGGCGGGTCATGCGAAACAGAAATACTCTGGCAAATGAAGTTAATGCTTCTTCCGGAGATCCATCGCAAGGCAAGCTATCAATAAACTGGTCACTGCAACGTTTTATCAGTGCGCCGAAAATACCTGCCTTGCCGTCAAATTGATTGTATATGGTACGTAGCGAGACACGGGCCTCTTTGGCCATGACTTCCATGCTGAGATTGCCGTATCCATATTCCAAGAATAATTGTTTGGCAGAGTCGAGTAGTCGATCCCGGCTTAATTGCTCATCACCCTTGCAGGGGCGTCCACATCTAATCATGCTTTGTTGCTCATAAAATAAGTTGACTTATCAGAAGATGATACACTAGACTTAATGGTAATATATATTACCATTTTTAGTTTAAGAAATTTGAGGCGCTTACAAATGGACATAAAATTGCGAATATCGACTATGGATGTGCAAAAAAGTAAGATTCTAAATCTTAAGAAAAAGTCAAGTCGGTTTATTTTAAGTTTGGTGTTACCGGTAATTATTAGTGGTTGTACTCGCTCAGAATCTGGAACCAATTCAGAAACTCCACCACCGCCTCTGGTAAAAATAGCACAACCTTTGCAGCTAAATACGACAGACTGGGATGAATATACAGGACGAATTGAGGCCGTCAGTTCTGTTGATATTCGCGCCAGAGTTGGCGGCTATCTGGAAAAAATAAACTTTACTGCAGGTGAAAAAGTTAATAAAGGCGATTTATTGTTTTTGATTGATCAAAAACCTTATAAAGCGCAAATGAACTTTGCTAGTGCCGAATTAGAAAGAGCCAAAACCAGACAGGAATTAGCCAAAAATGATTTACAGCGTGCCGAAAACCTGTTCCGCGAAAAAGCAATTTCTACCGAAGAGTTTGATACTCGCAGCAAAGGTTGGCGAGAAGCAATTGCAGCAGTCGCTTCTGCTGAGGCAAATTTATATACTGCAAAAATCAATCTAGATTATTGTGAAATTCGTGCGCCTATTTCTGGGAGTATTGGTCGAGAGTTAATGACGGCCGGAAATTTGGTCACTGGTGGCGATACGACTATCTTAACCACTATCGTCTCCACCGATCCTATCTATGTGTATGTCGATGCCGATGAACAATCTGTTTTGAAATATCGGCGACAAGTTCAAAAAAATTCGCATGGCAGCGTAGATTTGAAAGGCACGCCTATTGATCTTGCTGTCGCTGATGAAACCGATTATCCCCATCAAGGGCACATTGATTATGTGTCTCCTCGCGAAGATGCCGCTACCGGTACCGTTACGTTACGTGGTGTGTTTTCAAACAAGGACGAATTATTAAGTCCGGGATTTTTTGCACGTGTACGCGTGCGGGGTAGTTCTGCTTATCAAGCAATGTTAATCCCTGATCGCGCTATTGCGACTGATCAGGCACAACGTTTTGTTTGGGTGATGAATCTGCAAAATCAGGTGGAATATCGCAAAGTCATTCTCGGCGTACGTATGGGGCAAATGCGGGTAATAAAACAGGGATTGGACAGTGGTGAATGGGTGATAGTGGAAGGACTGCAAAAACTTAAACCCAGTATTATTGTTAATCCTGAGCGAATTACCTTGAGTGACAAAGAGGCAGGTGTTTAGGTTATGGATAAATTTACCAATTTTTTTATAGATAGACCTATATTTGCAGCAGTGTTGTCTATTGTAATTGTGTTGATGGGTGGTTTGGCCTTGATAACCCTGCCAATTGCACAATATCCTGAAATTGCACCGCCTACCGTGGTAGTGACAACCTCCTATCCCGGTGCTGATGCGAAAGTCGTTGCGGAAACTGTAGCAACACCCATTGAACAGGAAGTGAATGGTGTGGAAGATATGTTGTATATGTCTTCACAGTCTACAAATAGCGGGAATATGGCGTTAACCATTACCTTTAAACCCGGCACTAATTTGGATAAATCTCAGGTTTTAGTGCAAAACCGCGTGGCATTAGCTGAGCCAAGATTGCCTGATGAAGTTAAACGTCAGGGTATTAGTGTCAAAAAACGCAGTCCAGATTTAAGCTTGGTAGTGAATCTGGTTTCACCTGATAAAAGCTATGACAGCATTTATTTAAGTAATTATGCTTTGTTGCAAATTAAAGACACTCTGGCCAGATTACCCGGTGTCGGTGATATTATTGTATTCGGTGCGCGTGATTATAGTATGCGCTTATGGCTAAATCCCGAAAAAATTGCGGCACGTAATTTGACGGCTGCTGAAGTGGTTGCCGCTGTTCGCGAACAAAATGTGCAAGTGGCTGCAGGTGTAGTTGGGCAGCAACCTTCACCCAATAATGCCGAATTTCAATACACAGTAACGACTTTGGGGCGATTGTCGAAACCAGAACAATTTGAAAATATTGTTATTAAGCAAGGTGAAACTGGACAAGTTACTCGTTTGAAGGACGTAGCGCGGATTGAAATGGGCGCAAAAGACTATAATTCTGGCCTGTTTCTGGATGGTGAGCCGACGGTTGGTTTAGCCATTTTTCAGCTTCCGGGTTCCAATGCACTGGATACCAAAAAAGCCATTGTTCAGGCAATGGAAAAATTGAAAACGCGTTTTCCTGAGGGACTTGAGTATCAGGTGGTTTATGATACGGTAGTCTTTATCCAACAATCTATTGATGCAGTAGTTAAAACTCTGTTCGAAGCCATAGTTTTGGTGGTGATCGTTGTCATCATTTTTTTGCAAAATTGGCGTGCAGCACTTATTCCTTTGTTGGCCGTTCCGGTATCTTTAATAGGGACTTTTGCCGTCATGTCTGCGATGGGCTTATCGCTCAATACCTTGTCATTATTTGGGTTGGTGTTAGCTATCGGCATTGTGGTCGATGATGCTATTGTGGTGGTAGAAAATGTCGAACGACATATTGCTGAAGGATTGTCTGCTAAGCTGGCCACTCGTAAGGCTATGCATGAGGTAATCGGGCCAATTATTGCTACTGCATTGGTATTGGTTGCCGTTTTTGTACCCACTGCTTTTATCACTGGTGTTTCTGGGGCATTCTACAAGCAGTTTGCCTTGACTATCGCCGTATCAACGGTTATTTCTGCCTTTAATTCGGTCACCTTAAGTCCTGCTTTATGTGCTTTATTGTTAGATAAAGCGCATGGAGAAAAGGATGCATTTACCCGTTTGGTCGATCATTTACTCGGCTGGTTTTTTGTGCGCTTTAACTGGTTTTTTGATTTGTTTAGTCAGGGTTACTCCAGATTAGTGGGACGTTTGATACGTATGTCTAGCATTGTCTTATTGGTCTATGCGGGATTAATTGGGTTGGATTATTTTGTCTTTCAGCAGGTGCCTGCTGGATTTATCCCTCAGCAGGATCAAGGGTATCTGATTCTATATGCACAACTGCCTGATTCAGCATCCTTGTCACGTACTCAGGAGGTTGTGCAACAAGCCAATCGCGTTATTTTGGAAACTCCAGGCATGGGGCATGTCAATGAATATGCAGGTTGGTCGGTAATGACGGGTTCAAGTCAATCGAATGTCGCTACATTATTTGCCCGCCTTGCTCCGTTTGAAAAACGTGCTGGCCATCCTGAGTTATATGCAGACGCAGTCATCAAAGATTTGACGCAGCGCTTAGAAAAAATTGCCGATGCGCGTATTGCTGTGTTTGCACCTCCACCGATACGCGGTATGAGTACGGTAGGCGGTTTTAAATTACAAATATTGGATCGATCAAATGTTGGGGTGGATGAATTGCAACGGGTAACTGCCGAGATGATCGCCAAAGGTAATCAACAAGCAGGATTGGTGGGGTTATTTACGACTTTTCGCTCTGGTGTGCCTCAGTTGTTTGTCGATGTCGATCGTACACGTGCTAAATCTATGGGTATACCTTTACAGGATATATTCGATACATTGCAAATTTATTTGGGGTCGCTCTATATTAATGATTTTAATACTTTTGGTCGTAGTTATCAGGTGGTGGCGCAGGCAGACGCTAGCTATAGGATGAAACCTGAAGATATTGCCGAACTTAAAACCAAAAATGATCGTGGTGGCATGGTGCCTTTGGGCGCGATTTTGGATGTTAATGAGATCAGTGGTCCCGATAAAATTACACGATACAATATGTATCCAACTGCCGAAATCAATGGTAGTACGTTACCGGGTGTCAGTTCTGGACAAGCTATCTCTATCATGGATAAATTGTTAAGTGCTGAATTGCCTCCCGGATTTGATTTTGAATGGACAGAAATAACCTTGCAACAGGTTTTAGCTGGAAATGTGGCGTTTTTAGTGTTTCCACTCAGTGTTATATTCGTGTTTTTAGCTCTTGCCGCGCAATATGAGAGTTGGTCTCTACCCTTCGCGGTCATTTTGATCGTACCCATGTGTATTCTATCGTCACTAACAGGGATATGGATAAGGCATTTAGATAATAATATTTTTACCCAGATTGGATTAATTGTATTGGTAGGGTTAGCCAGTAAAAATGCTATTTTGATTATCGAATTTGCCAAACGTCGTCAAGAATCAGGCGCTAGTCCGATGTCGGCGGCTACTGAAGCGGCGCGCATTAGGCTTAGACCCATACTAATGACCTCGTTTGCTTTTATTATGGGGGTGTTTCCACTGGTTGTTGCTACCGGTGCGGGTGCTGAATCTCGGCAAGTATTAGGAACGGCGGTATTTAGTGGCATGATAGGCGTTACGCTGTTTGGATTACTGTTAACGCCAGTATTTTTTGTAACCGTACAGACTCTTACCCAGCGCATTCGTACTAATCGTTCCAAACCGGCCTCATTAGACTCTCAACATTCTGATTCGGATAGTGCGTTATGATATACGTTACTGGAATACCTTTGACTAAAAAGACTATAGGCCGAAGAATAGATAGCAAAAGTCGTAGTTTACTGCTACTGAGTTGTTTGTTTTTAAATGCCTGCGCAGTAGGTCCCGATTATCAGCAACCGCAATCCCCTGTGCCGGATAGTTTTGCTAACGGCACACATGCTGAGTTTTCTACTGATAATATTGAGGTGGGTTGGTGGAAATTGTTCAATGATCAACAGTTGGTTGAGCTGATCAATCAGACCGTGGCGCATAATTATCAAATACAAGCCGCTCGTGCCACTTTGTCCGAAGCCAGAGCACTTTATTTGGAGACGGGCTTAAATTTGCTGCCGCAAATCAGCTCCCACGCCAACTATAATAATCTTAACCGAAGTGTTTCTGCATTGAATGGCCGAGCCTTTGCGCCCCGTCCATTGGATTTATATAACACTGGTTTTGATGCAACTTGGGAAGCGGATTTCTTTGGACGTATACGGCGGAATGTTGAAGCCAGTAATGATGAAGTTGAAACTCAGGAGGCCAGTTTACGCGATATAGGTGTCAGTTTAATAGCTGAAGTGGCCAGAAATTATTTTCAACTTCGTGGTTTACAACAGCAACTTGAGGTGGCTGAAAAGAATGCCGAGAATCAGGCAGAGACGCTTGCACTGACTCGAATCAAACTTGACAACGGTCGAGGTACCGAGCTTGATACCTCAAGAGCTTTGGCGCAACTAGAAACAACGCGTGCCACTATACCGGGTTTAAAAACAGCAGTTTTCCAGTCAATACATCGCCTTAGTGTGCTGAGCGGGCAAATACCGAGTGCTTTAAATGACAAGTTATCTCCCCCGCAAAAGTTACCGCTTGCGCCCGAAAGCATACAAATAGGTAATCCAGAGCAATTATTAAAGCGTCGTCCTGATATTCGTATTGCTGAGCGCTTATTGGCAGCAGCTACCGCACGTATTGGCGTGGCCACCGCAGACTTTTTTCCGCGAGTGATGTTTGTAGGTAATATGTCAATTGAAGGTAGTACTCTAGCAAATATAACGGGACCTGGGTCAAATACTTATGCTTTTGGCCCTAGAATCAGCTGGGCATTTCTTGATTTGGGCAGAGTTTATGCGCGTGTTAAGGCCGCTGGTGCTCGTGAGGAAGCTAGTTTAGCCAACTATCAGCAAACTGTGCTAAATGCTTTGGAGGAAACCGAAAATGCTTTGGTTGCTTATAATCAGGAGCGTATCCGCCGTTCGGCATTAGCTACAGCCGCTCATGCCAGTGAAAAAGCTAACCAATTAGCCCATTTGCGCTATCAGGCTGGTGTGGCAGATTTTTTAACGGTGTTGGATACAGAGCTTAGATTATTACAGGATCAAAGCGAATTGGCTCAGAGCGAAACCTCTGTGGCTACTGCATTAACGGCAGTGTATAAAGCATTGGGTGGCGGTTGGGAAACTGCTGTGGAAGATAGTGCGGTAGTGCCTGTTAATTAGTTCAGGCATAAAATAAATGTCTGCAAAGTTTTTGGCTAAGCAACGGGTACATTATCTGTTTCCAATTAGGAAATAGATAATGTACCAAATAGTGGTTGTGCAATTCAGCTTAGCTGTTATAGTAACTCTGTGTGCAGAAGACGACTTAATTAGTCAAGAGGCAGTTATGATCAGGCAAAATATATCTTATAAACACATTATTACCAGTTTGTTATTTTTTAGCGGTATTTACTTAGCTATTTCTGGCGAATTTATTCTTGCTTCTTCCTTGTTTTGTTTGGCGTTTATTTCAAGCATAGTTACGTCTAACGATTCATTTAAAGCTTAGGCTTAATCTTATTGTCCAACACCTTTTAACTGTCTTTCAATATCTTGCATATATAATTGCATAACGGATTCGAAAGCAGGAGGAATGTCAGTTAACAAGCAGCCAAGTCTTAGTCCATTAGTTGTTGGGCTGGTTTTTACCTGTTTGATATATTTTACGATGAAACTTAGGGAACCAGAACTGCGTTCGTGTAGATACAGGTTACATGTCATTGCTTCAGAATCGGGAGTAAATTTGCTTTCTAGGGCAGTGTTAGTAACTAATATAGAAAACCCACGGATGCCTAAATCAAGCAATTTGAAGTCTTGAGTATCGATAAATGTTTCGTTTTCAGCGTTTTCCAGGCTCAATGAGATTCTGCAAAAGCTACCAGTATGAAAATGCGGAATTTTTACGCGGTAAAAATTGCGGCGTTGTAACCAGAAAATGGCATCCGGTAAGGGCATGCTCAGCACAGGTGAGCCATCAAGCACTGATTTTTTGATTTTATGGCCTCTAAAAGAAACCTTTATCCCTTCATACTCGGTACGAAATAATACTTTTACAGCATTTAATAGCTGATTGTTTAGTTGTTCGTTTGGCGCGCAATCAAGTTTAATCTCTTTGGCTTTTGCATCAATCTCAAGTAAAACGGTTAGAAAAGACAAATTATGATCGCCAAATTGTGCTGAAATAATACATTTTTTGGTCATTAACTCCGTTAAATGATTAACTACCTGTTTGGGGTGGCTAATAAGATAATCAGTCTCGTTTTTCATTAAATCAGGTCTTAAAGTTGGAATATTAGGTTAGATTTTAGCAGAGTTAAAGATGTATGCTGCAGGCATTTTAATATTTTCGTCATTAGTGAGCGAATCTTTTGTATTTGTTCAGTTTGTGGTTAAGATTATTAGCTCGGGTATGGGCTGGAAATAGGGAAAATATTTAACAAGTTTGATATTGGGTGGCTGGGTTCGTCCATCGAGGGACGACTAGATAAATAGTACGTGAAAGTTTGAAATTTGATAGTGATCTATCATCATGACCAAATACCGTAGCCCTTAACTTCATGATGCTAACGGTTTTACCGTTAATCATGCCGAATGCAAGGCAAATCGTAATATTGATATATTACGGAAAGTTTTGCAGAGACCAAACAATGGCATTCCTTTCGCATGGATGCTGTTGACGTTTCGCACAATCATCCAAGTTATCAACTTTATGAACAGGAATGATTTATCCAAAAAAGGGGTAACATAATTTCGCCAGATTTTGATGGTATTGAACTCGAATGATGCGCCGCCCGTTGGTTGGCACATCCTACAGCTCTACAACCCTGCGATATGTCGAAAATTGCCCGCGTAAGCTAGAGGGTCGTAGTGCTGAATTGGGGGTAATCTATTATTATCAATTTCTTAAAGTGAAAATTACGATATATGCAGTATTGATTTTTTTATCTTTCCATCAATGTTTTCAACAATTCTCCAGCTACTTTCATCATTCATGGTTATCCACCGTCGCTCTTCTGTTCTATAGAACCAGTCTTTATCATTTTGATAGAACAATTGAACGCCATTAGTCTCATGAATATTGAGAATTTCATTACCATGCGAAAGGATTTCACTATGATCTGTGATAGCCTTTTGCCCCATCTCGCTATATAGAATGTTGAGATTTAGAAGCATTGAATTAATTTTTCTTGGAAGTGAGCCAACATTTAGCCCTATTTCTTTTGCTTCATCCATTAGAATTGGATATGAGTGAGATGGATATTTCGAGTTTAAGGTAGTAGCAATTTCTAGCGCTTTTTCCTTGTCTTTAATATGGTAAAAGAGGATTTCTTTGCAAAGCATTATTGAAAGCGATTCAGCTCTATCAACTGCGCCAACGACTAACGGGTGAATGTACTCAAAGATGCTCGCGTAAGGATTGGTTGAATTTTGACCAGCTTGAGATTGCCATCTCTTTACAACCCTATTCAACTCATCGAGACTAACGCTGACTCTAGCGTTATCCCGGTCAACAGGGGATAGCGAGTGATTAAGTGAAGTATCGACAGCCGTAAGAAATGCTGTTGGTCCCATTAGGATTTGATCAGCGCCAATAGCTATCATTGTTGCTGCTGAGGCGCACTCATGAGGCACTAGTGCAACCAATCGAGTGCAATACTGACGAAGAAGATTTACCATCCGAAGGGATGCTTGTCCGTTTCCACCATCAGACTTTATAAAAAAATATAATGTTTCATTATGCCCTAATTTTTCTAGAAGGGCGTTTAAAGCAATTACATCATTCGCACACACTGAGCCACGCGGATTGTTCCAATATGAAATTACAGGGCTTCCGAGCTCATTTGAAATATTTTTTATCAGGGTCTGCGTTTTTGCAAATAAAACAGGTGGTTGTTTAATTTTCTTTTTGTTTTTTACCTGTTCACTTTCCATCGCTTTCTCCATTACCCTTATTGCAATAATTAAATATTAGGATAAATTAATCCACATCAATTTGTTCTGCAGGCACATATAAATCCACATAGTGTTTGTACACTTTTTTATCAATAAATACTTCATACAAATCTGGATCTATATGGCCGTTTTCTTTCATGCTTTTTAAAATGGCCAATGCTTCAGAGAGTTTTTTACCTTTTTTATAAGGTCGATCCGCATCCATCAACGCCTCAAATACATCAGCAATGCCCATAATACGTGCTTGAACAGACATTTGTTCGCGCCTTAAACCTTTGGGATAACCCTTGCCGTCCATGCGTTCGTGATGGCCTCCTGCAAATTCAGGTACATTTTTTAAGTGTGTTGGAAAGTTTATAGATTCCAACATATCGATGGTGGCATTAATATGATTATTGATGATTTTGCGCTCTTTATCCGTCAGTGTGCCGCGAAAAATGCATAAATTATTAACTTCGTCTTCTGATAGCAGTGGCAAGACTTGTTGATGCAATTTCCAGCTAACCTGACTCAGTTGATGAATGCGCTCTTGATCATTAGCCGACATGGATTCAGTGCCGAAGTTGCTATGTTTGATAAAGGCCAGATCCATTTCTATTTGACTGAGCATGTCATTAAATTGTTGCTCAATATGGATATCCCAAAGCTGATTATTTTCCAATGCAAAAACTTTTTGTTTCAGCATGGCAATTTCCTTATCGCGTTTTAATACTTCAAAACGAGTTTCAATCAGTTGTATGCGATCAAAAATAGTTTCCAGTTTAGTGGCTTTATCCATCACAAACTCTGGCGTGGTAATTTTTCCGCAATCATGCAGCCAGGCAGCAACTTCCAGTTCCTTGCGATCAGCAGGGCTTAAAGAAAAGTCTTTAAATAAGCCGTCATCAGTTTCATGGACAGCATCAGCCAACATCATGGTTAATATAGGTACCCGTTTTGAGTGCGCACCCGTATAAGGTGATTTTTTGTCAATCGCAGTAGCAATCAATTTAACTAATGATTGAAATAAGTTTTCAAGATCAATAATTAGTTGCTGTTGGGTAAGAACTATGGCCGCTTGAGCAGCCATTGCCGTGGTGATTTTTTGTGAAACTGCGTTAAAGCCAATCACTGTTTTGGTAGTGGGATCTAAGGCATTTACCAGTTGTAAAACACCAATCACCTGACCTTTATGATTTTTTAAAGGAATAGTCAGTAATGATTTAGTGACGTAGCTATATTGCTTATCAAACTGTTTAGGGCCAGAAAAATCAAAATCATCCGTTGTGCTGTACACATCAGGAATGTTGACTACGCAATGTTTATGAAATGAATAACACACAACATGGCTAAGATTGATGCTGCCATCTGCATGGTAAAGAGGCATTTTAGGCAAATTGACTGCGTTTTCGGAGCTGCCGCCTAGGTGGATCTTTAGGCTTTCGGAGTGAATAATACGTGCAACGATATTGTTTTCTTCAATTCGATAAAGTGTGCCGCCGTCTGCCGCCGTAATAGACTTTGCACAAAGCAAAATTTTCTCTAGCAGTATTTCTACATCATGTTCATCCGATAATGCAATGCCAATGTCAATCAGCATTTCAAGCTGGGCAAGAATATTCTGGTCAGTCATCAGTAAATGCGAAAGGTTTTCAGATTAATAAAAATATAGCGCTATCATACCTTGATATGGTCGGTAAATTATCGAATGTTTGCTGAAAATAGTGAATTGGCTCAATAAATCTTGCAATAAGGTTGTTAGATATTTTCGGTATAAGCGCAAAGTTATTCGGCTAGGATTTGTGCATTCTTTCGCGTCTGGCTGCCATTGGATTTTGTATTAAAGGACGGTAGATCTCTATTCGATCTCCCGCGGATAGTATTTTTTGCAGAGTGCAAATTTGACTGAAAATTCCAATTTTATGCTGTTGCAGATTTATTTCTGGAAAAAGTTGTAATATGCCTGAAGTTTCAATCGCATCATTTGCTGTGCAATTTAAAGGTACTTGCACCGGTATAACAGTTTGTTTTTGTAGGGTTGCATACACTACTTCAATTGCTATCGTTTCAGGTACCATAAATTGTTTTAGCGCGTTGCGTAAAAGAGCTGACCATAGTGTTACAAATCTGATTAAATACCGGGCCAAACGCCAAGCTGGTCAGCTTGCCAGAAATTTCAAATTCCAGATCCAGTGAAATTTTGCTGGCATCTTCCCGTAAGGCTAAAAAGTTCCATACGCCTTCCAATGAAGAAAATGGCCCATCTAATAAACTCAAATAGATTTTTCCGCCACGTTCCAAACGGTTTCGAGTGGCAAACGATTTATGAAAACCTGCCTTAGCAATCTGAATTTCACCTTCAACAATGTCATTTTCACGCCGTAAAATGCGACTACCACTACACCAAGGTAAAAACTGCGGATAGGATTCAATATCTGCAACCAGCTCATACATTTGTAATGCAGAAAATTTAACTAATGCACTTTTTTGTACCACGGTAATCATTAAAACACCCCTAGTACGTGCAGAAACACCAAAAACACGGCCGCAGGTGAAACATATTGAATTAAAAATTGCCAAATTTTGTAGTCTGACTCAGGCATTTCCAATTCTTGCGCACTGTCACGGGTTTTCATGATGCGGCCAGCAAACCATGCAATTGCCAATCCGCCTAAAGGTAACATTAAGTTGGCTGTCAGGTAATCCAGTAATTCGAATAGATTCTTGTCGAACAGTTTATGACCCGACCAAATATTAAACGAAAATACTACTGCAATTCCTAACAGCCAGCAGCCAGATCCAGCCCAAATACATGCTTTTTTTCGATCCCATTGGTGACTTTCTTCCAGCCAAGCGATGGTGGGTTCAATCAGGGAGATTGAAGAGGTTAACGCGGCTAAAAACAGTAGCACAAAGAAAAGTACACCAAATAACCAGCCGCCGCCCATTTTTCCAAAGGCGAGCGGTAAGGTTTGAAATATTAAGCCTGGACCACTCCCTACCTCCAGTTGATTGGCAAATACTAGCGGGAAAATGGCAATACCAGCCAATAAAGCCACAATAGTATCGGCTCCCGCAATAACAAATGTGGTTTTGGCAATAGAAATATGCTTGGGCAAATAAGAGCCATAAACCATAATAGATCCCATGCCAAGGCTTAAGGTAAAAAAGGCATGACCCATAGCAGTCAGTACGGCATTGGCATTAATTTTACTGAAATCAGGACTAAATAGAAATTTAATGCCTTCATTATAGGCGCCGGATGTCATGGCATAACCTACCAAAATCAGTAAAATAAAAAATAGGGCCGGCATTAACAATTGTACTGCTTTTTCCAGGCCGCCTTTTACACCGCGCATTACTACTTGGAGCGTAATGAGCATAAATACGGTATGCCAGAATATTTGCTGGATTGGGCTTTGCATTAAATCATCAAATAAATTTTTAATGTCGCTAGCATCGCTACTAAAAAAACTACCGAAAAAGGCTTTGCTGATATAAGCCATTGACCAGCCTGCAATAACACTGTAATAAGCCAGAATCAAAAACCCTGCAATCATGCCGAGCCACCCCAGATAACGCCAGCGACTATCGGCACCTGCTTCTATTGCCAAACTTTGCATAGAGTTGACAGGACTTAGATGGCCGCGCCTGCCCAGCATGATTTCTGCAATCATTATGGGAATGCCAAGTGCCAGTACGCAGCCCAAATACACCAAAACAAAGGCTCCGCCACCGTTTTGTCCTGTGATGTATGGAAACTTCCAGATATTACCCAAACCAACTGCTGAGCCTGTTGCTGCAAGGATAAATGCGAAACGGGAAGACCATTCGCTGTGGGTGGTTTTTGGGGTGTTGATCATTTTAAAGTTGCCTGGTCTGTATTTAAGTCGTTATCTTGTCAAATATTTGGGTAAAATAACAAAATTCCTGTTTTTCGTCAGTCTAAATTATTAATGCACAAACATGGCAGCTAAAAAATCCAAAAAGGACAGCAAGCAAACCGACAATACAATTGCCGTCAATCGACAGGCAACTCATGAATATTATATCGAAGAACAGTTCGAAGCGGGGCTGGTGCTAGAGGGGTGGGAAGTAAAAAGCCTAAGAGATGGCAGGGTTCAGCTTAAAGAAAGTTATGTTGACATACGGCGAGGCGAAGCTTGGCTGTGTGGCGCGCATGTATCGCCTTTATTATCGGCATCAACGCATGTAAATCCAGAAGCGGTACGTAGAAAAAAATTATTATTACATCGTCGCGAGCTCAATAAATTAATTGGTTCTGTGGAGCGAAAAGGTTATACCCTGATTCCTTTATCCATGTATTGGATCAAGGGACGTGCAAAACTAAAAATTGGTTTGGCCAAAGGTAAAAAATTACACGATAAACGAGCCTCTGCTAAAGATAAAGATTGGGAACGTGATAGGGCCCGTATTATGAAGCATGGATAATGATGATACATCCCAATTTACTTGATAGCCGAGATAGCTTATTGCTCATTATTGATGTTCAGCAGCGGTTAACTGCGGCGATGTCGGAATCTGATGCCTCGTTGATGGTGTCGCAACTGGGCAAAATATTACAAGCGGTAAAAATTCTGGAAATCCCCGTATTAGTGACGGAGCAGTATCCACAAGGTCTAGGAGCTACTTTAACCGAGATCATGGATTATTTGCCTGACGATACAGGCGTTTTTGCTAAAACAGGGTTCTCATGCTGTGCGGCGGATGGATTTTTGGAGGCTTTGCAGGCTAGTGGTCGTAAGCAATTGATTTTATGTGGACTGGAAGCCCATGTTTGTGTGTTACAAACAGCTTTGGAATTGTTATCGCGTGGATTCCAGGTTTATGTGTTGGATGATGCTGTTTGTGCAAGACGTATTAAGCATAAGGTACTTGCTATGCAACGATTGCAACAGCAGGGGGTAACGCTGTCTTGCGTTGAATCAGTATTGTTTGAATGGTTGAGAGATGCAAAACATATGCATTTTAAAACTATTTCCTCGTTAATTCGTTAAATTAGGATCTTTAGGAGAGTGTCCATGTGGTATCGGTTCGGATTATTATTCTTACTCTTAGCTGCTTGCACGTCTGAACCACAGTTTCAGAAAATTGAAGGGCTTACCCAAGGTACCACTTTCCATATTACCTATTGGTCGGAAGTGCCTGTTAATACAAAGGCCATTGAAGCCGAAGTGGGAAAAGTTTTGGAAGATATCGATAAAAATTTGTCGAATTATCGCAAAGATTCAACTATTGAATTGTTTAATGCAAATACCTCGACCTCCCCACAAGATGTGGGCGATGAAATCGTCACTCTGGTGCGAGTGTCTCAGACGGTTTCGCAACTCAGTCAAGGTTGTTTTGATCTGACGGTTAAACCCATTTTTGAACTATGGGGATTCAACACTGATGAGTTGAAAATTCCTGCTCAGGATGTCATTCAGAAAACGTTGGATCAGGTGGGTATGTCAAAGCTGGAGGTGGTGGATGATACCCACTTACAGAAAAAGCAAGCTAATGTAACGGTAGATGTTTCAGCGGTGGCCCAGGGTTATAGTGTGGGTAAAATTAGCGATGTCCTCGAGCAATTTTCAGTTGAGAATTATATGGTCGAGATCGGCGGGGAACTTAAAACGCATGGACATAAACCGGGTGGGCAAGCTTGGGTAATTGCTGTAGAAAAACCTTTGCCAGGAGAACGCAGTATCCACAAAGTGATTTCTATGCCCAAAGACAAGTCTATGTCGGTAATGACTTCAGGTACTTATAGGCATTATTTTGATGCTAACGGTCAACGCTATAGTCATATTCTGGATGCCAGAACGGGAAAGCCAGTAACGCATAATTTGGTGGCGGTGACTGTGCTGCATGAAAACCCCACCATAGCAGATGCTTGGTCAACTGCATTATTGTGTCTGGGTTATCAAGATGGGTTAAATCTTGCTAACAGTGAAAAAATTAATGCAATTTTTATTAGACAGCAGGATAGTGAGTTACTTGAAACGCAAAGTGATGCGCTAAGAGTGAACAATACGCTGACCATACAATGAGAGCCGCCTGGACCGCAAATCTTAGCGCTTTAAATAGAGAAAGCAATTGGGTGTGTTTTATTGCTGATTGGAGTCACAACGGCCTGTTTTTGGGAGAACATTATGTTTGATGTAACTGGTAATTGGGTAATCGCCGTGCATGGCACCGGTGGTGGAGTGGCTGACAGTCTCGATACACTGCTAACCAGCCTGGAAAATTTGTTGAGCCTATCCGCGCCCGATATTTTTCCCACTTTATTTCCTGGTTTGGCCGCAATGGAAAATGTACATCCCTTGCTTGTGCATTTTCCAATTGCCTTGTTAAGTTTGTTCTTTTTATTGGATGTGTGTGCGTGGGTGTTAAATAAACCGGTTTGGCGTAAAACGGCCAGTTGGTTTTTATATTTGGGTACTTTCTTTGCAGGTTTTACCATGCTGGCGGGTTTGCAGGCAGCGTCTGAAGTTGCGCATGACGAGGAAGTACACGCTATTATGGAAAATCATGAGCATTTAGGAATTTCCATTTTTTGTTTGGCTGTTGGGTTGTCGGTATGGCGGATACTGCAAAAGTCTGTTTTAGAGGGATTGCCCAATCTGCTTTTTCAATTTTTTTCAGGTGTTTTATGTCTGTTATTGTTGTTTGCAGCCGATTTAGGTGGATTGATGGTCTATAAATATGGCGTGGCAGTTTCGGCAGCTCCTTTGAGCGAATCGTCCGAAAATACACATCATCATCACGAAGATGAGTAATCAATGCAGGCTTTTAAAATGCATAAAGGATTTCAGTTTAGCCTATGTTATCCTAGCCGACCATTTTTATGAGACGAATTATGCGAACCCGCGTTAAAATATGCGGTTTTACCAAAGTTGAAGATGCGCTGTGTGCTGCTAGCTTAGGTGTAGATGCTATTGGCGTGGTGTTTTATCCACCCAGTCCACGGCACGTTGAGATTGACCAAGCGGTTGAAATTGTCCGCGCATTGCCGGCTTTTGTGAGTGTAGTGGCTTTGTTTGTGAATGCGGAACCCGCATTTATTACTGAAGTAATACGTAAAGTGCCGGTAGATTGTTTGCAATTTCACGGGGAGGAGTCTGCCCAGGCTTGTAGAGGATTTGCCAAACCTTATATTAAAGCGATACGCATGCAGGCAAATAGCAATGTGACAGCATTAGAGCAGCAATATTTTGATGCTGCAGGGTTGTTGCTGGACGCTTACCATCCAGGCTTACAAGGTGGCAGTGGCAATAGTTTTGATTGGGATTTAATTCCAGCCAAACGAAGTTTGCCTATTATATTGGCGGGTGGATTGACAGCAGAAAATGCCGGGCAGGCAATCCAGGTAGTAAAACCCTATGCGCTGGATGTCAGTAGCAGTGTTGAAGCCGAAAAAGGCATTAAAGATGCAGAAAAAATGGCTGCGTTTATCAGAAAAACTAATCAAGCGATAGAAATATATGACTGACAAATACAATATGCCAAATGGTCAAGGTCACTTTGGACCCTATGGCGGTATTTTTGTAGCGGAAACGCTGATGCCGGCAATCAACGAGTTGAATGAAGCGTATCAACGTTATCTGCAAGAACCGGAATTTATTCGGGAACTGGATGCGGATTTAAAACATTATGTAGGTAGACCCTCGCCTTTATATCATGCTGAACGCTGGAGCAGGGTGCTTGGTGGTGCCCAGATTTATCTGAAACGAGAAGATCTGAATCATACCGGTGCGCATAAAGTTAATAATACCGTCGGTCAGGCCCTGTTGGCAAAACGTATGGGTAAAACGCGCATTATTGCTGAGACAGGTGCAGGTCAGCATGGTGTGGCAACTGCCACGGTTGCTGCCCGGTTGGGATTGGAATGCGTGGTGTACATGGGGGCCGTTGACGTTGCCAGACAGGCTTTAAATGTCTATCGTATGAAACTGCTCGGTGCACGGGTAGTGCCAGTTGAATCTGGCTCTAAAACACTAAAAGATGCACTTAACGAAGCCATGCGCGATTGGGTTACCAATATTGATAACACTTTTTATATTATAGGTACTGTGGCGGGGCCTCATCCTTATCCGGCTATGGTTCGCGATTTTCAGTCTATCATTGGTCGCGAAGCCAAGCAGCAATGTTTGGAACAAGCGGGTAAATTACCTGATGCATTGGTGGCTTGTGTCGGTGGTGGTTCAAATGCAATTGGTTTGTTTTATCCGTTTATTGATGATAAGTCTGTTGCAATGTATGGTGTTGAGGCGGCGGGTGATGGTATTGAAACCGGCCGACATTCTGCTCCACTGTCTGCAGGTCGCCCCGGTGTGTTGCATGGAAATCGTACTTATTTGATGGCCGACGATGATGGTGAAATTATTGAAACGCATTCCATCTCTGCCGGGTTAGATTATCCAGGTGTGGGGCCGGAACATGCATGGCTTAAAGATATTGGGCGAGCACAGTATGTGAGCATTACCGATAATGAGGCCTTGGAAGGATTTCATGCACTCACTAAAATGGAAGGCATTATTCCAGCACTTGAATCTAGTCATGCTATGGCTTACGTAACTAAGTTAGCACCGCGTCTAGCTAAGGATCAGGTGATTATAGTCAATCTGTCAGGACGTGGTGATAAAGACATGCACACCATAGCGCAACGAGAGGGTATTAAAGTATGAGTCGCTTAGCTAATAAATTTGCTCATTTGAAAGCGACAGGTCGTAAAGCGCTAATTCCGTTTGTGACTGCGGGTGATCCCTATCCAGCATTTACAGTACCGTTGTTACATGAGATGGTTGCCGCTGGTGCTGATATTATTGAACTTGGAGTCCCTTTTTCTGATCCAATGGCAGATGGTCCAGTTATTCAACGTGCAAGTGAACGTGCTTTGGCACATCATATTGGTTTACGTAAAGTTTTAACTATGGTCGCTGAATTTAGACATACCGATCAGCTGACACCCGTGGTATTAATGGGGTATTTGAACCCTATTGAAATTATGGGCTACGAAGCCTTTGCTAATGCAGCACAGCAGGCAGAGGTGGATGGTGTTTTGATAGTCGATTTACCCCCAGAAGAATCAGAACAGTGTGTGGCTTTATTGCGCACTCGTGAAATCGATCAAATTTTTCTGTTGGCGCCTAATAGCGGTAGTGAGCGTATCCAGAAAATGGATGCTGTGGGTAGCGGTTATCTTTACTATGTTTCATTGAAAGGTGTCACAGGTGCTGGGCATTTAAACACTGATGAAGTTAAACAAAAATTGCAATTAATTCGTGAAAATACTCAATTACCCATCGGTGTGGGTTTCGGAGTCAAAGACGCTGAAACGGCAAAAATTATTGCCAATATTGCTGATGGAGTAGTGGTTGGAAGTGCATTGATTAGTAAGATTGAAGCAAATCTTGATAATTCCGAACAAGCTAAAAGCGAAATAATTGCATTGTTAAAGTCCATGCGTCAAGCCATGGATAGTAACGAGTCGAGTGGAGAACAGTAGATGAGTTGGTTTGAAAAGTTAGTTCCTTCTATTATCAGAACAGAAACGTCTCAAAAACGGACTTCTGTGCCAGAAGGTTTATGGAATAAATGTACACGCTGTGATGCCATTTTATTTAATGCAGAGTTAGAGAAAAACTTTAATGTTTGCCCAAAATGCGATCACCATATGCGTATTTCGGCACGTGCACGCTTGAATTTGTTTTTGGATGAAACCGAAAGACAAGAAATAGGTTCTGGATTAAAGCCTAATGATCCCTTAAAGTTTAAAGATAGCAAACGTTATAAAGATAGACTCAGTCAAGCGCAAAAACAAAGCAATGAAAGCGAAGCATTGTTGGTGATGAAAGGTACTTTAAAAAACAAACCCATTGTTGCCGCCGCATTCGATTTTGGTTTTATGGGTGGTTCTATGGGCTCAGTTGTGGGTGAGCGTTTTGTAAGAGGTATCAACGAAAGTCTTAAATTACGCGCGCCGTTTGTTGTTTTTACGGCGAGTGGCGGCGCACGTATGCAAGAGTCCTTATTTTCTTTGTTTCAAATGACAAAAACCAGTGCTGCGCTCACTAAGTTAGCCAAAGCGGGAATTCCCTATATTTCTTATATGACGGATCCCACTATGGGAGGCGTTTCAGCAAGTTTAGCCATGCTGGGTGATATTAATGTTGCTGAACCTAATGCCTTGATTGGTTTTGCGGGTCCACGCGTGATAGAGCAAACGGTGCGGGAGAAATTGCCGGAAGGTTTTCAGCGCAGTGAATTTCTACAAGATCATGGCGCAATCGATATGATTATTGATCGCCGTTATATGCGCGACACCATAGCAGATATTTTGGCAATGCTTTATTCAGATCCTGCTTTCCCTGTTCAGACTATTCAAGAGGAGGCTTTTGCAAGTACTGAATTCAGCGCTGACAGTCACTCCCCCAGTATTACGCAATAACAGGTTGTAATGGCGCGTTTCGATTCGCTGGATGCTTGGCTAAACTGGCAAGAACAGTTACATCCAAGACCTATTGACTTAGGTCTGGATAGAGTAACAGGTGTATATCAGCAGCTGGCATTTGAACGTAAAAAAATCCCTACCATAACTGTCGCGGGTACAAACGGCAAAGGCTCGTGTATTGCTTTTTTGGAAGCCATCTATCGGGCTCAGGGCTATAAAGTGGGCGCTTATACCTCTCCTCATATCGTTCGTTACAACGAGCGTATCAGAATAAACGGTAAGGCGGTGTGTGATGAGGAGATCTGTGAAGCCTTTGCTTTGATTGATAGTGTACGAGCAGAGACTAGCCTTAGTTATTTTGAGTTTGGTACCTTAGCGGCACTCAAAATATTTGCAACAGCTCAGGTTGACGTACAATTGTTGGAAGTAGGCATGGGTGGGCGTTTGGATGCAGTAAATATTATAGATCCTGATGCGGCATTAGTGACGACAATTGCTATAGATCATGTTGATTGGTTAGGGAATACTTTGGAGGCCATTGGCAGGGAAAAGGCCGGGATATTTCGTTCGGGAGTACCTGCGGTTATTGGTGATGAACATCCTCCTGCTTCTGTGCCGATGTCTGCTTTGGAAAAACAATCTTTATTGTTGCAATTAGGCCAAAACTTTTTTTACCGAAAGCAGTCTGTCGATAGCTGGGATTGGTTTGGTGAACAACAACACATTAAAGAATTGCCAGCACCAGCAATTAAAGGCGAACACCAATTCAAGAATGCTTCAGCAGTGTTGATGACGGTTCTGTCACTACAATCACTATTACCCATTTCTGAATTGGCTATTCGTAACGGTTTGCAGCAGGCACAGTTAATGGGACGTTTTCAACTCATCCTTGGCGAAAAAACGGTATTGTTGGATGTTGGGCATAATCCACAAGCGGTACAAACTTTGATTGATTATTTATTGGTCTCATTTCCAAAGGTCAAAATACATGCTGTTTTTGCTATGATGAAAGATAAAGATATCTCAAGTGTTGTGTCTATGATGCGTGATTATGTGCAAGACTGGTATTTGGCGCCATTGAAGAATCCACGCGCAGCCAGTGAAGAAGTATTAATAAATTATTTTCAGCAACAACAAATTTATTCTGTGAACGCTGGTTTTACCGATTTTTCAAGTGCTTTTAATGCTGCTTACAGCAATGCATTGCAAGGAGAATTGATACTGATTTTCGGTTCATTTTTTCTAGTGTCGGAATATTTAACCAAATTTGCCTAGAGGTAATATACATGGATCAAGAATTGAAACAACGTTTGATCGGCGCAGCAGTTATCACTGCCTTAGCTGCTATTTTTATACCGATGCTATTCGACGACGCCGTTGATGAGGTTGGTAAAGAAGTGAATATGCTCACGCTACCACCAATCCCCACTAAAGAGCAGGAAGTGGAAATTGCTCCATTACCTGATAAAACCGAAGATATTGTTACAGAAACCACTGCACCTACTGAAAAGTCACTGAAATCTGCACCTGTTATGACTGAAGATGATGGTGAAGCGTCTGTTGCGCCACCTAAGCATATAACCCATTTGTCTTCCAATAATAAAGTGAGTGAAAGTGCAGCAAAAGTGACGCAAGCTCATCCTTCGAGTGGCGCTATAGGTGATGATGATCAGCCAGTTGCCGAAGCTGAAGATGTGATGCCCTTGGCAAAGCCAGTAAAACCAGTTACACCCGCAGTAATACCTGCTCCACCCGTTAATGCTACTGCGCCTAAGATATTAAAACCAGTTTCTAAGCCGGTTGAAAACACAGCTGTTGAAACGATAGCAAAACCGGGAACTGGCAATGACACTGGAACACGTTGGTATTTAAATGCGGGTTCTTTCAGCCAAAAGGCTAATGCAGTAGCGTTGCAGGATAGTCTTAAACAGCAAGGGTTTGCAACTACGCTTAAAGAAATTGGTAGTGATAAAGGGATAGTGTATAAAGTTCGTATTGGACCTATGCTAGATAAAGCCAAAGCCCAGGCAGTTAAAAATAAATTGTCACAAATCAATGTAAATAGTTTTGTTTCACCTGATGAGTGATTAAATTCGCTACATAAAAAATAACGCCTATTTATGACAGACTTTTTGTCTACTAACAGTTGGGTCTGGGTAGATTATACTATTGTTGGTATTGTATTGTTTTCTGCGGTATTGGGTTTGTTTCGGGGTTTTATCAAAGAAGCGCTGGCAATGCTGATCTGGATAGTGGCATTCTGGGTGGGTAGTCAATACTGTCATGAATTTTCGGCACTGTTTCAAGATACTATTAACCAGGTTGCTGTTAGAACGGCACTTGCATTTGTGCTACTGTTTATCGGAACTGTAATGCTGGGTAGTCTCATCAGTTTTTTGCTCAGTAAATTAGTGCAAAAATCAGGCTTAAAGTTTACTGATAGATTGTTAGGCTTGGGTTTTGGAGTGGTGCGTGGCTTTGTATTGGTGGGTGTGCTGGTTTTGGTGGCGGGTTTTACACCCTTGCCGGAACAATCCTGGTGGAGACAGTCAAAATTTTTACCTTCGTTTCAATCTTTGGCCGTTTGGTTAAAAGATCGCATTCCGTCAAATGTGGCGGACTATATCAAATTTCGTTAATTTATTGAGTCAAATATGTGTGGTATCGCCGCAATAGTTTCTAATCAGAATGTTAATCAAGATCTGTATGATGCCTTAACGGTTCTACAGCATCGTGGACAGGACGCCGCGGGTATTGCAACCTGTGAAGGATCGCGTCTACATTTACGCAAGGATAACGGATTGGCACGTGATGTCTTTTCCAGTGCTCAGATGTTGAAATTAAAAGGTAATATGGGTATTGCCCATGTCAGGTATCCAACCGCAGGTTGTACCAGTTCTGCAGAAGCGCAGCCGTTTTATGTGAATTCACCCTTTGGACTCACTTTGGCGCATAACGGGAATTTAACCAATACTGAAGAGCTAAAAACGCAGGTGTTTGTGGATGATCAACGTCACATAAATACCGATTCTGACTCGGAAGTATTGCTGAATGTCTTTGCGCATGAATTGCAACAATCCGGTAAATTGACGCTGAATGTGAGTGATGTTTTTGATGCAGTCAGTGCGGTGCACAAACGTTGTCGAGGGGCTTATGCGGTAGTGGTTATGATAGCGGGTTTCGGCGTACTCGGTTTCAGAGACCCACACGGAATACGGCCTATTGTATTCGGTGAACGCAAAAATGATGATGGTTCAACTGACTACATGATCGCCTCAGAAAGTGTGGCATTGGATGTGCTGGATTTTCATTTACTTCGCGATATTGCGCCAGGCGAAGCTATTTTTATCGAAGCCAATGGTAAATTGCATACCCAACAATGCGCTGAAGAAATCAATCACTGTCCCTGTATTTTTGAATACGTGTATTTTGCTCGCCCAGACTCAATTATTGACGATATTTCGGTGTATAAAGCGCGTATGCGTATGGGTAAAAAACTCGCCAAAAAAATCCTTAAAGACTGGCCAGATCATGATATTGATGTGGTCATTCCTATTCCCGATACCAGTCGTACGGCTGCTGCACAAATGGCGCACGATTTGGGGGTTAAATTTCGTGAAGGGTTTATGAAGAACCGCTATATTGGCCGCACATTTATTATGCCTGGGCAAAAAATGCGGAAAAAATCCGTGAAGCAAAAGTTAAATGCTATCTCGTTGGAATTTAATGGCAAAAATGTATTATTAGTGGATGATTCGGTGGTGCGAGGCACCACTTCGGAACAGATTATTCAAATGGCAAGAGATGCCGGCGCCAAAAAAGTGTATTTTGCGTCTGCTGCACCACCGGTAAGGTATCCGAATGTTTATGGTATTGATATGCCTGCAGCCAATGAGTTAATTGCGCATGGTAGAACTGAGCAAGAAATCTGTGAAGCGATTGGGGCTGATAAACTTATTTATCAAGATATTGACGATTTGATTGATGCCGTGGGTAAAGGTAATCATGCGATCAAACACTTTGATACGTCCTGTTTTACAAACGAATATATTACCGGAGATATTGATGAGGCTTATCTGGCACGCATTGAATCTTTACGTAATGATAATGCCCAGGAACAGCGAAAATCTCAAAATCTGTTACTGGAAATGCAGAATGAAGATTAAAGGGTAACGCAAATGAACGATTTTGATTGGCAGGATTATTCATCCGAAACGCAAGCCATTAGAGCAGGCCATAGACGTACCTCTGAAGGTGAGCATAGTATGCCTATTTTTGCTACCTCCAGCTATGTATTTGATAGTGCAGAACAAGCGTCGTTGCGTTTTACAGGAAAGCAGGAAGGCAATATCTATTCACGTTTTACCAACCCTACTGTCAGAGCATTTCAGGAGCGTCTGGCATTGTTGGAGCAAGGCGAATCCTGTTTGGCATTTTCTTCAGGTATGGCTGCTATTATGGCCGTGGGGATGTCATTACTTAAAGCGGGTGATCATGTAGTCTGCTCTCGCAGTGTTTTTGGCAATACTATTATGGCTTTCCAGAATTATTTTGGAAAATTCGGTGTGACAACGGATTTTGTCAACCTTACCGATTTGGCTGCATGGGAAGCGGCTATCCGACCAACAACGCGATTTTTGTTTTTGGAAACACCTTCAAATCCCTTAATAGAATTAGCTGATATTTCTGCACTGGCTGAAATTGCCCATCGGCACTCTTGTTTACTGGTGGTGGATAATGTTTTCTGTACGCCGATTTTACAAAAGCCCTTGGCATTGGGTGCTGATCTGGTTGTTCATTCTGCCACAAAATACATTGATGGACAGGGGCGCTGTGTGGGGGGGGCTGTCATTGGTAGGCAGCAATTAATTGAAAAAGAAATTTATCCCTATTTACGCACGGGTGGCGCTACCATGAGTGCTTTCAATGCCTGGATATTTCTGTCTGGATTGGAAACACTTGCCATTCGTATGCAAGCGCATTGCGAGAATGCTTTTGCCTTGGCTAAATGGTTGGAACAACAACCCGCGGTCAGTAAGGTGCATTATCCGGGACTTGAAACGCATCCTCAGCATGAATTAGCTAAACGTCAGCAACATCATTTTGGAGGGGTGGTCAGTTTTGAGTTGGTTGGTGGTCAGGAAAAAGCCTGGCAACTAATAGATGCAACTCGAATGCTGTCTATTACTGCGAATCTTGGTGATGTGAAAACCACAATTACTCATCCAGCCACCACAACACATGGTCGCCTTTCGCCTGAACTTAGGGCTGAAGTAGGAATAAAAGACAGTTTGGTGCGAATATCGGTAGGTTTAGAGAATATTGAGGATATTAAACAAGATTTAATGAGAGGTTTGGTAGATTAAAAGAGTAATTAGCATAAAATGGAAAGTATAAGCTAATATTTGTTTTTATAGCATTGAAAGTGCATCATTTCTATTAACGCTTTTTTTTAGGTTGATGTTAGTTATTTAAATCGAATTCTGAAACGACAAAAATATTGGCTGTGTTCTAGGCAGGTCATTAAATAAAAGGTTTTGCCAATATTCAACGTGATTTTGCCGTTAATTTTATATTGCCCTGCTGGAAGAAACGCTTCAGGATTGTTACTTGTCTCATTAATAATTAATGCTTGGAGGTTTTTTCCAGAAACACTCGTAATATTGTATATTGAGTAATAGCCGGAGACGAGCTCCAGCAGTGTCATTTTGATGTTCATCCCTTCATGCATTGTATTTTGTCGAATAATACATAAGGATACTGAGTTTTTATGTTTGTATAATAAGCTTAGGTCGCCAATACTGGTATCAAAATGGTATTTTTCAGTAAAAACCACCACATTATTCTCAGATTGCATGATATTGACAGTGTCACCCTGCAATAATTGTTGCGAAGGTTGTGTGTTAAATTGATAAAAAGGACTTTCCTGCTCTATCGGCCATAAAGCCAAGGTATCCATTTTCAAATTAACAGGATTTAACTGACGACTTAATATGCTAATTTTCTGAGTTTTATCCAATGCCTGAAAATATTGGCACACAGATTCAAAGCCTACTAATAATTGTGATACATAATGATCACCCTGATGAATATCGGCCAACACCTGTTTATAACCGGTTAGTTGATGTATGAGTTTGTGTTGAACTTCAATACGCAATTTGGTGGTAATTTTGTTGTCTCGCAATGCTTCTACAAAACGATGACAATCAATTTTTATCACGTCCTTGGCAAAACTGTGTTTGCTGGCATTAACTGCTTGAGGTAAATTTTTTTGATCCCAGTAGTAACTCGAATTACTGGTGTAACTTGGGTTTATATCCAATAAATCGTAGTGTTGGTTGCTAAGCCTGAAAAACTCTTTGATGTCAGTTGATGCATAACGTGTGGCTTTGAACAAGCTAAATAGCAAGTTACGTTTTATGACCGATATAATATTTGGTTGAAACTTGAATATTTGTATTTTCTGGATTTGAAAAGTTTCCAAATCATTACATTCAATGCTAATCTTGTATAGTTTTGCTGTTTTTTTCCATAATACATTAGATGAAAGTTGGTGTAACAAGTGATCGTTGCGTAGATTATAACCAATGAATTGTAATGCATAATAACTTGCCAATTGCCTTTGTCTTAAATCCAGTTGGTTACTTTCAGCTAGGCGGCAAAATAACTTAGATAATAGTTTTATCAACTCGGCTCCGAGTTGCGCAAGTTTTATAGATTTTTGTTTAGCTAAGAGATTACTATATTCTACAAAACTGTTAGCCTGTAAAAAAATATTTGGAGTATAGTCTAATAGTAGAGGATAAAACTCCCAAAGATCATTCTCAAGTTTGGATAATTGTTTGAGGGTGTCATACATTTGCATGAATGAACTGCTAATGGGCAGATCTTTTATGTTTTCTAGCCATGCAGACAAGGATGTTGGGGTCAGAGGCGAGGGCAGAGTTAAAGATATTTTCATGCTTTAAGATTAAACAAAAATTCAGCTTAAGTCCAGTTGTAAAAGTAGGTATTGCTTGAGTATATCCGAATTTTTTATACAGTATATTATATTTACACTTTCAAAATCATGAATAGAATATTAAATTGGAAATGGGCGCTGTTAGCACCTATAGCAGGTCTATTGCTTACTTTATCATTTGCGCCTTATGATTATGCATTTGCTTCAATATTTTCGCTTATGTACTTATACAGAGTGTGGTCAATATATCCATTAAAATATTCTGTAATATTGGCTTATTTATTTGGATTAGGGTTGTTTGGCTCTGGTATTTGGTGGGTATATATTAGTGTACATGACTATGGGGGAGCTGATATAACTAGTGCTGGATTGTTAACTTTGTTATTAGTCAGTATCTGGGCTATATTTCCGGCTTTAACAGCAGTTATAGCTGTTCCGTTTTTAAAATCAACATCAGTATGGATACGCATTACTTCTATAGCTGTATTATGGGTGGCTGTTGAGTATTTTCGTGGTTACTGGTTGTTGAATGGTTTTCCATGGTTACAAATTGCTTACAGTCAGTTAGATACCCCTTTGGCCGGATTTGCACCTGTTTTGGGTGTGTATGGTGTCGGTTTTTTTTTGGCGGCATCTGCGTTTGTCTTGGTTGAAATGTTGACCTCCCAATTGGCGGTCAGGCAAGGCATTTTGTTTTTATTACTGTGCTGGGGAGGTGGGGGAATACTTAAAACAGTTGCCTGGACACACAGTATAGGTGCACCCATTAAAATAACCTTGGTACAAGGTAATGTTAGCCAAGAACAAAAATGGCTACCAGATCAACAAATCAATACTTTAAAGCGCTATCAAGAATTAACTGAACAGCATTGGCAGGATTCAAATGTGATTATTTGGCCTGAGACTGCCATCCCGGCATTTTATACACAGGTTAAAAATTTTTTTCTGGAGCCTTTGGCCGCAATAGCTCATCAGCATAATGTCGATGTGGTGGTTAGTTTGCCCAGTAGTGGAGAGGATAATGAATATTTTAACAGTGTATTGGTTCTAGATAATCTCGATCAGTTTTACCATAAAAATCATTTACTACCATTCGGCGAGTATTTACCTTTACAACCCTTGTCTGGATGGATTCTGAATCTGGTCAATATACCTCTTGGCAGTTTTACCGCGGGTGAAGATCGGCAAATGTTACTCCGTGCCGGGGGCTATCCGTTTATTACCACAATTTGTTATGAAGATGCCTTTGGGGAGCAGGTGACACGACAACTAACGGATGCTGCCTATATTGTCAATGTGACTAACGATGCTTGGTTCGGAGATTCTTCACAAGCCTATCAGCATATGCAGATGGCACAAATGAGAGCATTAGAAAGCGGACGTTATCTAGTAAGAGCAACGAATACCGGTGTGACCGGATTTGTCGCTCCCAATGGCTCTATTCTGAAACAGGCTCCGTTATTTACGGCGACTACGTTGACCGATAGCATAGTGCCAATGACTGGACTTACGCCTTATGCGCGCTTTGGTGATAATGCTGTGTTTGCACTATTGATTGCTGTGGTGTTAATAATCAATTTGTGTGCATCCAATAAATGGCAAAAAGTTCTGCAGCGAGCTTAATATTAAATCGTTTTTTTGTGCTGCCAGCCGCAGGCAATACTAGCTAATAATCCGCCAAAACTGTCAGCTAGCCAATCCATACTGCTTGGGGTTCTGCCCATAACAAAGGATTGATGCCACTCATCTGACAGCCCATAAAGGCTACAAAAGCCAAAACTTAAAATCATAAGCAGAAGGCTATTATGCATAAAATGTCTTAATACTCGCCAGGCGCAGATACCCATAATGGCATAAGCAAGAAAATGTTGCAGTTTGTCCTCGTTTTCAAATAAATCGGTACCAGGTAACACGGATTGTGCAGATAGCCAATAAATCAAACTGCAGTAAGAAATTAAAACCAAAAAGTCTAATTGTTTGCGCATAATTATCTGTGTCTGGTTAAGAATGATAGCGGTTTTCTCTATTTTTAACACTATAAGTGGGGGAGATGGCGCCAGGAACGATGGCTATTTTAACGTATTTATGCAACCTGCTTCATTTTGTTCGGGGTGAGTAGCTCGATGAATTAGGTAAACAGTGATTGCGCCAAGCGAATATTGAATACTTTAGCTTAAGGTGCGCGTAGAATGAGGTACTCGCATTAGTCAATGAGGAGGTTAGTATGAAAAGAATAATAATAGCTACAGTTTTTTGTGGATTGTCAGGTATTTATAGTGGCGTTTTTGCTGATGTAAGCTTGCAATCCAATGCGGATGTGCAAGGCAGTTGGACATTAGACTATACCAAAAAGAACGCAACGACTGCTGAAACAATTAAACGCGAAGATAATTGGAGTTTTAGTGAAGGTAAAGTCACTATTAAACATATTCCGCGTGAAGGCACTTACTATGATCAATCACCCGTTGGTTTTGAGGTTGAAGGTGGAAAGTTAAAAATAGGGCTGTTAGGAAGACCGGATAAGTTTGATGTTTTTTCGATGCTGGAAAAAGACGATAAAACCATGGTGTTAAAAGGAAAATTTGGTGATATTTATCATTTTTCAAAAAAGTAGTTTTAGGTGTTTTGATCTAGTTGTTTAGCCGGTTAGCATTAGTGAGTAGCTTGTTCTTTGCGTTTTTATGGAGAATGAGAAAATAAAACGACTATCCAAGTGGTTTGGATAGTCTATTTTTTTACACTAAAATAAATTGATTTTTTGGAAAATACAAACATGTTTCCCTGGAAGGATTAAAGTTGATAAAATTGCTAAGCTTTTAACAAAATGGGGTGAAATATATGACAGTTATTGAAAGAATTCAAGATCAGCTTAACCAGAATGGGGTAGTACTTTATATGAAAGGTACACCTGATTTTCCTCAGTGTGGTTTTTCCGGTCGAGTGGTACAGGTGCTTCAAGCGTGTGATGCCAAATACAAAGCCGTTAATATTTTCGACGATCCTGAGTTGCGTGAAACCTTGAAACAATATTCAAACTGGCCTACCTATCCGCAGTTGTATATCAAAGGCGAACTAGTGGGTGGTTGTGACATTGTTATGGATTTGTACAACAAAGGAGAGCTCGCGCCCATGCTGGTAGCAGCCTATCATTCTGAGTCTGTGTAATTTATCTGGATCCAGTATCAATTGCTGATGGTAATATTCGATGATTGTGTGTCGGGTTAGCAACGAACCTAACCCGACTGAGTGGAAATAATGCCAACTCTATCATAGAATTGTTTTTTCCAGTTCCGATAAGGTTTGCCAGCGATTAATAATTTGGCAGAATATCTTGGCCGTTTGCTCCGCATCGTAAAGTGCTGAATGCGCTTTATCATTGTCCCAGTCCAGTCCAGCTGCTTCGGCAATTTTTGCTAATACCGTTTGTCCAAAGGCTAAGCCGCCTAAAGTAGCAGTATCAAAGCTGCTAAAAGGATGAAAAGGGCTTCTTTTGCATTGAGTGCGTTCAATTGCAGCATTCAGGAAGTTAATGTCGAAAGAAGGGTTGTGTCCGACCAATATGGCACGTTTGCACGCATTGCGTTTAACGGCTGACCTAATGGGGGCGAATAATTTGGTTAATGCTGCACTTTCATCGATAGCCATTCTAAAGGGATGAAAGGGGTCTATGCCAGTGAATTTTAGTGCTGCGGCATCCAACTCGGAGTTTTTAAAGGGTATAATATTACATTGATGTTTTTCGGTAATAATCAGTCGATCCCGTTCATCAGGTTCTACAATGATGGCTGCAATTTCCAGCAGAGGGTTTTTCTTGACATTAAAACCAGCGGTTTCAATATCAATGATAACGGGTAGATAGCCTCTAAAGCGGTTTCCTAGCGGGTTTTGGCGGGTTTCCATGAGTGTTGATAATATAAAAAAGCTCTGTTGTATGCTATGTTACGCGAGTTTTCAGTAGGTTCAAAAACTATTCAAGGTAGTCAGGTGAATATGATGCAAATTAAAAAATTAAAAAAAACAAAAATACTGTTTACAGTAGCCGCCTTGGCATTAATAAATGGCTGTGCAACAACAACTAAAGTATCTGATCCTGCTGATCCCTGGGTGGGATGGAATCGGGGCGCTCAATCCTTTAATGACGGTTTGGATAGTTATATTGTTAAACCTGTTGCTCAAGGTTACGATACTATTATGCCGAGCTTTGCGCATAAAGGCGTCACCAATTTTTTTAGCAATCTTGATGATATAGATGTAATTGCTAATGATGCCCTACAAGGTAAGTTTTCTCAGTCCGGTATGGATAGCGCCCGATTATTGGTTAATACCACCGTCGGTTTGGCTGGTTTTATTGATGTCGGTACACTACTGGAACTTCCCAAACACAATGAGGATTTTGATCAAACTCTAGGTTATTGGGGTGTGCCTACTGGACCTTATCTGGTTCTACCTTTTTTTGGCCCCAGTTCACCACGCGCTGTGTTTGGTTTGTTAGGCGATGCCGCATTAAATCCTATCAGTTATACAGGTATTTATTTTGGTTCAGGTTCATCTTTATCCTACGAAGTCTCTGGCGGTTTGGGGATCTTAAAAGCGATTGATACGCGTGCAAATAATTTAGGGTTGGAAAAAGTGATCAATGAGGCCGCTGTGGATCGTTATGATTTTTTCAAAAACGCTTATATTTCCAGACGTAATTATTTGGTACATGATGGCAAGGTATCAGACGAAGATGATGTTTTAAAATTCGAAGAGAAAAACAGTAACGGTATGGGGCCAATTAGTCCTTATTAAGTTAAGTAGTCAGACTTCTCCTGTAGCGGGGGAAGTCTGGAAACCGTCATTTAGTGTCCGCTAAACCATTTATCAATTTCTTCTATATTTTCCACACTCAGTCCGCCAGACCAGACTCTAAGCATGATTAAGCTGCGAGCATAATCGTAACAAGACTTTTGGTATTCAATATGTGCCTTGTAGACATCACGTTGCGACTCTAGTACATCAACTATCGTATTAACACCCAATTCATATCCTTGCTGCTTGGCCGCATGGGTTTTCTTGATTGCTTCCAAATGTCTTAAGGTTGAATCTATTTTGGATTCACCCGAGGACGCATTTAAAAATGCACTACGGGTTTGGCGTTCAATTTCGCGTTTTAGCTTTTCAAATTCCTGTAAAACAATTTGCCTTTTTGCCGAAGCTTCATGGTAACCCGCTTCGACCCTGCCACCTTCATAAATAGGTACATTGACTAGCAAATTAACACTACTGACTTGATAGCCATTGCCCGTTGGTGAAATTTGCCGGTTATCGAAGCTTTGGTCGGAATAGGTTTCGATGGCTTGTAATGACAGAACGGGTAGGTGATCAGCTCTACTGGCTGCCATATTGTGTTCTGCTGAATCCAGGGCGGCGTGAAGAGCGTATAAGCCGGGATTGGAATTGATGGCATCGCTGATCCATTGCTCGACATTGTTTGGTGCCTTTGGAAATAATTGCACAGATAATAGATCAAGATTGGTAGGTAAGATGCCGGAAATTTCACGTAACTGCTCTAAAGATATGGCCTTTTCATTTTCGGCTTCTATTATCTGAGTAGCCAATTGTTCGTGATAAGCTTGGACTTCATAAAGATCCGTGATTTTTACCATTTGTCGTTTTTGCATTTCTGTAAGACGTTTGACTTGCATGTCAACCGCATTTTTCTCTTCTTGCAAATAGGAGATTTTATCGACAGCTTCAAGAGTGAGTAAGTAACGATCCAACAATTCGCCAGAGAGTTCTAGGCGATAAGCATCTTGTTCCGCAGTTGCTTGTCTAGTGCTATCCTCAGCACTTCGATAGCGCAGAAAGGTGGCTAAATCAAATAAAGCTTGTCTGGCTTGTACGACACCACGCAAACCAGGGTAGTTTTGTACGCCTGTCGAGATAGAGTTGTATTGGTTTTTGGAGTAACTACCATTGGCTGTGATTTGGGGGAGCAGTTTACTGAAGGCTAAATCTTCCCGGGCTTTGGTTTGATCAATAATAAATTGTTTACTGAGAATGGTTGGGTTATTGGTGATGGCTTGTTGGTATAACTCTAACAAAACACCAGCCTTTGTGTGATGACTTGTCAAAGTTAACACTAACACACTTAATAGTTTTAGTCGGAATGCGTTGCGTAGCATACGAAGCTCAATCCTCTGTAAACGAATGGGCAATACTATCTTTTAAAGGTGCCGCTAAATACTGAAACATTGTGCGTTCGCCGGTATGAATCATTACATCGGCGGGCATACCCGGTAAAAGTTTTAGTTCAGATTTTAACAAGGTTTGTAATCCGTTAGAGCTAATAGCAATTCGTGACAGAAAATAAGGTTCGGCGTTGGCAACATGTTCGTCAGTTAGACGATCAGCCGATATAAATATCAACGTACCGTCAATTTTGGGGGTAGTTCTGGTTTTAAAAGCGCTAAAGCGAATTTCTGCTGTTTGGCCAATATGGACTCGATCAATATCCATCGGCGTAATGCGGGCTTCTACAATCAAGTTTTCTCCTTGAGGGACAATATCTAATAACTTGCCACCGGGTTGGATAACTGCGCCAATGGTATGTACCGTTAGTCCCATGATCATGCCAGCAACAGGTGCTTTGATGATGGTTCGGATGACTGTATCCTGTAAAGATTGAATGCGTTCACGTAATTCAAATAAGTTTGCTTGCACTTCGCTCAATTCTTTGGCGACATCACGTTGCATATCTTTAGTTAATTGCACAATTTTCAGCTCAGTTTCTGCTTTTTGCTGACTTGTTTCCGCAATCCCGGATACCAGTTCTCCCAGTTTTCCTTCTGATTGTGATAGATTACGTTGAAATTCTCGGACTTTTTGCTTTTCGGAGTAACCCAGGTTAACCAGTGCATTGTAATCATTGACCTCATCCTGAAAAGATTGAATCAATTGTTTTTGGCTTTTACGCTGGACTTCTAAGCCAGTAATGCGCGAATCAAATTGCTCAATCTGGCGTCTATACAAACCAATTTCACCTTCAAAAGCCTTTTTCTGTACACTAAATGTATGGTTTTGTACCTGCATGGCTTCCTTAGCCCGGTTATCATCCTTATTGATAATTAATGTGTCTGGATAGTTGATTTCTGTTGCAAAGTTTTGTTGAGCAAGTAAACGCGCTTCTTTAGCTAAAGCAATATAAAATTGCCCATTCAAAATTTCTAGTTGTGCTTTAGGTTGTGTGTCATCCAGCACAATGAGTACTTGTCCTTGTTCTACATTGTCACCATCTTTACTCATAATGCTTTTAACGATACCGCCTTCAAGATGTTGAACAGTTTTGCTATAGCTTTCTACGGCTACAATGCCAGGTGCTAGTGCGGCGCTACTTAAAGGTGCTATTGCAGCCCATAGCCCAAAGCCGCCAAAAACAATAATAATGATAAGGATGCCAATGTGGCGAAAACGCCGTTCATCAGTATTTTCAATGCTAACAAGAGGTTTGTTATCAGACATGATAGCCAGTAGTATTAAGAAGTTGGTAAAGAATTGGTTGCTGAGGCTAATGACATAGGGCTAGGCTTTTTGCTCAACTGGTTTTTGGGGTTGTTGTTGAAGGGCGGCTAGTACATCTTCTTTAAACCCAAAATGCATAATTTCACCATTTGCCAGAATTAAAATATAGTCCATTTGGGCTAGGATATTACTTCTGTGGGTGATAATAATGACTGTACGGCCAGTTTGCTTTAAATATTGCAAAGTGCGCTGTAAGGCCATTTCACCTTCCTGATCAAGGTTTGAATTAGGCTCGTCCAGTAAAAAAACCTTCGGTTCTCCGTAGAGTGCCCGTGCCAATCCAAGGCGCTGGCGCTGTCCAGCAGATAAGCTATAGCCACTGCCTTCAATGCGAGTATTATAAGCTTCTGGTAAGTGTAATATCATGTCATGGATGCCAGCGTGTTTGGCCGCAGCAACTACTTTTTCTGGATCTACGATTCCAAAACGTGCAATATTTTCACCGATGCTGCCATCCAGTAACTCCACGTCTTGCGGTAAATAGCCAATGGCATTGCCTAATTGTGATTTATTCCATTGCCGAACCTCGGCTCCATCGAAGCGTACTGCTCCTTCGCTTGGTGCATAAATACCTAGTAATGCTCTTATCAGTGTTGATTTTCCTGCGGCGCTGGGGCCAACAATGGCCAGATGTGAACCTGCTGGAATGGCAAAATTAATGCCTTTAATCACTGGAACTGATAAACCGGGTGGAATAATGACGCAATTTTCTACCCGTATTTCGCCTACTAGCGGAGGCAGTAACATGGGTTCTTCGTTATTAGGTAGGTTGAATAACAATTTATCCAGACGATGATAGGCGTCACGTGCCATTAGTACACTGCGCCATTGAGCAATAATTTGATCAATTGGTGCCAGAGCGCGTCCCATCAAAATTGAGCCGGCTACGACCAGGCCAGGGGTTATTTCTCGGTGGATGGAGAGATAAGCGCCCAAACCTAAAATTAAAGACTGAATGCTAAGGCGGTAAAATTTAGATAGCGCGGTAATCAAGCCACCTTTAGCATTGGCACGAAGTTGCAGGTCTAAATGTTGGTTTTGTCTTTGTCGCCAGCGTTCTCTTACCTGTGGCAGCATGCCCATGGCATCGATGACTTCGGCGTTACGTAAATTGGCTTGTGTCATTTGCTGAGCCGCAATCGATTCTTTAGACGCATTTTCCAGATCATCTTTAGTTGCATATTCGTTCCAGACGGCAAAGCCGGTTAATATTAATGCCGAAATAATCGCGGTCAGGCCAAAATATGGATGGAACAGAAATAGCAAAACAATAAAAATAGGTAGCCAAGGGGCGTCGAAAAATGCAAATAAACCCGGTCCAGTTAGAAACTGTCTTACCATCTGTAAATCGGTCAAGGGCTGTGCGGTCATGCCTTTTCCGGAGGTTAAACTTTGGCTAAACAAGGCATTATAAATGCGGCTGTTGAGTAAGTTGTCCAGTTTGTTGCCGGTCACATTCATAATCTGTGAACGTGTCCATTCCAATCCTCCCATGACCATTAATAAAAACAGGGTAATTAGGGTGAGCATTAGCAGGGTTGATTCACTACTGGATGCCATGACCCGGTCATACACTTGCAGCATATATATCGAAGGAATGAGTAACAGTAAGTTTATAAATAGACTGAATATACCTACTGAAATAAAGGCAGATTTGCAAAGCAGTAGCGCTTGCTTAATTTCTGATTGTGGTTTGGATAGATTGCTGTCAGTAGTATTGACCATGTTTAGGCAGAAAATGAGTTAAGCAGAGTGGTGTATAACAATGCCGAGGTTCAGTTTGGTTGGTAAAACCAAACCATGCTACATCTATAGTTTTATGTTAAAAATCCCAGTATTTTATAAGATATTGATAGTGTTTATATTGATGGTTTACTTATAATATTTGTTACAACTTAGACTCTTAATTGGCTACTCGCTTTGGTATAAGTTATAAGTTTAGCGTTACATGGCTGTCCTAGCTTTAATATTTAGGATAATACAAAAAATTAAAAATTACGTTTACAACTTCGATTTTAATTACATGCAATCTAAATGTCCTGAATAAGCAGGCTAAATACCTTAAACAGTATAGCAGTAAATAATTAAATAAAATTTATGTTGCTGCCTGTTGGATATGCGCAGAAAACGATTTAAATAGACTGATATGCATGTTTAATTGGTTTTTTTCGAAAATAATCATTGAAAAAAACTTGAGTTGTGGTGGGGAGTATTTTTTGAAAATGTAGCCCAGCTATCATTATTGAACGCTGGGATATCACTTTATGTTGCAAGTTATCGATCAATATCAAGCTGAGCGGATACAGCTTGCTCAGCTTGATCTAGTCGATATAAAGAGGCTTATGCTCTCTTGTTTAACATTACCAGCAATATGAAGTGTGACATACACCAATATTAGCAGTGTAATATTGTTGGCTAGCGCACAGATCAATCTCATGGCTACAGCCAGTTGTATCTACACAAGAAGTAATGGCTGTTGGTGTTTGGCAAGCGTTTTGGGTAGTAAAACCATAGCCGCTAGCGCATTGTGATACCACTTCGTATTTGCCGCAGTCCAGATTGCCGAAGTCATAATTGCCGTGACAGTCACTTGTTGTTGTTGCAACTACTTGGTAAACATTGTTGATGCATTTTTCAAGTTTAACAGTTTCGCCGCAGTAGTTAGTATCATGGCCTGAGTCGTATACGCCAGTATGACAGTTATCAACCCATACATTACCTTTAACGTGGCAATTGGTTAAGCCGCCGTTAATATTCAGATTGTCATTGCAAGAGTTAACAGTAATAGTGCCTGTTTCTGCAAGGGTATTAACACTGACCAAATGAACATTATCAATAAAGGCACTGGAATTTGTATTTTGACTGCTACAGCAGAAAGCGCCACCTGTTGTTGCGGTGCCTTGTTCCAAGAACTCCAAAGTGCTTGAGGTGCCAGAGCCAGCAGTTACATTAAATGTATAAGTATGGAATGTAGAAGATGTTGGGTTAATAGTTCCAATTACGTTACCTCCCCACAATACTTCGATAGACGCAGCTGCTGCATGGGTACTGCAGTAGTTTTCAGCTGCATCAAATGACAATTGATAAGTTTGGCCTGCTGTAGTTGCAACATTTTGTGTTACGTAGTCGCTAGAACAAGCAGAGCCTCCAAACCATGAAGACCAGCATGAAAACTGGCCGACGCCTTGCAATTCCAGTACATCTGCGCCTGTAGCACCTGTCAGTCCTTGTGAGCTGGCAGTTACCACGTGCGCATGGCCTGATGGGTCGCTCCAGCCAGATAAGTTGCCGGTTTCGAAGCTGCCGTTGCTAATCAGATTGGTGGTTCCCAATATGGTTTGGTAGGTAAACTCAGAATTGTTGTCTGCATTAGCGGAGCCGCCCACATTAGCCAGTGTTAAGCTTTCACCTTTAGGTACATTCATCTCAACGATATAGGTACCCCAAGCGACATTGGCAAATTTATAATGTCCAGTTGAGTCTGTGGTAACAGTTATTGGCGTAAAGCCTGCTGAGGCACCCGTTCCAACCAAGGTTACTTGAATGCCAGACATGCCTTTTTCGCATGGAGCGTTAATCAAACCATTACCGTTGGTATCGTTCCAGATTTCACCGCCCAGATTGACAGTGCAAGGGGTAATGCCAGCATTTGTAGTAGTGGTTGTACCGCATGTAGTAATGGTTGTGGAGTAGCCATTATCATCCACTTGGGAAACAATGCTACCTGATGCTCCTGCGGTTGTTGGCTGTGTAAAATCGTCACCTTTAGGTGCTATTACTTCAATAATGTATGTACCCGGTGCTTCGGTAAAAGAGTATTTGCCGTTTGCATCTGTCACGGTGTGATCCAAAATTGTTTTGCCTGTGCTGTCCAACAGGTCAACAGTGATGCCTTTTGCACCGATATCGCCAGTATCTTTTACACCATTGCCATTACTATCTAAAAACACAGTTCCATTAAGAATTGAAGCATGGACTAAGCCAGCGTCTACATAGGAAACTGATTGACCTTGTGCAACTGAAATTACGCTGCTCAGACCTGTGGTGGAATTAGCATCGTCGCTTAGAGTGGTCGCAGAACCCGGTTTGCCTGAGTTGTCATCACTATAATAGTAGTTGGCTGGTGTAATGAATTTAACTGTGTAATTGCCAGCATTTAGTCCGGTAAATTCGTAATAGCCTGCAGCTCCAGTTACTGGGTCATTGCTGGTAACAGTGGTAGCAATTACTTTGGTACCAGTGCTATCCATTAATTCAACGGTAACGCCGTTAAGTAGGGGTGCTGTTCCAGTAGGTGCGCTGCCTGTACATAAAGTATCCTGCCAAACTGTGCCATCGATTTTACCTGAACCTACTTCGACCAGTAGCGGTTGGCTAATGGTGCCAGCAGGTAGTGAAATGGCACTGTTAGCAGTACCAGGTTGCAGCACGATGGTGGCATTGGCGTTGGTGAGTAATTCTGAAGCCGCGCCTGCAGCAATGGCCGTTTTAGCAAATCCAGCAATGGCGTCAGCTGCTGATTGTAAAAATGCACTTGGATTATTATTGGTTAGTAAATCTAATTCGGCTGCAGAGGTATATTCTGCAGGAGTCAATCCTTCAATTTCCCAAATTGCCGCTTGTATTTCACCAAAAGTGTAACCAGCGCCATTGTTAGCACTTGCATATTGGCTGTCGGTGTTGAAGTTGTGCTCAACGATCCAGTTGATTTCTTGAATTTGTGTTTCAGTCAACGGAATTTGTACTGCTGGTGCGCTTTCGCCCAATGCGCTGGCTGCTTGATAGGTATCTGTGTCATTGCCAGTGTAGCCAGCATAAGCTGTTGCGTTTGTATAAATGGAATGTACAGATGAATTGCCGTAGTAGGTGGTCAGATTGATATTAAGGCAAAAAGTTCCATAGGTGTAACCATTAGCTAGTTGCGGAACATTGCTATTAGAAATAGTTATGTAGAGAAAGCTTGGATCTAATACAGGGCCGCCAGCATATTGTGTCTCTGTGTTTCCATAGATGGTACTAGTAACATCAGCTGCTAAAGTGCCTAAGGTATTTATGCTCATTTTTCAAAACCTCTTGTTTAAGTTTAAAGATGGGTAATTAAGTAAAGCTGAATTTCGATCTCTGGACGCTAATGTATATGTTGATAAATCTGTACATTGAAGAGTATTGATTTTTTTATTTAGTTTAAAGTTTAAAGCAAAATAGCGTTAGCAAATATCCAAAAATTATCATACCAAATCCACTGACGATCTATCTATCTCTGGCAAATAATGTACAACAAAGTCATGACAGTTTTAATACATAAGCATTTATGCCAAAACTTTTGATCGCGCATCAAATAGCTTATGACAATTATTGATAATAATTTTTTGTGAGACAGTTCAATTTTTTCACAATTATGTATGTAATGCAATTGTACAAAGGTGCAATGATCAAAAAAAAATTAACAAGAGCGTGCTATTGACATTAGCATACAAATATGTGTTATTAAAAATGGGGCCGATTTTTCTGTTTAGGCGAGGCAAATGCTTGTATATTTAGCTTTGTAGATAGAGCAAGTTTATAGGTAACTTTATTTGTAACTATTCAGCGTAAATAATTAAAAAAAAGCTTGACAAGGTTTTTGGTCGAAAAATAAAAAATTCAGTGAACTGCCAGCTTGTAGTGGAATGACGTATTTAGCTACGCATTCGGCAACTACAATTCCTCAATTGCAACATTAAATAGAAGGGTAGTGACTCTTGGTCGTTCGTGGCCTACATCGCAACCTCGAAGGCAAAAATCGACTTTTAAAACTGGCCTTATAATACCGCTAACAGTAACGGTTTAGCGGTATATTAGTTTGACTGTCGATAATATCAACATTGAAGACACCATCAAAAAAGTTCAGCAACTGATCGCTGATGAAGAGCATATGTCATCAGCTTTGCGTGCGACCTTAGAAGTCATGATCATGCTGATTCAAATAATGGCTAATCGTTTAAGCCTGACTAGCCGAAATAGCAGCAAACCGCCTTCTACGGATCGTTTTAAAGATCAAGACAAAGTCAGTGGCGATGACGAGAACAAAGGCAAAAATAGAAAGCGCGGTGGGCAGTTCGGTCGGATAGGTACAACTTTAAAAAAAGTGGACGATCCCGATGAAATTGAAATTCTGGAATTAGATCGGGCGACTTTACCACCAGGGAACTATCAGGAAGTTGGTTTTGAGATCCGCCAAGTATTTGATATTGAGATTCAGCGCCTTGTGACCGAATACCGCGCTCAAGTTCTGGAAGATCAATTTGGCAAACGTTTTACAGCCTCTTTTCCGGTTGAAGTCACTAAAGCGGTGCAATACGGGAATGGCGTCAAAGCACAGGCCGTGTATTTGTCTCAATATCAACTCATTCCCTACCAACGTGTTCAAGAGCAATTTCAGGATCAATTCCAACTACCGATCAGTGTCGGCTCAATCTTTGAATTTAACCAGCAAGCTTATCATTTGCTCGAACAATTTGAATTGAAACTCATCACGAAAATACTCGCCTCGTCCCTATTGCATTCCGATGAGACCGGGATCAACATCAATGGGAAAAATCATTGGCTGCACTGTATTTCGAACCAGCAATGGACGCTCTTTTACGCCCACGCCAAACGCGGCATGGAAGCAATAACCGCTATGAATGTTTTAACCCGTTTTACAGGTATTCTCTGCCACGATCACTGGAAGCCCTATTTCCAGTTGAACTGCCTGCATGCCTTATGTAACGCTCACCATTTGCGCGAGCTGACCTATGCCGAAGAACAAGAGAACCAAGCATGGGCTAAGGATATGCGAGAGTTGCTTGTTTCTATCAATGAGGCTGTTAAGGCCCAGGGCGGTGTTTTATCCGATTCTATAGCGGCAGGCTATACCGATCAATATCGGGCAATTCTTAAAGAGGCTGAGCAGGAATGTCCTCCCCCGCTCCCAGAGAGAAAGGAAGGACAACGGGGACGACTTAAACGCAGTAAATCGCGAAACTTATTGGAGCGGTTAATCAACTTTGAGCAGCAAACCTTAAGGTTTATGACTGATGCCAAGGTACCCTTTACCAATAACCAAGGAGAGAACGACATCAGAATGACCAAGGTTCACCAAAAGATTTCAGGCTGTTTTCGTAGTCAGGAAGGTGCTGATATTTTTTGCCGTGTTCGAAGTTATTTATCAACATGCCGGAAAAACAACATATCAGCCAGCGAAGCGTTGACACTGCTCTTTAATGGCAAATTGCCGGATTTTATACGGTGACGACCAAAATTCGCTGAGCGTGATAAATTACGCTGAATAGTTACCTTTATTTTTAAATATGGGACTAAAGTGCTATTGCTTTAAATAAATGTGAAGTAGTACAATGTTCTCGAAATTGTTTTTTTAGTGTGTTGTTGGTGAATCTTTATTAGGAATATATCCTGATTGGGTTTTTTAATTAATCGTAATGGGAAATGAAAATGAAAAAATTAAGTCAGTTTATTATGTTTTTAAGCTTAGTATCAGTCACTTTTTTGGCAAATGCTAACCCAGCTCCACTTCCTTCTCCAGGTGGCGTCTCAGTTGCACCTGAAATGGATGCGAACTTTGCAATAATTGGCTTAGGTTTGTTGAGCGGTGTTATTGCTTTGGTTGCTGAGCGTCGTCGCGGTAAATAAGGTTAGTATACCTAAATAAAAAACTAAGCCGGATGGTGATAGTTATTCTCTTAGGATAGTTTGTTAGCAATCTGTTCTAGCAGCAGTAAAGTCGAGATGTTTAACACTCGGCTTTTTTTTTGCGAGTTTATTTTTGATGTCGTTGTCGTTTAAGTAAAGTTAAGTCGCATTATCGGTTGAGTGTTTGTATCAAGCATATCTAACTTGTGTATGGTCGGTCTTGGCCTTATTTCTAATTGTTGCTGGCAATCACGCTGATAATTAAATCATTGAGTACATAAAATTGATAAAAGTATTGGATCCAAAATTACCGGTAGCGACTAGGAACGTAAACCGTACTCATTTTATGTGGCGTTGTCTTGCTGCACTGCTCTTAATAGCACTTGAGGTTCTTGTGGTCACTTTGCGATTTGATAGTGGTTCTGAAGTCATTGCGCAAACGCCTTATGTGTTTTATAGCTCACTTTATTATGCGGGTAAATTGTTAAGGTATTTAATCAGTGTTGTCGGCGTGCTGTTTATTTTGAGCTTGGCGCGGCGTAAACAGGTTTTGGCTGTGATTGATACACAATTACCGCATTCAAATTTTTGGCGTTATCTGTTTTTACAGTTAGTTGCCAGTGTCATCTTTTATTTGCTAAGCCTCAGTTTATTGGAAGATATTCCGTCAAACACTACTCTCAATTCTCTATGGGTTAATGCTGTTGGAATAGCATGGTTGTTGACTGGTTTTCTGGCTGGTATAGCTTGCTTGCTGATGATGGCGCGTCCATCGTTTTGGTTTATAGTCGTCAAGAGTCAATATAAAGTCTTGTTGGGTGCTGCAATAGCAGGTTTATTGTCTATGCAGACTGGCTTTTTAGCCAAAGAAGCCTGGGAGCCGCTATTAAAAACAACTTTCAATTTGGCACAATTTATACTGGGTGTTTTTTATCCGCAAATAGTGGCTGACACCGAGCGAGCCATTTTAGGCACACCCGCTTTTCAAGTAGAAATCTCTGCAGCTTGTTCAGGCTACGAAGGGATGGGCTTGATTACTGCGTTTTTGAGTTTATATGTATGGATGTTTCGCAAACAATTACGGTTTCCGCGCACATTTTGCTTGTTTCCGTTCAGTATATTGGCTATGTGGCTATTGAATGTTTTGCGCATAGTAGTGTTAGTTGTGATCGGGGATAAAATCTCTCCCGCCATTGCAGTCAGTGGTTTTCATTCCACTGCTGGCTGGATATTGTTTGTATCATTGAGTGTATTAGTGATTGTGGTATGCCAAAAGGTACCTTACTTTATTAATCAGGAATCAGAGTTGGTTGTTGAACGCCAGTATTCTCCAGATAAAGCCATGGCTTTGCTTATGCCGTTTGTAGTGTTATTAGCTAGTATTTTGATTGCTATGGCGTTTAGCAGTGGTTTTGATTGGTTATATCCGTTAAAAGTGTTAATAAGCGCCGCTGTGCTCTGGTATTTTCGTGATGTTTATCGTAAATATTCGTTGGATGTCAGTTATCAGTCAGTATTGATTGGTTTGTTTGTATTTGTCTTATGGTGGATGCTCGTTCCGTTTTCTGCAAGCGATGATGAAAAGTTTGCGATGGTCTTGTTTGCACAACCTGAACAAATTGGTTACACCTGGTTATTATTTCGGTTTTTAGGTGCAACTATTACTGTGCCGATTATTGAAGAATTAGCTTTTCGCGGTTATGTGATTACCAAATTAGTGGATCAGAATTTTGAAAAAGTCACTCCTGGTCAATTTACTTGGTTATCTTTACTGGGTTCTTCATTTTTGTTTGGTATTCTGCATGGTCAATGGCTGGCTGGGTTTTTAGCAGGTATTTGCTATGCCTTGGCTTTATATCGACGTGGGCAATTAGTTGATGCGGTTATCGCGCATTTGGTGACTAATTTAGCCTTGGCAATTTATGTTGTGGCAACCCAGCATTGGTCATTATGGTAGAAATAGTAAGCGTTTTATTAATATGTGAGTGGCATAGACCATTCATCCTTCGACTTTAGGAAACTTCGAAAAACCACCCTTCGACAAGGCTCTCCTGAGTTGTATCGAAGGGCTCAGGGCGAACGGCGGTATTTATATATCAATAATTTACCGTTCGTGCTGAGCCCGTCGAAGCGCAAAAGCCAGGTTTTTCGAAGTTCCCTTTAATGAATAATAGCTTTATTCAAACGACTGCAACTGGCTGTAATTCTACATGGATAAAATCGGCTGTGCTGTTGATGAGTCTGCCGGCTAAAATCTGATTTTCCAAATTTATTGAGTTGTCTACATCACATGCCACGCGTAAATAATTTTCGGTGTAACCAAAATAACGGGTTCGACTATTCTCCAGTTGTTCGGTTTGCCCTTCCCATAAGATTTCAACAGTTGAATTCAGAGTAGTGTTGATAAATTGTTGTTTCATTTCTTCTGCTAAAACATGTAGCTGTTGGCTGCGTTGTTTTTTAATTGCCTGAGTTATTTGTGGGGTTAAACCTGCCGCTTTTGTACCTTCTCGAGGCGAATAGCTGAAAATGTGAATGTGCCCAAAACCTAGGTTTTTAATATAGTCATAACTTTCCTGCCATTCTGTTTCAGTTTCTCCTGGAAAGCCAACAATAATATCAGTGGTAATATTGAAGTGAGGTATGCGGGATCTAGCCAGCTGCACCATACTTGCAAACTCCTCGGTTTTACAGCGTCTGGCCATGCGGCGTAACACTGCATCGCTACCACTTTGCAGCGGCATATGTAAATGGGGCATAAGGCGGGGATTTTTAAATAAGTCGAAAAATCCCTCGGGCAATTCCCAGGGTTCCAGAGAGCCTAAACGCAGGCGTTCTATTTGAGTATGCTGCAAAATAGCCTTAATCAATTCACTAAGATTAGAATCTATATCGCTACCATAGCCACCCAGATGCACCCCGGTAATAATGACTTCTTTAATGCCTTGGCTATGTAAGGCATTAATTTCTGCAATGATAGCTGATGCAGATCGGCTTTGCTCTTCGCCACGTGCTACCGTGACTATGCAAAAAGTGCAGCGGTAGCGACATCCATCCTGTACTTTAACAAATGCACGTTGCCTGCCTCGGCTAAACAAGGATACTTCACCGGGTTCCGTAGACATGCTAGGCATGCTGTCTAAATTCAGCTCGTTAAGGGTTTTTTCTACTAGCTGCTGTTTGTCTTTATTGCTGATTACTAAGTCTACACCCAATAACTGGGCGGCTTCTGCTTCGTTTAGTGTTGCATAACATCCGCTGACCACCAGTTTGGCCTGTGGATTGTCTCGATGAATACGGCGTATTAATTGTTTGGATTTGCGTACAGCTTCCTGAGTAACTGCGCAGGAATTGATTACCACGACATGCGCTTCCGCCGCTTTGCGCGTTAATTGATGGCCCGCGGCTTGAAAAGCCTGCGCCCAAGTTTCAAGCTCAGCTTCATTAAGTCGACAGCCTAAGGTTTTGAGATGTATATTTAGCATGGCGGGTTATCCAAAAAACCAGTAAGTCACAAAAATCGCAGTTAACATGCCACCCAGATCAGCAATCATACCGCATGCAGCCGCGTGGCGAGTCTGGCTGATACCGACAGCGCCAAAATAAACGGCTAATACATAAAACGTTGTTTCGGTACTGCCTTGTAATACCGAGACCAAGCGACCCGCAAACGAATCTGCGCCCTGGGTTTGCATGGTGTCTATCATCATTGCTCTGGCACCACTGCCACTGAAAGGTTTTAATAGTGCAGTCGGTAATCCATCAATAAAACGGTTGTCAATATGAAAAAAGTCGACACATAACCGTAGCAGTTGGGTAATCAATTCCAGTGCGCCGCTGGCTCTAAATACACCAAATGCAACCAGCATCGCAACTAAATAGGGAATTATTCCGATTGCGGTTTGAAAGCCTTGCTTGGCACCTTCTATGAACAGTTCATACACATTCAGTTGTTTGTAACTGGCGGCGGCAATAAAACTGATGACTAAGCTGAATAAGATAATATGACTCAATAAGGCGGATTGATCGAGCATTTCCGTCTGGGTTAACTGTGAAAAATAACTGAGTAAGCCAATGACAATCAAGCTTATGCCGCCCAGATAACTGAGTATCACTTTATCCAGTAAATTGATTTTTTGCACCGTTGCAACAGCCAGTAAGCCACAAAGTGTTGACATATAGGTGCAGATTAAAATCGGTATAAAAACATCGGTGGGGTTAATGGCACCCAATTGTGCGCGGTAAGCAAATATGGTGACGGGGAACAAGGTAATAGAGGAGGTATTAAGTACCAAAAACAATATTTGCGGATTGCTGGCCCGATCAGGATGTGGGTTTAAGCTCTGCATTTCTTGCATGGCTTTAATGCCCATAGGTGTAGCGGCATTATCCAGGCCCAACATGTTAGCCGCTATATTCATAACCATGGCACCCAGTGCGGGGTGGTCTTTGGGTATTTCTGGCATCAGTCGGCTGAAAAGCGGATTTAGGGCTTTAGTGAGTAGGTCAATACAACCACTCTTGGAGCCTATGTTCATAATGCCTAGCCATAAAGTCAGTACCCCGCTAAGTCCTAACGATATTTCAAAAGCATGTTTTGATTGGCTGAAAAGTGCGTTCATCAGGCCAGAAAATACGCTGTGATCACCCAGCACCAGCCATTTAAATAATGCGGTGATAAATGCACTTAGGAAAAAGAAAATCCAGATAAAATTTAACACTAGCCCCGTCTGATTCGTTAACCGATTTTTTGTGCTAATTGAGCGGCATAACCGGTGTAGTTATGGGGGGTTAGCTTTAAGAGTTCGGTTTTGGCAGCTTGTGGGATATCAAGTGTTTCTACAAAGGCGCGCATGGCTTCACCTGTTACTCGTTGACCTCGGGTAAGTTCTTTTAGTTTTTCATACGGCTTTTCGATGCCATAGCGGCGCATTACTGTTTGTATGGGTTCAGCAAGTACTTCCCAATTATTATCCAGATCTGCATCAATCAGTAGTGGGTTGATTTCCAATTTGGAAATACCCTTAAGTGTTGATTGAATGGCAATGCTGGTATGAGCAATGCCAACCCCAATATTGCGTAAGACCGTTGAGTCAGTTAAATCACGTTGCCAGCGTGAAATTGGCAGTTTTTCACTTAAAAAGCCCAGCATAGCATTAGCTAAACCTAGATTGCCTTCCGAATTTTCAAAATCAATTGGATTGACTTTATGTGGCATAGTGGAAGAACCTACTTCCCCTGCAATGGTTTTTTGTTTGAAATAGCCGAGTGAAATATATGACCAGATATCGCGATCAAAATCCAGCAAAATGGTGTTAAAACGCGATAGTGCCTGGAATAACTCTGCCATGTAATCGTGAGGTTCAATTTGTATGGTGTAAGGGTTAAAACTTAAACCCAATGATTCAACAAAGTTTTTGGCAAATTGCTCCCAATCCACTTGCGGGTAAGCAACGCTGTGAGCGTTATAATTGCCAACCGCACCATTTATTTTGCCTAAAAGTTCAACATTGGCCAGTTGCTGACGCTGGCGTTGCATGCGGGCAACGACATTAGCAAACTCTTTACCTGTGGTAGTGGGTGTTGCTGATTGGCCGTGGGTGCGCGACAGCATGGGCTGTTCAGCGGTGTCTAAGGCCAGTTGTGTTATTGACGCAATGCAGTTGTCTATTTCTATTAGGGTTAGACTGCGTCCTGCTTTAAGCATTAAGGCGTAAGACAGGTTGTTAATATCTTCAGATGTGCAGGCAAAATGAATAAACTCACTCACTGCTTGCAATTCGGGGTGGTGTTTTATTTTTTCCTTTAGAAAGTATTCCACCGCTTTAACGTCATGATTGGTGGTTTTTTCAATGTTTTTTACTGCCTCAGCGTCAGCTATTGAGAAATCGCTGACAATATTATTCAATACTAGTTGAGCAGAGTTTGATAATGTGGGTACCTCTGGGATATTAGCTTGATTTGCTAAAGCCTGTAGCCAGCGTACCTCGACTTCTACCCGGTAGCGGATCAAGCCATATTCACTAAAAATGGGTCGTAAAGCATCTACTTTGTTAGCATAGCGGCCGTCGATAGGGGAGATGGCGGTAAGAGCAAAGTTTGTCATAAATGATGATCCAAAGGTTTAAAAACGTATTGTTGGCTGTATGGATTGCAGATAATTTATCAAGGCTACTTACACTTTTATGTTGTTGAAAGCTAAATACTTAGCTTTTTTCTTATAGACATTAACTTAGTTGTTATTGCCAGTCAGTACCGATAGATTTCTTTAGCTATTAGTCATAGTCAACCTTATATTATACAGCGCAAATTGCATTTCAGACTAGCTTGCCGTGTTTAAAATTGTTAAGTGTTGGCCTGTGCTACAATCCTTAACTTCTTAGCCATCCTACTTTAAGGACTTTCATGCAAATTCATAAACTGACCGTTCTCGTAATGCTGATATGCTCTTTTGCAGCGCAGGCAGAAGTACCTTTGTCTCGTAGTGATATTTTAGGCACTTGGCAAATCGATAAAGAATCCATGCATAGTGATGGCAGCAATGGAAAAGCCAGCAATGCTACCTGGACCTTTAAAGAAGACGGTACCATGGAGGGTATTTCTCAAGATGCTGATGAGCATGCCCGGGTAACGCAGTTACGCGCCAGCTTAAATTACAGTATCGAAAACGGTAAAATTTTAAAACAGGCAGCAGCTGGGCGGTCTAAAATGGAAACCTGCATGGCAGTCGAAAAAGAGGCTAGCAAAATGGTGTTAAAGTGCCAGACTGTGTTTTTTTTCATGACTAAGAAGTAAGGCGCACAGCAAGTTTGGCGGTCATTCTAGTGTTAATAATCAAACTGACTTTGTCAAAAATTGCGCAATACACACAGCTAGCTAGAGTGATTTTGTGAATAATCTGTTCGATTTCGCTGCAAAATGTCTGTTTACTCACTCCGTTGAGGGCAAACTGGCTGCGACGCATCAAGCTTGGCAGCTACATATGGCGCAACAATTATGTATGGAATCGACTGATTCGCCACTGCCAATAGCGAATACGGCTTTTCCAGAAAAGCCAGAATGGTTAATGCCACGCGATATGCCTCGCCGCAGCCTGAATACTGAAGCGGGTAAACTCGCTTTTTTCCATGCCTTAGCCCATATTGAATTTATGGCTATTAATCTGGCCTGGGATATTATTTATAGATTTCGTGGTTTGCCACCTGAGTTTTATAGCGATTGGTTACGAATTGCCGACGAAGAAGCACAACATTTCAGTTTGATCCGTACACATATGTTAAGTTTGGGCGTCGATTATGGCGATTTACCTGCTCATCGTGGATTATGGTTGCAGGCTGAAGATACGGCAAATAACCTATTAGCCCGTTTGGCGGTGGTGCCACGTTGCATGGAGGCTAGAGGTCTGGATGTGACACCCGCGATGATAGATAAACTTAAAGGCATGAATGATAACGCCGGGGTAGATATTTTGACTCGAATTTATCAGGACGAAATTGGTCACGTTGAGCGCGGTTCGTACTGGTTTAAACGTTTGGCAATTGAACAAGGTCAGGAACCCGAATCGTGTTTTGCCAAATTATTACTGACATATATTGGTAAACCCAAAGGCCCATTTAATCGAGAAGTGCGTATAATTGCTGGATTCTCTCATAACGAAATCGATTGGCTGGAGGCGGGCTTGCATGAATAAAAAACCGATTTTTGATTATCCACTGTTTGCCATGGGGTTTAGAACCTTTTTTGCATTGGCAGGATTATCAGCATTGGCCTTTATCGCCCTTTGGAACTCTATTTCCGATGGCTCACTACACTTGCTTAATTATTTTCCTCAAAATATTTGGCATGCGCATGAAATGCTATTGGGTTATACCACGGCTGTGATTGCCGGTTTTTTATTGACTGCAGTCAGAAATTGGACTGGTTTGCAAACCGTCACGCCGGATGAATTGGCTGCACTGGGTTTTTTATGGATATACGGCCGTATAGCGCCCTTTTATGCGCATCTGTTACCCGATATTATCATTGCGGGTCTTGATTTTGCGTTTTTGCCTGTATTAGCTTATTTTATAGCAAAACCCTTGTTGAAAAAGGCAAATTATAAAAATTTTATTTTTGTAGTGTTATTGCTGTTAATGGCTGTGGCAAATGGTTTGATACATGCGCAGTTTTTGGGTTTATTAGTCGACAGTGCCAGTTTAGGCTTGAAATTGTTGGTGACTCTGGTTGTTATGATGATTGTCATTATAGCTGGCAGATTGTTTCCCTATTTTACTGAACGTGGCTTGAGTGGGGTGGTTTGCATCCGTAATCCCCTACTGGATGGAATAACTATTCTAGTCAGCTTATTGGCATTGATATTAATGATACTGGATATTTCCGGCACTTATTTGGCGATTGCAGCTGTCATGGCGTTGTTAATCAATCTTGTGCGGGTAGCCAGTTGGTACGATGGTCGTATTTGGTATGTACCCTTATTATGGGTACTGTTTGTGGGATATGGTTGGATAATCTTGGGTTTTGGATTATTAAGTTTGGCCGCATTTGCATGGATATCTCCCTTATTGGCCTTGCATGCCTTTACAGTAGGTGGTCTGGGAACTCTGACGTTGGGTATGATGGCGAGAGTGGCTTTAGGTCATACAGGAAGAGCCCTTAAAGCATCTAACATTATGGCAATTGCCTTTTTATTGATAAATCTTGCTGCATTATGCAGAGTGTTATTTCCTGTGCTGGTGCCTGCCTGGTCGGGTAATCTTGTTTTAGTTTCCAGCTATTTCTGGTTGGCGGCATTCTCTCTGTTTGTATTTTTTTACACACCCATTCTGACGACACCCCGCGTGGATGGACAAGCTGGTTAATTTTTGTAATCACGCTTAAAATTTACCGCACTATAGTGCGGCTACATGTGATGATTAACATGCCGCACTATAGATTCTGCAACACTATGTAAATAATTTAAGGTAGAAACTTTTGCAGTTTGTCTTTTATAAATGGCAAAGCTTCAGAGGGTGTTTTATGGTCCGGAAGCTCAATATTCTTTATTAGGTGGTTAGAAAGATTTTGAATATGCTGCTCAATTTTGTCGAGTTCACTTTCAGTTGTTGCTAGTTGGCTAAGATCAGGTAGATGGGCCGCCGCTTGATGTAGCGCTTTTTGAAAATCATTCATGGGTGCTGCCAGTGCTGTTTTTAATTCATCGTCCATAATGGGATAAGCTAAGGCTTCGATGCTCTCTAGAGCATTATTAGTAGGTGCCTCTAAATTAAACACTTTTTCCACATCAGGCGCTACGGCATCACGGTTAGTGAGAGGGGTGTTCAAATGAAAGCAGTTGCGTAGTGTGGCAAGAATTGAAGTATGATCAAATGGATAAGTTTTACCCTCGTGAGGCAAATTACCTTCTTCTACAACACGTAAAATAGTGCCGGGGCTAATATAGGGTGAAATGAGTACCGCAGGTACCCTGACACCATATCGGTCAAATCCAAATGGACTTGGGTTTGAATTATCTGGGGGGATTGCCACAGGTGGTGCTGCGTGATCATAACATCCGCCGTGTTCGTCATAGGTAATAATCAGCAGCGTTTTTTCCCAGCTGGGAGCGCTTCTGACGATATTGTAAACTTTGGCAATTAACTTTTCCCCCAAACCAACATGGTGTGGGGGATGTTGGTCATTTGGCAACTCTAAATCTGGAAAATATCTGGGTTCAATAAAAGAGTAGGCAGGTAACTCACCCGCTTCTGCCTTGGTTTTAAACTCATCGATGAAATGAAAATGCTCAAGATGCGTCCACAAATCAGTCAAGGTCAGTGATTGAGGAAAATCATGAAAAAAGATGCCCCAAGAGTGATTGGCTGTATTTAGGCGATTAAAAATGGTCGGCATAAGATAAGGGAAATGTACCGGACTATTATTTTGGTAGCCGTTAGCTGTCCCTGTATGTACAAAAAACCGGTTTGGCCAGGTTTGGCAGGGCGCGGAAGCAAACCATTGATCACAGACTGCATATTGCTTGGCTAGTTGACTAAGCACTGGTACTTGCTCAGGTTGGTAATAATGCATAATATTTTTGGCATCATAGTCTTGTGCAGGAGAAGCTGTTTGCCGAATATAGTTATTCGCAAAACCCGTCATGGGCGGCAATTGCTGACCGGGTTGAGCATCCAGACCGAAGAGCTGCATATTGATGTCTGTCCAGAGTTCACCTGGGTCAGGAGTGGGGATGGACATTGATTTTATATCCGTTCCTGTTGTATTCCAAACTTGTACGTCAGCTGCGTTTTGTACCGGATTCGTCTCTTGGCCGGTTAAGCCATTAAACGCTGCCGATTTCGGATAGAGTGCGCCAAGCATAGAGTCGAAAGAACGGTTTTCAAGCATCAGAACCACGATGTGTTCAATTTTTTCAGCTAATATTCGCATGGTATCTCCAAAATTGTGTAGAGAGTTAGGTGAGTTGTTGGGCTGTGTTATACAAACACAGCACCTTATTTTTATAGTTTAGTTATCCTAACCAGTCAATTCAGTTTCAGAGTCTAAGGAAGAGCCCTTAGTAGAGTTACTGAAGTGCTTCGTTTAACACTACAGACAAGCGTAAGCCTGCTTTCTGTAGTTGTTTTCGTGCTACCGGCCAGACTGTGGCTTGATAATTGTCTTCCCAATGGTCATTCATGACGCTTGGTAAACTGTTATAAGCAATCCCGGCCAGTGCATGCGATTCCTCGGCCCAGGTTACAGCAGTATTATCTATACTGTTGAGTAGACCCGATTGGCTCCAAGTGTTGCGATCTTCATTTGAAATAGCATTATCAAGATCAGTTGCCGCTTGTCTTACCAGGGCATGATTAAAGCTAAAATGGGGGCCAAGATGTAAATTCAGGGCATGCTCAAGTATAGCGCCATCCCAGATACTATGTAAATTGGTGTTTTTGTCATAATAGGTAAGCGAAACTTGGTTTCCTCCGCGATCATTGCGATTTTCTGCATGTAAGGGTTGATGTATGTCGCCAATAAAATGTACCAGCCACTTTAACGCCTCCAATCGTGAGCGATTGTCTAGTGATGTATCTGCCAATTTCTGAGCATAAGTACTGATTTTGGCAACTACGCAAGATGATTGAGGGCAGTCTCTGTTAGCATTATATTGAGATTCCTCAAGAGGAATGTCCACATAGTGCCAAGGAGCGGTTTGAGGGGTTTTAGGCGGAGATTGGTCTGGCCAGGATGCTATGTCGTCCAGATTACTATTCCCTTCTTGTGCTAACAACGCACGCACTTCGTTTTGTGCAACAGCGTTAAGATGTGCTTCGGCAATATCAGCAACTATGGCGTGACCTTCTGGTCCCCAGGCAGAAGCAGTTGAATTGACTAGCAGCAAGCTGAGTAGCATAGTGATTGAATAATTGGACATGTCTAACTCCCATAAATGATAAATTGAAAAAATAACTATGAATAAGGTAGGTGGAAAAATTCGATAACGTACCTAAAGTTCACTATAAAAGTGTTTGATAAAGTGAACATTAAAGTAAGGTAGTGCTTAGAAAAATGCATAAAAAGCCAGACCTCAAGATTAATTTTAGGCGGAAAATAAGACAATCTTATGAAAAAATGCAGAATCATTGCGGACTAATATCGCCTAGAACATAGCATGGATAGCTTTTTGTACTCTTTTTTAGTGTTAGTGTTTTGTGCAAGCTGGCGCGTTAATTTATTCGCCAGTATACTATCCATTCTCTGAGTGCCTGAAACTTTGATGGTAATGAATATTCTACTGATTGACGATCATTTTTGTTCCCGTGCCGGAGTGGCCGGTTTATTACAGCAAATGTTTCCTGAAACACGTGTGTTTGAAGCTGATGATGTACTACAGGGCTTAAACATTGCTCGCGCTTCGCTATTAAATTTAGTATTTTTAGACGTTAATTTACCTGATCAAGATGGCTTAGTTGGATTGAAAATCTTCCGGAATGAATTTCCAAAACTGAGCGTGATTATGTTTTCTGCCATGGATCATCAGTCAATGGTTTATGAATGCTTGCGTCTGGGGGCTATGGGTTTTATTACTAAAAATTTGTCCAGACAGGATTTTATTCAAGCATTATTGGATGTCTTATCAGGAAAAGTCTATTTACCGTCTTCGGTGACAAGTGCTAAGCGTTTAAATAACGCTGGTCTTGAGTTACGACCTGTTACCGACGCCGAAACTTTGGGATTAACGCCGCGTGAATTTTTAGTTTTAAGTCTGTTAGTGCAGGGCTTATGTAATAAAGATATTGCTAGATTAATGGGGATTTGTGAGCAAACTGTTAAAAATCACCTGCGTATTTTGTTTTTAAAATTTAGTGTTACCAGAAGGGTGGAATTACTGGTCAAGTTATTTGAAATGGGTGTCGTAATAGGCAAACCCGGAAGTTGGCAAAAAAATTTGGAAGATCAAGCCTGTTAAGCGTTTGCAGAACTTTGCAATGTCGTTGAATTCGATACAGACAAGGTTTCGGAGATTTTTTCAAATAGTAGGGTATTATTTACAGGTTTACGCAGCAAAAGTGTATGTTCTGGAAATTTCTGTTTATCAATGTAGGGAATAGGATGAGCTGACAAAATTATGCTGGGTAGTGAGCCGCAATGCTTGCTAACAGCAGCAATGATGTCATGGGCAGTCTGGTTATTTTCTAAATAAAAATCAGTGATTAGTAAGTCTGGTACTATCTCGTTTTCTGAGAGTTTTATTAGGGTTTCTTCTATACAGGTTGCGGTTTGCACCAAACAACCCCGTTTGTTAAGTTGTGCCGCCAACGCGGATAAAACCTCTTTATTGTCATCAACAATCAATACAAAGTAATTACAGGCTGGTAAGGGAGAATAGATTGGCTTTTCCGGGTTGGTATGCTTAGCTACCGGTAGCTGGATTTGAAAACGACTGCCCTGATTGACCTTTGAGTGTAAGCTTAATGAGTGTCCAGGCAAAATATTCAAAGCCTTTTGCACATAGCTTAAGCCTATACCGTTACCACAAGGATCATTAAGCCGACGCGTACCTCGGTAACACTCATTAAATATTTTCGGTTTATCGTCTTCAGAAATACCTATGCCAGTATCGCGGATAATCAGTTTGATTTGTTGATTACTCGTTTTTACGGTCGAAACAATTATCCAGCCATTTTGCGTATATTTAATAGCGTTGTCGAGCAAATTGCTAATAATTTGTTTGAGTATGCAAGCGTCGCTGTAGACATTGAACGGCGGTTTTGTACGTAAATTGATTTTCAATTTTAAATGACGTTTAGCCGCTTGCGGAGTAAATTGGTCACTCATATCCGCTAGTAGCAGATTTAAGTCAACCGCTTTTAGTAAGGGTTGTTGTTTGCCATTTTCAAGGTTTCCAATGGTCAGAATTTGGTTAAACGTATTGATAAGTTCATCTGTGGTATGCCCCAGACGTGTTGCAATATGCTGTAATTGGTAATCTGATCTATCGCAGCAGAGGGTTTCTAGTAAACTTGAGTAACTACTTAAAGCTTGTAATGGTTGGCGTAAATTGTGACTTAGTTGTTGCGTAAATTCCGTTTTTTCTAGTAAGCCGATTTCAGCTTTACATTTTGCCTGATAGGCAAGCCGTGTTTGACGTTCTAATTGGTAACGAGTACAAAAGCCAAAAAAATTTGCCATGACTAACAATAAAACGGAAGGCATCACTTGACTGACTGTGAAGTCTATCAGGTATGCGCTGATAGGCAGAGTCAGCATGGCGATCCAACCGAATAGCACGGTTTCTGAGAGAGTCATTAACATCTGCCCATAAATCAAGAAATATATCGGTATTAACCCCGTCCACAGGACATTAAAAAGCAGTGAATCGGTTTCGCTGAGCATAATGCCAATTAAACTGAAAATATAAGCTGTTATGGCTAGTTTGGTTATTTTGCTGATACAGATTTTTTGTAGAGGGCGTTGGTACAGAAGTTTCAGTAACGATCCGAAACTAATCACGATAGCCAAGCGGGCAAAGAGTTTTGGTGTTGACAGGGTGTTATTGAGTATGTCCAAGCCAATAAAGGTCAGAAAACCGATTGAGCCTATGGCTAAAGCAAATTTTAAACTAGACAGCGCTTCGCTGCGGCGTTCCTGCCAGAATAATTTTTCATGTTCAGTATCGAAGCTTAATGAACCGTTATGTAAAGGTAAAGCTTGAAAGCAAGGTTGAATTGTCCATATCAATTTTCGCAGCATCTGAATACAGACTGAAGAGTTTGAGTTTGGCATGGCCTGTTTCCCTAGAGGGCAAAAAAACCTGATAAATTAAGTGAGCTGTTTTTTGGAAATCAGGTATAGTAAAACACTCAGCAATCAGTTTGTCTGTAACTAATTATATTGTATGTTCCAGATATTTATGCATCAAAAGAACTTGCTATGAATAATACTATTTGCTTAGGTTGGAGTCTTTTTGTATTTAGGCTGAAAAGGTTAGTCGTTATTAGCAAACAACTATAGCCATTAACGCAGAGCAAATTATCTGCTTACTCCCCTTAATCCTTGCATAATTACCTGTCTAGCTCTGAATAACACCATTTCTTGCCAGGCGATATCTTCAGGGTAAAAATGTTTACGCATGCGTAGACTATGTGCCTGCCGCTCAGTTTGGTTATTCGTTTCTGACCACAATTGATGATCACGTAATAAGGTTTCAAATAACAGATCGGTACTAAACGTACCAAATTCTAGCGTGACAAAGCAACTTTGCTGATCCATGACTGCATGCCACAAATAATCCAGTAAACCCAGTTTGGGTACCGAGCTGGATGTGCCCGCAAATGGTAATGTCACTCCTTCTCCATACCATTGATAAGCCATGGTTGCCCCGGCACTAAACGGTTGGTGATCACAAATAATTTCGCCATAACTATAGGGGCCTAAGCCCGTATGTACATCAATGACGGCTAAGCGTCGTTTCGCCAAGGCATAATCAGCCATTAAGGCTTCACACACCAAACGACCATGTGCAGGTTTTTGGCCGCCGTAAAAGGGGCCGGCAGGGTCTTGGTATTGTCCTCCACTGATGGCTTGTTCCAACGCTGGACGTCCGTGTTGATGTGCAAAGTTGGCTAAAATTTCTTGTCTGAGAGATATATCATTACAAAATAATGCTGATCGCAATTGCTGGTAGTCAGGATTTTCAGGCAAAGGTTGCGTGAAATCCACTGCATTCCTATTTAAGTCTACCCCATCTGCATCGCAACGCCTTAGCCATGCATATCCCCAGGGTGTTAATGCATGTATGAGTAAAATAGCTGTATTGTCTGGTAATAATATTTGTTGGCATGCCAATCTATCCATTAGATCAAGCTGTATAGCACTACCTGTAAAACCTTCAATACCATGGGTGCCTGCCAGCAGAATAAGCACTTGTTTTGCATTATTTTCACCCAGCCACACACTATCCGTTATTAATTCTTCTCCCATTGGTCCAACACCTGCACAATTAAAACTTCGGTATTGCTGAGGGTAATTAAGGTTAGGTAAGCGCTTTAACCATTCTTGTCTAGCCTGTCGATAATTGTCAGGAAATAGAGAAACATCAATACCCGTTAATTCTGAGCGGCTAAACATCGTTAATTACCTATGAATTTTAGTTAAAATCAAATAAATGAATATTACGCCTTGTTTAAACGGCTGTCTGGTTTCAAAATGATCCACTCATTCATTACATGGGGATAATATTGCTATGGCAAGCACGTTACTAGTGGTTGATGATTTATCCGACTGGAATCCTTATTATCCCAGTGATCAGGTTATTACATTTGAAGATTATCTTGGCATAGAACAGGCTGAATCTGATCAGCGTGTGCGTATTATTAATTTGTGTAGTAGTTACGCTTATCTTTCCGATGGCTATTATTGCTCATTATTAGCGGAAGCTCGAAATCACCATGTGATACCCTCGGTAAAAGTGATTAATGACTTAGGCAAAAATGCTTTGTACAGTTTGCAACTGGACGATTTGAGTTCAACCTTGGCGCGTGCTTTTAAATATCATGTATCAATTACCGATTTTAAGCTTTACAGTTTTTTTGGTACCACTCCTGATCCCACCTTTCAGGAATTGACCCGTTTATTGTTTGAGCGTTTTCCCTGTCCTATTCTTGAGATTACCCTGCAGGGTCAATTGCAATGGCAAATTATTGACTTAAAAGCGGTATCACATCGCAGTCTGGACGATGCCGAGCAAACTTTGTTTGCCGAAGCCCTGGATAGATTTAGTAAAAAAATCTGGCGTAAAAGCCGTACGCGTAAAGCGGCCCGCTATGATTTGGCCATTTTAATTAATCCGGCAGAAAAATTGCCACCTAGTAATCGGGGGGCTATCAAAAAGTTTATTAATCTGGGTAGACAAATGGGAGTGGAAGTGGAGCTGATAACCCAGCAGCATTACGGGCGTATTCCAGAGTTTGATGGTTTATTTATCCGCGAAACGACAGCCATTGATCATTACACCTATCGCTTTGCAAAAAAAGCCGAAAAAGAAGGATTACTGGTGATTGATGATCCAACTTCAATTTTACGCTGCGCCAATAAAGTCTATCTAGCGGATATGTTTCGTACTCACCGGGTACCTTCGCCTAAAACATGGATTTTACATAAGGGTAATGCTATGCATTTGGATCAATTGGAACAAGCGGCTGGTTTTCCGGTAGTGATAAAAATTCCAGATGGTTCTTTTTCGCGTGGTATCGTTAAAGTAAGTAATCGCCAGGAACTTGATAGTAAAGTCAGTGAGTTATTTCAGCAATCTGCCTTGTTGTTGGCTCAAGAGTTTCTGTATACCGATTTCGATTGGCGTATAGGTATTTTTAATAACAAGGCGTTGTATGCCTGTCGATATTTTATGGTAAAAAATCATTGGCAAATTTATCGGCATTCCCGAAATCGCGTTGATAGTGGTGATTTTGATACATTACCCACTTTTGAAGTACCCAAAGCGGTGCTGGAAGCGGCTCTAAAGGCTACCCATCCCATAGGAAATGGCTTGTACGGTGTCGATGTTAAAGAAATAAAGGGTAAAGGCTATGTCATTGAAGTGAATGATAATCCCAATATTGATAGTGGGATTGAAGACAAATATTTGGGAGATGAATTGTATAAGGTTATTTTAAGCGAATTTGTGCGGCGCATGGAAAACCGTAGTAAGGGAATCAATTAAATGTATAAACCAAACAATTTTGATGTACTTTGTGTTGGACATGCCAGTTACGATTTGGTGTTTACGGTGCCACAACATCCTTTGTCGGATGAAAAAATTGTTGCAGAAGGTTTGCTGGGGTGTGGTGGAGGACCTGCTGCTAACGCTGCGGTAATTGTGTCAAAACTGGGATTTAAAGCTGGCTTTTGTGGGTATTTGGGTAATGAGCTTTATGGTGAAAGTCATTGGCAGGAGTTGCAAGCTCAGCATGTAGATACTCGGTATGTAGTAAGAGGCGATTTTGCCACGCCTTTATCCGTAGTGCTGGTTAAACCGGACGGTCAGCGTGCGCTTATCAATTATAAATGCCAAATTCAAGCTCTAAAGTCCAAAAGTATAGATTTTGCCAATCTTCAAACTAAAGTATTACTATTCGATGGACACGAACCGCAGATCAGTTTAGATCTGCTCGATTATTTGGCTGGACAGGGGGTGTCCAGTGTTTTGGATGCAGGTTCTGTGCATACAGGTACTTTATTATTAGCGGACAAGGTGGATTATCTGGTGTGTTCTGAAAAGTTTGCACTTCAGTATGCAGAAAGTGTTGAGTCTGCATTAACGCAATTATCGGCACAAAGTGCGGTAGTTGTGATTACTTTGGGGGAAAGAGGGTTAATTTGGAGGCGTGGACAGGAAGTAGGTGCTTTAGCTGCGCCACCGTTATCAAATATTATTGATACAACTGGGGCTGGTGATGCTTTTCATGGTGCATTTGCTGCGGCAGTGGCTGCTGGTATGTCGTGGTTAGAGATATTACGTTTTGCCAGTGGGGCAGGTGGTTTATGCTGTACAAAATTAGGAGCCAGAACGGGGTTGCCTGATAGGCAACAGCTGAATGCCCTTCTGGCTGCTTGGTCTGTTAATTAGTTGACTGATTTTCTCGACAAGCCTAAAAAAATTATAGATCGACCTGAAAATGCCAGCCCACACCTGCTTCAGCAGCGGCGGTTAAAATTCGCTCACAACTTTGTAAATCCTCAAGTGCTTCTTGTGCTTGAGAGCTGGACAACAACGTTCTTACAGTTACCAAGCCATCCAGTGCTGAGAATTGCAGTAACGGCGGCAGTTCAATCTCATCATCGCCATCCATAAAATCAGCCAACTCGTCAGGATCCATACAAAAGAAATCTGAAAGCGGGCGAACGCCAAGTTGAAGAGCCAAGATGTCGAGTAATTCTATGTTGTGTGACAATTTTTTGCCATCCATCATGGTGTCCAAATCATTAATCTCTTTTTCTAAAACGATGTAGTACGCTGAGCTCATAATTTTATGTCCAATAACCGTGGAGTTTACAAAGTTAATACTGGGGGCGCATATTGATCAATGCGGAGTAATCATTTTTCACATAGGTATATACATTATTCTGACCGTGTGTATTTTGGTTGAATGTCTCGCAAAAGGTCTAAATGAAAAAACTATTTGATTTACTGATAACCCCACACCCTAAAAAATCAGTCTTCTGCGACTTCAATTGCTTCTGGTGCGCCAATAAAACGGTAGATTAAGGCACCCAGAACTGCGCCAATGATGGGGGCTACCCAAAATAGCCAAAGTTGTGCCAGAGCCCAATCGCCAGCATAAATAGCCACTGCGGTACTGCGGGCAGGATTGACTGACGTGTTGGTTACCGGAATACTGACTAAATGAATTAGGGTTAAACATAAGCCAATCGCAATGGGAGCAAAACCCTGTGGTGCGCGGCTATCGGTAGCACCCAGAATGACCAGTAAAAACATCATGGTCATTACTACTTCGGATACCAAACCCGCTAACAACGAATACTGTCCAGGTGAATGTTCACCATAACCATTGGAGGCAAAGCCTGCGGTGACATCAAAACCGGCTTTACCACTGGCAATAAGATATAAAACACCGCCGGCTACAATTCCACCCACTACCTGTGCTGCAATATAAGGTGCTAATTTATTGGCTGGAAAGCGGCCGCCAGCCCATAAGCCTATGGATACGGCGGGATTAAGATGGCAACCGGAAATATGACCAATTGTATAAGCCATGGTTAATACTGTAAGACCAAAAGCGCAAGATACACCTAACAAACCAATGCCAACATGCGGAAACGCCGCTGCTAGTACTGCACTACCACATCCGCCTAACACTAACCAGAATGTTCCAAAAAACTCTGCTCCGTATTGTTTCATGTTATACCCCTATATTATTAGAATTTAAGTTAGTCTGATGACTGTTTTTCTAACATCCATAGACAATGTGGGTGAAGTGAATCACCCAACATAACTATAACAAAATAACGATAGATTAAAATAGTTTAGACGTTTTTTTAGGAAAATCTGTAAAACAAATACCGAGGATAGGTGCTTGGTTTTGCTTAGATTAATGCAGGGGGTTTTTATATAAAGTAGTGGGATTAGCATAGCAATTTTATTAGTGCCAACTTCTAAATCATGTCTTTATGCACTGAACTTGGGGGTTATGATCGGGTTTTTTTATAGTAGTTGACTAAGCTGCCATGCTGGCGCTCAAAAACGTCTAAACCGATAGGCATAGACTCGGTACTACTTAGAAAAAAATAGCCACCCGGCTTTAGATTTTGAGACATACGATTAAGAATATCGAATTTGACAGTATCGGAAAAATAAATGAGCACGTTTCGGCAAAAAATAATGTCAAATAATCCTAATGATGAAAAGGGTTTAAGTAAGTTCAGTTGTTGAAAGCTGACCTGTTGAGTGACTTCGTTATTTAAACTGTAACCCTTGGTCGTGTTTTGAAAAAAACGTGCTTGCGTGGCAGCATCAATTCCTCTGGATAGCGCCAGCTCTGAATAAATCGCTTGTTTTGCTTCGTAGAGCATCGTTTCCGAGATATCAGTACCCAGAATCTGCACCGAACAAGGTTTAGGTGTGTTTTGCAAAGCGGTTATGCTGATGGAATAGGGTTCTTGACCCGACGAGCAAGCTGCCGACCAGATTTTTAAAGGTTGGCTATTTTCAGTCAACAGCGTAGGAAAAATAGTTTCCTTAAGTACCGAGAAATGCTTTACATCACGAAACCAGGATGTTTCGTTAGTGGTCATTGCATCAATAACAGCATTTCTAAGTGTGCCACTTTGTGCGGAATTGGATTCCAGTGTGTTGGTTAAATCAGTAAATGAATCTAAACCAAATTTATCCAGCAGCGCTATTAAACGGTTTTTGACCAAATAATGTTTGTTCTCGTTGAGCACAATTCCACATTGCATGCTCAAAAACTGCTGGATAATCTGAAAATTACTATTGCTAAGTTCGTAATTAACAGAATTCGAACCGGAATTTCTGAACACGGATTGCATAGAAGCTTAGTTACTCATACCATTTTGTCTTTTAATATGGGATTGTATAGCATTTAATAAAGAGTCTGGGTCAAACTTAGCCAAGAATTCGTTTGCACCTACTTTTTGTACCATGCTGGTATTAAATACGCCGCTTAAAGAAGTATGCAAAATTAAATAAACATCTTTCATATTGACATCGGATTTAATTTTGGTAGCCAGTGTATAGCCATCCATACGTGGCATTTCAACATCAGAGATAATCATTAAATAACGATCCTGAATTTTTACGCCTTCGGTTACCAAATTTGTTAAATGATCCCAAGCTTCTAGCCCATCTTTTAACAAAGTACACTGCATATTAATTTGTTCGCAGACGCGCTTAACCTGATTTCGAGCCACAGATGAATCATCAACCACCAGAATATGATTATTACTACTGGTAATATGAGTATCAATGGTTTCAGCAGAGGCTTCTTCGCGTCCACCTATGACTTCTTTCATGACTTTTTCTACGTCAATTACTTCAATCAGCTCTCCGTCTACCTCGGTAACCGCTGTGAGATAACTACTTTTGCCCGTACCGGTTGGTGGTGGTCTGACTTGTTCCCAGCCGATATTGATAATTCGATCAACAGCACCTACTAGAAAACCCTGAATGGAACGGTTGTATTCAGTAACGATTACATAGCAACCGTCTTCGCGTGACAAAGAGCGCATCCCAATTGCCATGGATAAATCTAGAACCGGAATAGTTTTGCCGCGTAAATGGGCTACACCACAGATTACGAAGTGGGAATTTGGGATTTGCGTTAACGGCGGGCATTGAATGACTTCCTGTACTTTAAATACATTTATGCCAAACCGCTGGTGACCGTGTAGTTTAAATAGCAATAGTTCAAACCTGTTGTGTCCTGCCAGTTTGGTTCGTTGATCAACACCATCTAAAACGCCAGCCATAATGCCCCCTTGAATTTGTTGAAATTAATTATAGCGGTATTGCTAAAGTTTTCTTAAGAAATTGCCGATTTATGACGTGGTTCGCTAATAATAATTCTGTTGGTATGTTTCGTGCTTAGTTTTAAGTATAGTCAAAATTCCAACACAGTTATGAACATAATAAAACGACAGTTATTGACGCTATTGCTAGTTCCACAGATAAGCCTTGCCGCTCAGTTACAAGACGTTAAGGCTATAGAGAATGCAGTCAGTAGTTATGTGCAATCCAGTTTGGATACCAATGGTCGTTATCAGATTAACGTAACGCCTTTGGATATGCATTTGCAATTGCCCTTTTGTGATGAAAACTTGGACGTTTCTCCGCAAGCAGCAGAAGTTAAAGCCGGACATAACACCTTGTTAGTGCAATGTAAGGGCAGCCAACCCTGGAAAATTTATAGTTCTGTGATAGTTAAATCGTATAAAGAAGTACTGGTTTTGGTTCGGCCGTTGCAACGCAACGCAGTTATTCATGCTGAAGATATTGTGCGAGAAAACCGCGAAATTAGTGCTTTAAGTCAAGGTTACTTGTTGGACCCACTTGATGTAGTTAATAAACAAGCCGCCCGTAATCTGCAAATAGGCACTGTGCTTAATGGTCGTAGTTATCAAGATTTAACCCTGATAAAACGCGGTGACCGCGTTACTATTCAGTTGGGTAAGTCGGGTATGTCGATTAGTATGGCCGGTATTGCCATGATGAATGGCGCAAAAGGTGATCGGATTAATGTAAAAAATACCAGCTCACAAAAGCTTATTCAAGCTATGGTGGTTGATGCTGCAAAGGTTTCTGTTAATTTTTAAAAATTTCGTTAAAGGATATGCTAATGTTGCCGATAAAATATACAGATAAAATCTTTACAGGACTTTCGTCATGGCTATTGAATCTGTTTCCGGTCAAACCCCCAGTGTATCCTTACCTGCAAAACCAGTTGATAAGGATGCTAGCATCACTAACAAGCAGCCAGCAGTCAGCTCAGTATTGGCAGAAGCAGTGGGTGTTACTTATACCCGTCAGGATATTAAAAATGCAGTAGCATCTGGCAGTTCTGCGCCGGTAATCAATGAAGATCGGGTTGCCGCTATCAAATCTGCCATACAAGCGGGTACTTATCAACCCAATGCCGAGCGCATTGCTAGTAAGATCCTGCAATTTGACCATCAGCTATCTAATTCGACGTGAACGCTATGATAGAAAAAACGTATCCCATTACTGAAAATTTATTGATTAACGGTTTAAATGCTACGCAAAAATTATTGGAATTATTGCATAGTGAAGCCGAAAATCTGCTGCAAAGCAAAGATGCGCAAGCACTTACCCACATTGCTGCATATAAAAAAGAAGTGGTTGTTCAGCTTGAACAATTTGCTGATCAGCTTGGGCAAGTTTTGGCAACAGAACAATTGCTGGCGAACCATACTGGCATGAATGATTACTTGAGCAAAGCACAGGCAGCCGGTATCAATATTGGCAATTCTAGAGTTAATTGGGCGAATCTTACTGCGCTGTCAAAAAAATGCCGCATGCTCAATGAACAAAACGGGGCTTGTATTGAATTGTTAAGTCGACATACGCAACGCGCCCTACAAATCTTACGAGGCAACTCAGCATTATCCAGCACCTATGGGCCTGACGGCTCAACTAGAAGCGAGTTGTTTTCTAAAACCCTTATTTCGGTGTAGACTGGCTATAGTTAAATACCATTAGCCTGTCTAGCATGTTAGAAAAAATTAAAAGTCTGTTTGTAAAGCCAAAAACCGTTGAAGAAGAAATAGATACAGACGAATTGTCGACACAGGAAAATCCAAATTTCATTACTGAACCGCTTAAAATTGTAAAATTATTGAATGAAATTGAGTCCAGCTCACCACTGTGTGGAATACAAATAGAGGGTTACAGCAGAGAATTTAGCTCTTCTATACTGGGTGTAAAAGACGATAAGCACCTTATTATGTTGGACGAGTTGGTTCCCAGAGAAGGTAATGTGCTGCTGCAAAATCATAAAGCCGCAAAGGTCTTGGTATTGCATAAGGGGATCCATCTAGCATTTAATGTAACCGAAATTGAAATTGGTTTTTCACGCGGTATTACGTACTATAAATGCAACTTACCTGATCGAATTTATTACCCGCAACGACGTCGTGCGCATCGCATTGATGTTGGGTCTTTGCATATTCCTTTTAGTGGTATTGCCGAAAAAACGCGTTCATCCGTTTCAGGTTATCTTTTCGATTTATCCAGAAGCGGTGCCGGGATACAACTACCTACCAACCGCGCCCGTCTGCAACGAGGCGATACCATACATGGATGCCAGATCAGTTTTGAAGATTATGTGATGGATTTTGATTTGAGTGTACGTTTTGTTAAACCTGGACAGCCAGGCAGCAGCAAAATGTTAATTGGTGGCTTGTTTGAAAATATGTCTACCCGAAGCGAAACTAAGCTATCTTATTTTATAACTTCGCTGGAGCGGGTGGAGATTAGGAAGCTGAAGTATTGATAGTTTGGGTGTGGTAAAGCATTTTTTATATTTGCATCCAGTATAAGTGAGAAATAAAAGTCTGAATAGAATTGGTTGCTGAAAAGTCAATCATTCTAAACTGTTAGGCTTATGTTAAAATGCATGATTAAAGTCCCGGTAGCTCAGCTGGATAGAGTGGCCCCCTCCTAAGGGGCAGGTCGGACGTTCAAATCGTCTCCGGGACGCCATTTAAATCAACAAGTTAAATATCAAAGAGAATCCCCTTTTTAGGGGCGAACGTGACTAAAAAAGTGTTCTTATTCTTATAAGTAATTGAATATTCATGGAATTGATAAAATGCTGGATGCTTTTCAGAAATTTCTGGAAATACGGCAAGCTATTAAATCAGAAATAGGTGTTGCGCCCTATAACTGGTTTGAATTGCCAAATAGTGTAGACATTGATTGGTTAGCCTACAGCCTAATGCTGGATGAACATGCTAGGGAATTGGCAAATTCACTTAACGAGATGAGGCAATTTATTGTTAATCTCAAAGCATGGTCAGAAGTTCTTGAGGAAACAGGGGAAGACCTTGAGAGAAAACATTTTATAATTTATGAGTTTGTTTGCCCATTAGCGACCTTGGCGCTTAATTTACCTTATGTCATTCGATCAAGGTTTTTTTATTCAATTGCGCATCTTTGTCATCAAGCTAATCGAGTAGACGAATCGCAGTGGAGTGATGATGATTTACCAATTGATTCCAAAATTTATCAAGAGCAGGCTGATTTGCATGGTAAGTCGTGGATAAAATATCAAAAGTTAAAATGCGCTTTAGAAAAGGTTTGCAATAAAGAATACCAGCGAGACACCTTGGATTTTCGGAACAAATATAACCACCGTTATTCACCTAGGATTGAGATTGGAATAACGTCTTTGGTCACGCGTAATGTTGATATGCATGGTTTCGTCAGTTATGGTTTTGGTGGAATTGAACCACTTAAACTAAAAAACCTAATTCCGCTACTAGAAAGGCAACATTCAGAACTTATGCTTACTTTCTCTTTGTATAAAGAATTGGTATACGAGCAGCTTGTAGCCATCAGTAAAAATAACGCTTAATCACTCAGGTTTTATCCTGTTGAAAGTTCACATGAGTTTTGATAAAAATACATCCAGATCTTGAATTACCGATTTAGTTTATAGGTGGAGATAATATATGTCGGTACATGCTGAAACAACGCCAGTTAATGTATTCACCTGAGTTAGTTTTTGAACATGAATTACTCGGATTACTTTGATGTCAAACACAAAATCGAACTTCTAAAAAAACTATCTGCTCAAAATGCGATACCAGATAAGTTCTTGCCTGTTCTTGAGAAATTACTATTCGATAAATTTACAATAAATTGCTTTCCAATCGGAGATCAATTTATATATAGAGCAAGAAAAAATGAGTATGGCCGACTCTTTACCGATATCGGCGAATTAAAACATCCTAGGTTATCAAGTGCCAAGGGACGAATGAATGATGTAGGAGAATCATTTTTTTACGGTGCGCTTTGCGAACTCGGAACAATTTATGAAATGGTTCCGACTATTGGTAGTCTATTTACAATATCAAAAATTAGTACGAAGAGCGGGATATTACAACCGCTCTTCAAAATTGTAGGGCTGCTTGACGATTATCGAAGCAGCATAACACCGAAGAATAAAACGGAAAAAACAATTTACAACTACTTGCATGGTGAATTCATCAAAGTCACCACAAACGCCGATGAGTATAATTCTACGATTGCCATATCCAGACTTCTTTTGAGTAAAGACATAGTTGCTCCAGATTATTGCCTATGTGGATTAGCCTATCCAAGCGTTCAAAAGGCACGGGGAGTTGCGAATGTTAGAACGATTAACATAGGGATGAAGGGCGAAGCTTTTGACGATAACTTTTGCATAATTGATACCTTCGTATATTGCTTAACGGATGAGGAGAAAACCTATCAACTCAACGAAATTAATCGTGGAGAAATAGAAGAAGATGGTTGCATAAATTGGATGTACAGCTTCTCAGAAATGCAGCAACGAATGCGGAGTGGGCTCACATTAGACGGAACATTTGTCGAAAAATTGAGAAGCTATGCAGATCAATCAACTAATTGCTAAGATAGTTGTTGTACGCCATATCGATCTATATTTAATCCCGAGTACAGACGAAATTGCTTTTTTACGGAGGATTAGCGGGGGATGAAATCTTAGAGTTAGGTATTGGCAACTTATGACTGCCGATATTTGACTTGCGATGAGTATAAGTGTTCTGGGGTATTACAAATGACCCAACCTATTAAAATGTAACGAGATTGTTTCCTGGTATTCAGGCTGCTCGGAGTTAACAAATGATTAAATTGACAAAACATTCCTTCAAGGCTATATTTTAAAGATGACTTGGGATGTAGAATACACAAATGAATTCGAAGAATGGTGGAATGGTTTGTCGGAAGATGAACAAGTTTCTCTAGCAGCTTCGGTCCATTTGCTTGAAGAACGTGGGCCTGCATTAGGTTTTCCGCATTGCAGTGGTATAAACGGCTCTAAACATAGTCATATGAGAGAATTGCGTACTCAGCATGAAGGTAGACCGATACGCACACTTTATGCCTTCGATCCTAGACGAAGTGCCATTTTGCTGATTGGTGGTGATAAAACCGGCGACAATCGATGGTATGATGCCCACATTCCGATTGCCGATAGACTCTATGACGAACACTTACTGCAACTTCTAAAGGAGGGGCTGATCAATGGCAAATAAATTTTCTGATCTTCAAGCGAAAATGAAACCTGAGGCACAAGCTCTGGCTAAAGCTAAAGCTCAAGCAATGTTGGCGGAAATGCCGCTGAATGAATTACGGCAGGCTCGTGGGTTATCGCAAAAAATGCTTGCGGAAGTTTTACATGTTCAACAACCCTCAATAGCTAAAATGGAAAAACGTACCGATATGTATATATCCACGTTACGTAGCCATATTGAAGCGATGGGGGGAGAACTTGAAGTTGTAGCCCGTTTTCCTGATGGTATGGTCAAAATTAGTAATTTTTCAGACTTGGAAAAAGGTGTGGCGGTCTGATTCTTTGTTCCGGCATTTAATTTCTCATTGGTAATTTCTTATAAAATTTGGTTAAAGTTGACCGTGACCAAAACGTGACGTAACCGTGACGGATGATGGGTAAATGTGTCGGTTTCTGTCATAACTACGCAAAGCGGGAATATGTAAGTTGTTGTTAAATAAGTTAAATTATGGCTATTTTCCCGCTCCTAAGGGGCAGGTCGTACGTTCAAATCGTATCCGGGACGCCAAATTTATCAATAGATTGGTGTTAACTCATTAGTAAATAAGTGCCTGTCGTGCCCAATTCATGCCCAATATGAATATGGATCGACCTTATGGCTACCATCAGAAAACGACCCTCAGGTGCTTGGCAAGCAAGAGTCATACGCAAGGGTGAGCCTACCACCACTAAAGCATTACCTAGTAAACCCTTAGCTCAAACAGTTGGCTAGATCAATCGAAACCAAGATAGACACTGGAACCCTGATTGATACATCAGAAGCTGATAATACTTGCTTAGGTGAATTGATCGACCGCTATTTAATTGAAGTAACCCCTACCAAGAAGTCAGTTAAGCAGGAAATCAGAAGACTACGGGTAATAAAGGAAGCATTAGTCAGGAGAAATATTTTTTATAGTCTGCTTCCAGATTAGCAGGTCTATCACCAATGTATCGCCAAAATTCTACCAAACCTGTCACGGTTTTTTTATCTATATGCTTTGCATCAAACATGATTTTGAGTAATTGCAACGTTGACATCACCTTTACTTCATAAACTTCTGCGAGTTTAGTCATATCCTGATCATCAGTGACCACTGGGACATTAAGCTCTATGGCATAAGCGAGGTAACGGACATCCACTTTTGATGGACCTGGAAATTCGGTTTGTACATAATCCCAAATAAAGTCAAAAGTCTGGGCAATTGACTGACGTTGATTCTTGCTGAGAGTGGGGGTAAGCTTGCGATTTTCAGTATATTCACTCTCTGTTATCCACGGAAACCTTGATACTAAGCGTCTATTGCTTAGTTCTTGATTGAGTTCTGGGATAATGTATAAACAATAGTGCTCTTCGCCAAAGGGTACAAATAATAACGGTCGTATCGTTTTTGCCAGCCTTAAATAAGCATTTGTATCAACCAGAATCTTGGACTGCGGCGGCATTAGCTTAGCTCTGAATATATGCTCTGGGCATCCAGTATCGGCATATCAAGAATAGCTTGAATAAAACCAAAGCCTTTTTCTTGCTGTTTAAGATAGGTGCTTAAACTATCAAAAAATGGGGTTGAGAAAGCGTCTTTTACAGTTTCTATATAGTGTTTAGCCGTAATGTTTTCGTTGTCAGTAAAAAGCAATTGGCTGACATTTTGATATTGATTGTTAAAAAGGCTAACCTTTGCATGTAGTGTTTTTAATGCAATGGGTGGGTTATTCGTATAGTTAGCAAAAGCATTAACTTGATAAAAAATAGTGTAAGGTGAAATAGTTTCTTCTTCAGCAATTTTTTTTATGGCTTGCCATCTTGTTGATTCTGTCTTACATTTTGAAATAATCTTGTATGCTTGCTTAGCCTTTATTTCTGGAAATAGTAACGTTGCGGCAAATGCGTCAGCAAAGTCTTCACCTAATTCGCCTTTAAGATTAGGTGCTAAACAGTGTCCTAATTCATGAGCCATCCAAAATTTAAAATCATGAATATTGACATCAAGATTAAGATATATCCAAGTCGTTTCCGAGTCTGGTAGATAAATATGTACTGCGTTCTCATGACGTTGCTTATTACCCCATAAAATCGGAATCAACACGGCTTGCAGTTCGTTAAAACGACGTATTAAATGCTGAAAATCTATTATTGCTTCAGGACTAACATGAATATCAGCTCGGACTTTTTCAACTACCTTTTGTAGATAATCATAATCATTGATCGGATTTTTTAGAATTGGCGGCATTTCCAAGGTGTCAAACGGCAAATAGTTAGCCAAATGTTTAAGGAAGCGCCCCATTTCTTGGGCTTTTTCGATATGATGATCTTTCGTTTTTGTACCTTTCATTTTACGAAAAGCAACAACGGGTTCATATGTATTTTCTTTGATGACTAACTCATCAAAGTTTAGTGATAATTGTTTGCCAAGTTGCAATAATTTATTAGGTCTTGGAAATGCTTTATGACTTAGCCATTGAGAAACTGCCTCTTTCGAGACATCAAGCAGATTCGCTAACGCTGTTTGCGTTAGCCCATTATGGGTCATTTTTTGACTAATATTGTCTAGATTAAGTTTATTTTGCATAAAAATCATTATAGATGTTGGTCAAGTTTAGTCAAGTTATGGTGTTGTTTTTGAGTAAATACAAGGTGAAAATTAGAGTTTAGACGATTCAAGATTGGATTTTACGCTTATGCCAATGAATTTATACACACAATGTTCTGTGTAATTTTGATGTAATCGCGCCAAGAATAGTACGGGTTTTTATAGAACAATGGGGATAACTGCTATGAGGCACTAACCTTAGGGAACTTCGAAAAACCTGGCTTTTGTGCTTCGACAGGCTCAGCACGAACGGTAGGCTATTGATATATAAATACCACTGTTCGCCCTGAGCTTGTCGAAGGGTGGTTTTTCGAAGCTCCCCTTAATATATTTATTTAAATCAACAAAATAATAAGGGTATTTAGAATTATGCAGAAAAGGTAATCTGCTTACTCCTAAGGGGCGGGTCGTACGTTCAAATTGTATCCGGGACGCCATTTAAATCAATGACCCTTTGGTGCCTTCCCACAACACGCTAAACCTTAAGTTAGGCTGCGTTTCGCCGTTCTCTTAAGTAACGTATCAATATAATTTTATATTCTATTCGAGATTATCTTTTACTATTAAAGCTGTAAGGCATTGAAAAATAATGGTTTATGTTGGAGTATTAAAGATCCTGAAATATGCCTTTACAGAAAATAATACCCATGCCTGAATTTAATCACCATGAATTATCCTTGCTCAACCCCGCATTCGAATCCCTATTGGTGGATGTATTGACGGAGTTGGAGCATTTACGGCGTTTGCAGTTGGGGGGTACAACCCTTCCACAGGTATTTTTTCAACTGAAAGCGATTTTTCACATGCTGGAGAGCTTGGGTTCTGTGCGTATTGAGGGCAATCATGCAACGTTGGTGGATTATGTAGAAAGCAAGCTGGAGGGGGGCTGCAAAATCCTACCGATCAATTACGTGAAATGACCAATATTGAAGTCGCTATGGCGTATATTGAAGAACATTTCCATAGTGGTGATGAGCTTAGCGAATTTTTTATTCGTGAACTGCATAGTATTACCGTTACAGAATTGGAGCGTGAAGGTGATGCAATACCTGGAGCCTATCGACAAACCTTGTCAGAATAGCTCAATCAGAGCATTTACCGCCAGACGCAATGCGAATGCCAGATTACATGCGTGAGTTGGTAGAAACCAATGAAATTTAAGTTTAAATAATACAATTTAATTTTTGTAGTTGGAACATTTTGTAATCACTGCAAGCATCTATAGTGTACTTCGAAAAACCAACCTTCGACAAGCTCAGGGCGAACGGTGGTATTTATGTATCAATAACTTATCGTTCGTGCTGAGCCTATTTAAGCACAAAAGCCAGGTTTTTCGAAGTTCCCTATAGTGTCCAGTTTCTGAATGTCCCTGTGTCTAAGTGGATAAAGTTAGATTCTGGATAATAGCCAACGCCGCCTCGATGCATAGCCAGTGCAGCATTGTGGATACGACTTAGACTGTAACGCTCGATACGAATATCGATTGCCCGACCGTGAATATGGAAACTATTATTTGCTACGCCAACACTTTCGGCATGCAGTTTTGCATTAGTCAACGGTGATCGATAACCGCAAACTATATCAAACGGTTGCTTTAACCCCAGCATTTGCTTTATTTCATGTAATTGATCCAAGAGTTCGGGGTCGATAGGGTGTACTTCGCCAGAGTGGTGGTCACGTAGCAAAAAGCTTATTTCGTTTAGTGCATCGTCCAGATAACGGCCTTGTTCATAATAAGTCAGGCTTAATTTGTCGCCTGTATGCGGATTTTGAAATGCCAATGAGCGCTGCGTGATCAACTGTACGTGATCCTTTTGTAGCACAGAATTTGAGGCTGAGTTACTCATCGAAGTTTTTGCTCTGGGTTGAATAATCGAGTGCGATCTGCCGTTCTCAACCTGAGTATGGTTTTTATTCGGTGGTACCTGAGTTTTACTGTTGTAAACAGTCTTTACTCGGTTGTTGTGTTGTGCATGAGGGTGATCCGCACCAGAGACATTCAAGTGCTTTTGTTCGGAAGTTGCCTTTTTACTGCTAGAGGTTGCAATTCTGCTGGCATTATTCGCTTGTTGAGTTGTGTGTTTAGGTAATCGCACCGCTTTTTTGGCCGCTTGATGGTTTATTTTAGTATTCTCAGCGGTATTTTTCGCAGCTTGCACAACATTCGGCAACGCTATCGACGCAGCCACCCCAAAAGCCAGGCGACTAAAAAAGTTTCGTCGAGCGACTATAGTTTCGTTTTGCGGATGTATATTACATTCTTTAGTAGATCTAAACATTCATTGCTTCCCTATTCAACATCATTCCGATAGTGATTATTTTTTGAAGATTTTAAAATCGATTGAATCGGATTTATAACCTGATTTACGTTAATCTGTAGATTGACTTTTGCTTTATTGATATCCAGTCGTATTGTGCGACAAAGGCTTAAGTTTAAAGTAATAGTCATTGCTCAGAGTATTGTTCATGCATATGCAAGTGCTAATAATTTTGGCTTTTGATATTGATTAGCTGACTATTATACTTTTAAGAATTGATTCTGAGTAATTACTAACAATAAAAGATTTATTTAGGTCGTTTGTCATTAGGATACCAAAATTGTGAATGGCATTGTTCGCAGGCGTGTTCCACATCACCACCCGCTTTTTCCAATTCATCCGCATTTTTTTTATCAATCGCTGCCAGGACCAATTCTGTAGCATTTTGTAGTGAATGTACACGTTGAACATAATCTTCGCGATTGCTTTCGATAAGTTTTTGAATATCTTGCGAATTGAGTTCTGCGCCACCAGAAGAGGTGTTGGCATTCTGATGCGCTACAATTCGGTTTTCTATCAACAATAGGTTGCCCGCTTCGGCTAGGGTGAGCGCGTGTTGTCTAAGTTGTTCCCATTCTTCGTCCGTCTCGGGACGGTGTTCTTGCGTACCTTCTGCGGTGCTAACAGAGGATACGGCGTTCCAGACAAAATCGACATTCGGATCGATAATTGACTGCATGATATCTTGCAGTGTGGCGATGGGTTTGAATAGCGTTGCCGACGGCGGAGACGATTGGGAACAGGCGGCCAGCAATGCGGCAAATGGAATGGCTGGAAAAATCTGTTTTATTTTCAAAGTAATATCTCTAAATGTGGGGAGATTGGTTATCGTTTCTTGGCTGATAATTGGCATTAAATTAAAAAAATCCGATAAAACGTCCGGCGAAAGCCACACCAAACCATAGGCTCAAGCTGAGTAACGCGGTGAGTTTGGATGCAATGGAATTTGGCATATCCGCTAGGCTAATGTTGCGGAATACCGTCAAATGAATTAGCAGGGTCAGTCCAAGCAGAATGAACTTGATCCAGAAGAATTCATTGGGATAGTAGCTAGTGGCCGCAGGTATAAAAATCAGCAGGCCTGATATAACGAGTAATCCTAATCCGGCCCATATAAAACCAGAGGTTGCACGGTAGAGTCTGGTAAGCGATTGGTTGTGCAAGCCAAGTCCCAGTAAACGCAGGCTCACCAGTATGACAGACGAAAGCACTAGCAGCATGCCGAGGATATGTGCCAGTTCGATGGCGGCGCAAAAAAGGTGATCCAGACCGCCGATTGCCCGGCCTATACTGCTGGTCTGTATGATTTTGAATATTTCAAATGTAGACATGACGTGCTTTCCTTAATATAACCCCAGTAATGGGTGTTATTGGTAACTTAAATATGGGATCAGGCGGCCGGCAATTACAACCAGACTCCACAAGGTTAGCGAGGTAATGCCTGCGATGCGAACACCTTTGGGTAAAATTGATTGTGTACTCCATTCGTTAACACGCCGTCCCCAGCGATATTCAAACCACCCCGCATTAAGACCTGCCAGGGCAATGAAAATCAATTTATAGATAAACACTGTAAGCAGAATGATTTTGGAGGCCGCCGCAATAAACAGCAAAATGCCAGTAGCAATGGTGGTGGCAAAGCCGCCTAACAACCAGGGTCTGAGCGGCTGCATGATATTCTCGACTGCTACATCCGCTAAAAAATAGCCCATTAGTCGCAAGTCAACGAACAAAATCAGGCCAACAGATAAGCTTAGTCCAATCAGGTGTAGGCCTTCTATGATAGGAAATGCGTACACGGATTCACGCAGCCCCGTACCTATTTCAGAATCGTAGAGTAATTGAGAAAATTCGATTAGCGTCATATTTTCTGCCGTATGGGATTTGTCGCATGCCGCTTAGACGAGCCGATATTGTGTAATAGGATATTGAACAAGGACAGCATGCTTATTTTTTTCCTTCTTCCGCGACCAAGCCAAATCCGCCATTGTTTTCTGCGCAAATGCGTTCATACTGATCAAGGATGATTTCTTTGCCTGCATGCGTGGCGGGTTCTACCTCGAAATGCCAGCCATTGGGCTTGTCTTTTTCGGTCCACTTGCGGGCGGGAATTGTGATAGTGAATGGTCGGGTATAAACGCTAGGATCGGTCAATTCCGCTTCGTAATTATAACGGTCGCGTTGCTCATTGCTAAAAATGTAGCGTTCCTGAATATGGCCGTTTTCACTGATGAATTCGCCAGAGCGGCCAAACAAAGCTTTGCCGTTGTGATTGGCGACATCTACCACTAAGGTATTGCCTTCCCAATGGCCGCGTGAGTCGCCATTCCATAGTTTTATGCTCTCCGGCAAATGTGGTTTGTCACCCAGATGAATGATACGCGTGCCAGAGTTGAACAAAAACACTACATAGCCAGGATATTGATTGATTTCATAGCCATGCCAATACAGCGATTTGGGTACACCGGCTGGCGCACAACGTGCTAAAGGTTCAATGTATTGAGGTTTGATTGGGTTATTGAAATTTGCCTGAAACTCTTTAACTTTCTCCAATGCCCAGGGTTGGAAAGGCACTTGCCCATCTCCAGGATCACTAACGCGGCTGGGTGCGCGTTGCTCTCGCGGACCTTTAGCTCGACGATTGGGATTGGGGTCGTTGGGGATGCCGCCTTGCGGGTCGGTAAAATTATCATGGTTAGCGATGGTGTTTGACCAATGGCCTTGTACGTCCGGTTGTCCATCTGCCAAGCGTGGGCCGGTCCATTTGCCCGAGCTAATCGCAGCAAAACTGTGTTCCTGCTGAATTCCGGGGCCGCCTAAGCTTAGCGGTCTTTGCGTAGCGGCTGGCTCCGTAGTCGGTTTCTTGATATCTTCTGCCGCCATACCTATCATAGGCGTGATTAGCAGTATTGCTGCTATTGCTTCCGACAGGCCTATAAGTAGATGAATCTTACTGTGGTTCATATAATCCTCAAAATGTGTTCGATAGAATTCATCATTGTGCGCCGGGCTTTGGCGGATAATATTGGTCGTAATCCAGCGTAAAGCGGTAATCTTCTATTAGCTGAAAGTCTTTTTCCCGGTGTCTGTGTAGAATTACATCGATATCCCATGGCCTGCTAAATACATTGGGATCTTCAATCGTGGCCTTGTACTCGATAGTATTGGCATCCAGAAAAGTCCATTTTTCGATGACATGCAGTGCATCACTATGAAAGTTGCCAGCATGGTCAAACCATGTTTTATCATTAAAGTGTTTAACATCAACGATTAGCGTGTCGCCCTCCCAATGAGCTCTTGAATCACCAAGCCACCAGTCATAAGGATCTTTGGGGTGATCTGTTCCGTCGGTATGAATGCTTCGTACCGAGTGTCCAAACTGATGCACCAGAGTCAGATCTTGTTTGCGTTGGAAAATCTGAAACGGTTCTGGATAGTAAATGCCGCGCGGTACACCTAAGGTATAGCCTTTTAAAGCGGGATCGTTAGTAGTGCGGGCAGCGAAGTTTTTCTGCTTTTGTTCCAGAGCTTTTGGCAGATAGGGAATAAATTTCCCTTCTACGATACCTGCGCTTGGCGGAGCATCGGCACGATTGCCATGCGGCTCAAGATCGTAGTCGGCGGCGCTGGTGGTTTGCCAGATACCTGAGAAATCGGGTTTGCCGTTGGCTAAACGTGGAATTTTTTTGTCTGCCGCTGAAACAATGCTGGTCCATAGCATTGACAGTATAAAACTGGCAGCTAGTAGCCGCATAATGCCGAGGCAGGCGTTATGTGACGATGGTTTCATCGATAGTATATTCAAGTAATGTTCTCCTTGTGTAACGAATCAGTTACGGTTCGTTTATTGTGCTGCTGGCTGAGCACCGGGCGCATCCTGTGCGCCACCCGTTTTAACACTTCTACCATCTGCCAGTATGGTGGTGACAGCATAGCCGAAACTTTTGCCATTTTTGGCACGAAAGCCCTGAATGCTGACTTCGCTGCCAATCGGTAGGCTGGCTTTAGTGATACCTTTTTCTTTCAAACTGAATGGGGCGCCGAATTCAAATCCCCAATTAGCAACACTGCCGTCATTTTGTTTAACATCTAGATATAGCCAGCTATGTGGATTAACCAGTTCCAGTTTAGTGACAACGCCTTTCAATTCAATCGGCTGCTCTGCATCAAATTCCGCTGAGAAGGCATGATGAGCCTGTGCTGGAACCACATGGCAGAAAGCAGTCATTAATGCAAGAATGCCAAATAACTTGCTGTTTGTACGCATAAATCACTCCAAAGTGTTATTGAAACTAATTTTTTGTCCCACGACGAAGCACATCGAATCAGCGTATTTTTATTAAATGGTTAATGTGTAACTACTTACCCAGTTATTGATCTCTTTAGGTGGTTGGGGGTGGCTCGATAGAGCGTAACCCAATCTACGCATGGCACAACTCAGCCAAGAAATCCCATAGCCAAAAGCCAATTCGTCAGCTTTTTAACAGTTTTTGAAAAACGCGGAATGTAATTACAGTAATGTTTAATAAAATCAAAGCCGGAAGCTGTTTCGTTGCTCCATTTAAGGTTTTAACCGATTAGTAACAGCAAAAAATAAGCCAATCTTATTATTTGTGCATTGAGATAGATGCTATTTATTGGTAAGACTTTATTTATTAAGACTTAGTGGATTTATAATATTTGTAGGCTTCAGATGTAGCTTAAGTAAAATATTGCGCGATAGCTAAATGGGATTGTTCAAAAATCAGCAAGCCATGTGCACTTGCTGTTGTTGTGGATGCAATTGATTGTTGGTAGAAATTTTGTTTGCTGGTAATTTCTTGAACTGATGTTTACCATGCGAGATGTATTAAAATTGAGTGTGTTGATTTTGAGTTTATTCAACACGACCCCTTTTTTTCGGAACGAGAGTATTGTTAGAAAACAATCTAAACGATTTTATATGCAACTTCATTAAGGATTCGACCTGACATACTTGTTACTTTGCCAGTTCTAAATATTCTGCCGTTTAATTTTTCTGCAATTTTCCTGCTGGGTATATTATCTCTGTCGCAAGGATATACCATAAAACTGAAAATCAGATTTTCTCTGGCCCAATTAGCCAGAATTTTTATGGCCTCTTGACCGAAACGATTACCATGAGCTTGTTTTTTTAGCCATATACCCAAGCTGGGTTCGTCTGGGGAAGGCTTTCCATGAAGCCCACAAACGCCCAAGAATTCATCCGATGTATTATCAAGAATTGCAAAAGTTAAATCAGTGTTCTCTTCCATCTTTTTATTACTTGCTCGAATAAACTCGTAAATCTGATTAATATGAGTAGGTGTTGATGGAACCATAAACTGCGTTATTTCATCAGTAAACTCTTTAAAAATTATGTCCGCATATTGATCAGCAATAGGTATTAGTTTTACCCGTACACCATTTATCGTAACTGAGCTGAATCGAATGTGGGTACGGGTCTGCACGATGTTGGTTCCTATTTTTTAATAAGTTTTTAATATATTTACAACTCGATAAGCAGGAATAGGTCGTAATAGGTGAAGCCGTATTGCGCAGGTGTCTTCGATCATTCTGCGCAATACTTTTCGCTATTGACGCCCTATGGGTAACCACTATTATGATTGCGGCTTATGGACTTATGTTATGCATGGTGTTTGATTTTGCTTCCATAAATTTTTTTTATGGGAATCGATTCCAAATCTAGACCTTCCAAGCACCGGACATTGACTGCCCATCCATCGAAAGGCTTCGAGCCTTCGAGAATTTCTTCAGGTGTTGGATCACTTGGGCGTCTGAATGGTAGGATGCCGCAAGAGGGACAAAAGAAATCTTTCGCGGTTTTACTTCCCCATTGATACAAAACAAGATCATCCCATGGGGTAAGCAAATTTAAATTCTCTTTTGGAATCCTGTGATTCAATGCCCCCCGTTTCTTACAAATAGAGCAATCGCAAACACGCACATGATCTATTTCTGCTTCGATTTCGAAGCGAACTCTTCCACAATGGCACGAACCTTTATATTTTGTCATAACTTATTACAAGGGATTAGATAGTTAACCTTATATCTACCAACGAAAACTCTTCCATACGATAATTTCTTGATCAGAAAAGCCATAAAGCGTATTCAAAAAAGTGTTTATTTTCATAAGTTGGAATAGGTTTTAACCGTATCCCACAGATTAAAGTCAATCATTGTTTAATTAAGGTAAAAAATGGAATTGCAGCATATCGCTAAACGGATTTGTAAAGGTGTTTTCGCTTTTTCCCTGGTCCATACCTGGAATGATCAAATAATCGGTCCATTTGATTTCACCGCCAATCTGATCGGAGTTAGGCACTTTTTTTAGATCCCAGCCACCACCCAGTGCGGTGACTAACTGTACAGAAGCCGTTAAACGAGAGCCTTTCAGTTGTACTGCGGTTACCTGATTATTCAATGCATTGGTTTGTGCGGTCATAACATTGATATAATTGACTGTTCCGGCTTTGTATTGATTAATAGTCAGCATTAACGCTTCGTTTGCAGCGGCAACCGCTCTATTCTGTACCTCGATTTCGTCGGCGAGGATGCGTAAAGCCACCAGATTGTCTTCCACTTGTTGAAATGCGGTTAACACTGTTTGCCTGTAATTGGCGACATTGGCTTCGTAATTGTCTATTGCCTGTTTATACTGGGCATTTTTTGCGCCACCATCAAACAATGTTATTGCTCCCGCAGCAGGAAATGACCAATAATTTTTAGCCAGCGAATACAACGTATTTAAATTTAAAAAACCACTCTGCACACCATCGGTGGCACTCAGGTTCAGAGTCGGAAAATATGCGGCTTTCGCAACACCGATTAAGGCATTGGTGGCAGCCAGTTGGCGTTCCGCAACGGCAATGTCGGGCCGTCTTTCCAATAGTTCGGAAGGTAATTCCACCGGAATAGCAGGAACTTGCACGTTTAATAGATCGTTAGACAGGCTTAATTCGGCGGGGGCTTTGCCTATCAGTACTGCAACCGCATGCTCAAGTTGAGCGCGTTGTATGCCTAGGTTGATGTTCTGAGCGCGAACGGCTTCCAATTGTGCTTCGGCCTGGGCTACGTCGCTTTTAGCGGCCACACCTGCACCATACCGGTTACGGGTAATATCCAGAGTTTTTGTATAAGCGGCAGTATTTTCATCTAACAATCTCTTTTGTTCATCCAGTATTTTTAATTGAAAATAATCAGCGGCCAGACTGGCTTGTAGGGATAGTTGTAAGGCCTGCATAGTGGCTGCACTGGCTTGTGCAGATTCAGTATTGGCTTCAATTTGTCTCCGTACTCCACCCCATAAATCCGGTTGCCAGGTCATGGATATTGCATTACCAATGAGGTTTCTAACCCCGGCAGGAGCCACACTGGTACCACTGGCAGCGACAAAGCGATTAAACTGCCCAGTACCCGTGCCGACCGGAAATAAGGACGATTGTGACGATAATACCAAGTGTTCTGCTTGACGGAATTGCGCTTCAGCTTTTGCCAAGGATTGATTAGCTTTGGCTACTTGTTCTTCCAACTCATTTAGTTTGGGATCTGCAAAAATTTCCCACCAGTTACCCAGTACCACATTATCGCGGGGCTGCGCTTGTTTCCAGCCTTTTGCTTCTTTAAAATCAGTTGGCGTGGTTAGCGGTGGACGGACATAATCCTGACCCATCATGCAAGCTGTTAGATTGGTGGCTATAACGGTATAAAGTAAAGTTTTGTTGGGACGAAATTTCATGCGCACATAGACGAATTTTAAGCTGATGTATCTGCAGGGTGAACGGATGCAGAGTGGGTAAAACGGGTACGAAAACTTAAACGAAATCGATCCAGATATAAATAAACTACCGGAGTGGTGTATAGCGTAAGTAATTGACTAAAAACTAAACCACCGACTATTGAAATCCCTAGGGGTTGGCGTAATTCAGCACCATAGCCCGAGCCTAGCGCCAAGGGCAGGGCACCAAACAGCGCGGTTAAAGTGGTCATCAATATGGGTCTAAAGCGCAGTATACAAGCCTTAAAAATGGCATCGCGAGAACTCAAACCTTCTGTGCGTTCAGCATGTAAAGCAAAATCGATCATCATAATGGCATTTTTTTTGACTATGCCGATCAGTAAAATTACACCAATTAAGGCTATTATGCTGAATTCTGTATCACAAGCCATTAAGGCCAATAGGGCGCCAACACCCGCTGAAGGTAGCGTTGAGAGTATGGTTAGTGGATGAATATAACTTTCATAGAGTATGCCCAGTACCAGATAAATACTCACTAGTGCCGCCAGAATCAGCCAGGGTTGGTTTCGTAAGGAGTCTTTAAAAGCTTTCGCAGAGCCTTGAAAGCTACCTTTTAAACTGGTGGGTAAACCGATAGAAATCATCGATTTTTCAATAGCTTTTGTGGCATCAGATAATGATATGCCTTCTTTAAGATTAAAGGAAATAGTTGCTGCGGCAAATTGCCCTTGATGATTCACTGTTAATGGTGTGCTGGTGGGAGAAAAGTTGGCTATGCTCGCCAACGGTACCTGATGAGCGGGTATCTGAGCCCCTGATTTTGAGTTTGATGCTGGCACACTAATAAATATCTGTTTCAGCGCTTCTGGACTTTGCCAGTATTCCGGTGCCAATTCCATCACCACATGATATTGATTGAGGGGGTTATAGATAACAGAAACCTGTCTTTGCCCAAATGCATCATTTAAACTGGCATCTATCATGGCTTGCGTCACTCCGTAACGGGCGGCAGCATCGCGGTTTACCACTAGGCCAATTTGTTGCCCATGATCCTGTTGATTGGTATTGACATCACTGAGTTCTGGTAATTTTGACATGGCCTCGACAACTTTAGGTGTCCAGGTACGCAGTAAATCCAGATCATCGGATTGCAATGCGTAATCAAACATACTGGGTGATGGTCTTCCGCCAATACGTAACTCCTGTGCCGGAAATAAATGTATTCTTGCACCGGGAATACGTTTTAAACTGTCACGCAAACGTTCCATGACTTGTTCAATGGGTTCGCGTTCCTCATGAGGTTTCAATACGGTAAATAGGTCGGCACTATTGGTATTTTGTTGGGCACCCGCAAATCCCACCACATTGCTTACGGCTGGGTCTTGTTTGATAATGGCGGCAAATTCGAACAATTTTTTCTGTAATGCCCAAAATGAAACGCCTTGATCAGCTTGAATGCCGCCAATTAATCGGCCACCGTCTTGGGTGGGAAAAAATCCTTTTTCTATGTTGATGTATAAATAAAAATTTAGGCCGATGGTGCCAAACAATAGTAGCAACATAATGCGGCTATGCCTTAGCGCCCAGTTTAGTGACTGTTCATAAAATTTCTGTACGCGTTCAATGGATCGACTAATACCATAAAAAAAACGACCAGGATTAGGATTTTCCTTACTTAACCAGCGTGCACAGAGCATGGGTGTGGTGGTCAAAGAAATGAGTAATGATACCAGTACCGATGCTGACAGGGTAACGGCAAACTCCCTGAAAATACGCCCCACCACGCCACCCATCAGTAAAATCGGCAAGAACACAGCGACCAGAGAAACGCTCATGGCGAGTACGGTAAAACTGACTTCTTTGCTAGCCATCAGTGCTGCTTTGTAGGGTTTTATGCCATTTTCAATATGCCGTTTTGCATTTTCAACCACCACGATAGCATCATCAACCACAAAACCTGTTGCTATGGTTAGTGCCATTAAAGATAGATTGTTCAAGCTATAGTGCAGAAAATACATCACTAAACAGGAACCAATTAGTGAAACCGGCACGGAAACGATGGGGATTAGGGTAGAGCGTAAATCCTGTAAAAACAGTAACACTACCAGCATGACCAATCCAATCGCAATAAATAAACTATGTTCAACTTCGCGAACTGATGCACGAATGGTCAACGAGCGATCTACCACCACAGATAGATCCACACTATTGGGTAGGCTGGCTTTTAATTCCGGTACGAGTGCCAATACTTGATCTACTGTTTCTATGACATTGGCAGCAGGTTGTTTTTTGAGTATGAGTAATACAGAGGGTTTACCATTTTTTAGCCCGGTATTGCGCAAATCTTCTACAGAATCTGTTACGTCTCCCAAGTCGGATATTCTGACTGGGGCATTGTTTTTGTAACTGACAATCAATGGCATATAGTCTTTAGCCAGGCGTGCCTGATCATTAGCTTGTATTTGCCAGCGCTGTTCAGCATTCTCTATGACGCCTTTGGGGCGGTTAATATTGGTTTGGCTGATAGTGTTACGAACATCCTCCAGTCCGATACCGTATTTGGTCAAAGCATTTGGATTGAGATCCAGGCGCACTGCGGGCAAGGCTGCACCGCCCACTTGTACCTGACTGATACCGGAAATTTGCGAAATTTTTTGTGCCAGAATTGTTGAGGCGAGATCATACATCTGACCACGATCAAATTTTTCAGAGGTGAGTGCCAGAATCAAGATGGGTGAGTCAGCAGGATTATCACGTCTATAACTGGGGCGTGATGGTAAGCCTGTTGGTAACAAAGTGGCTGCAGCGTTAATAGCTGCCTGAACATCTCGGCCCGCACCATAAATATCACGCGCCAGATCAAATTGCATTGTGATACGTGTAGAGCCGAGTGAGCTGGTTGAAGTCATTTCATTAATGCCAGCAATACGGCCAAGCGCTCGCTCCAGTGGTGTAGCTACGGTTGCTGCCATAGTTTCGGCACTTGCGCCAGGCAAGTTGGATTGTACGGTAATGGTTGGGAAGTCAACCTGTGGCAAAGATGACACTGGCAGATTTAGAAATGCCAGGGCACCGGCCAAGGTAATGGCAAGCGTTAGCAGGCTGGTGGCTACGGGCCGATTAATAAATAGTGCGGAGATGTTCATCAGGGATTCAAATCCGTATTTGTTTGTTCATCAATGGGTTTTAGCTTTAACCAACCAGCAACATTTTTGGCTAATTTATCCATCCACAAATAGATGACTGGCGTGGTGTATAAAGTTAATAATTGACTTAACAGTAAACCACCTACCATGGATAAGCCCAACGGGTGACGTAATTCTGAACCTACTCCAGTACCAATCATTAAGGGTAATGCACCTAGTAGTGCTGCTAAAGTAGTCATTAAAATTGGGCGAAATCGTAATACGCAAGCCTGATAAATGGCCTCAGCGGGCAACATAAACTGTTTACGCTCAGCTTCCAGGGCAAAATCGATCATCATAATGGCATTTTTCTTAACGATGCCAATCAGCAAAATGATACCGATAATACCAATGATATCTAGGTCGGTGCCTGACAGCATTAGTGCTACCAACGCGCCGACACCGGCGGACGGTAAGGTAGATAAAATAGTAACAGGATGTATATAACTTTCATATAAGACGCCCAATACAATGTAAACCGTAACAATAGCGGCCAAAATTAACCATAACGTGTTAGTTAATGAGGCTTTAAAGGCTAGTGCAGCACCTTGAAAACTGGTATGCACACTTAACGGCAAACCAATTTCTTGTTTGCCTCGTTCGATGGTTTGCACCGCATCACCTAAAGAACTGCCCTTAGCCAGATTAAACGAGAGTGTGGAAACCGGAAATTGATTCAAGTGATTGATTGAAAGGGGTGTGGGTTGAATAGATAATTCCGCAATGGCAGACAAGGGTACTTGGGTGCCGTTGGTAGATGGAATACGTAAATCATTGAGCATATTCGGCGTTATTTGTTCACTTGGATCCACCTCCAGGACTACCCGATACTGATTGGATTGAGTGAAAATGGTAGATACCAAACGCTGTCCATAGGCGTCATAGAGTGCGTTATCGATCGCAGAAGTACTGACTCCCAGTCGACTGGCGGTACTTCGATCAATTTTGACGTAAACTTGTTGACCCTGATCCTGCACGTCACTTGCAACATCACTAAATGCGGGTTGCTCTTGTACCCATTCCACTAGTTTATGCGTCCAGCTATTCAACTCTTCAAGATTTGCAGATTCCAGGGTAAATTGATATTGGGTACGACTGACACGGTTTTCCATTGTCAAGTCCTGAACAGGTTGTAGAAATAATTTAAAATCTGATTGTTTGCTTAGATTTGTTTTTAGACGGTCTATCACTTCACTAGCCGAAATTAAGCGTTCAGCTTTTGGTTTAAGATTAATTAAAAATCGACCACTGTTGGGGGTACTATTAATGCCATCAACACCAATAATCGACGATAAACTTTCTACAGCCGGATCATTCAGAATAATGGCAGCCATTTGTTGTTGGTAATTTGCCATTGCCGTAAATGATACGTCTTGTGGCGCTTCAGAAATGCCTTGAATAATTCCGGTATCCTGTATCGGAAAAAATCCTTTCGGAATGACAATATATAAGACTACAGTCAATAAAACGGTGGTAAAAAACACACACATAGTTAGTACTTGTCTGTTTAGCACCCATTGCAATGACCGTCCATAACCTGCAATTAGTGTTTCGAACCAATTGTTTTTGCTCTGTTGTTCGTGTTGTTGCTCTGGACGCAACAGCTTTGCACACATCATGGGTGTTAATGTTAGTGAGACTAGGGCAGAAATTAAAATAGCAACTGCGAGGGTAATGGCAAATTCTCTAAATAGCCGTCCGACAATATCGCCCATAAATAACAATGGAATTAATACGGCAACTAAAGAAAAGGTTAGAGAAATAATAGTAAAGCCAATTTGTTCAGAACCTTTTAATGCTGCTTTTAGAGGTGATTCCCCTCGTTCTATATAACGGGAAATATTTTCAATCACCACAATGGCATCGTCCACGACAAACCCAGTCGCAATGGTTAATGCCATTAAAGTCAGATTGTTAATACTAAAGTCGGCTATGTACATTACGGCAAAAGTGCCTACCAAAGATACTGGCACTGCAATACCCGGAATAATGGTGGCCGGAATATTGCGCAGAAATAAAAAAATCACCATAACGACCAGCGCGACTGCTAGCAGTAATTCGAATTGTACATCGTGTACCGAAGCACGAATGGTGATGGTACGATCAGTCAGTGGTAAAACTTCTATGCTGACTGGCAGAGATGCTTGCAATTCTGGTAACAGTGCTTTAATACGATCAACTACTTCTATGACATTTGCACCGGGTTGACGTTGAATGTTAACGATGATGGATGCCTTATCATTTGTCCATGCCGAGAGTCGAGTGTTTTCCGCACCATCAACCACTTTTGCTACTTCGGTTAAACGTACCGGTCCTCCGTTACGATAAGCAATAACCAAATCGCGATATTCAACGGCAGAATGTAATTGATCGTTACTATCAATAATGGCTGAACGCAATGGGCCATTAAACATGCCTTTCGGTTGATTGACATTGGCGGCGGCAATAGCCGAGCGCAAATCTTCCAAACTGATGCCATAGGCAGAAAGTGCTTTGTGATTAGCTTGAATTCTGACCGCAGGACGTTGGCCTCCGCTCAAACTAACTAAACCTACACCCGGCAACTGTGCAATTTTTTGTGCGAGTCGAGTGTCAATCAGGTCTTCTACTTTGTATAAGGGTAATGAATTAGAGCTAACTGCGAGTGTCATGATTGGTGTGTCAGCCGGATTTACTTTGCTATAGATAGGCGCTTGCGGTAAATCCGTAGGCAGAAAACTGGCTGCTGCATTAATGGCAGCCTGTACTGTTTGTTCGGCAATATCCAGTTCAAGATGCAAATTAAATTGTAAAGTGATGACGGATGCACCACTGGAATTGCTGGAAGACATTTGTGTAAGTCCAGGCATCTGACCAAATTGACGTTCCAAAGGGGCTGTAATGACTGAGGTCATGACTTCAGGACTTGCTCCTGGATATAATGTAACCACCTGTATGGTTGGATAATCAACTTGAGGTAATGCAGATACCGGTAGTAACCGGTAAGCCAGAATACCTACCAATAGTAAGGCTACCATTAAAAGCGAAGTTGCGACGGGTCGCAGGATAAAAATCCGTGAAGGATTGAAGCCTGATTGCTTAGAATTTGAATTTGGCATGCTTTATTCTTTACGCCTACTTTGGTGATTTTTCTTTTCCTGAGGTAGTGCTGAGGACGTTTCGGTATTTTCCGCAAGAGCCAAACCATCTTTTTGCGCTATGTCGATTTTGCTGCCTTCTTTCAAGCGGTCGATGCCTTCTATGACCACGACTTCATTCGCCGCAAGATTATTGAGAACGGCAACTTTATCTTGTGCCGAAGTGCCTGGTGCTAAAGAAATATGGCGTAGTTCAGCCTTTTTATCAGAATTGATAACATACACATAAGGGCCTTGCGTGTCTTGTTGTAATGCGGCACTGGGTATCAATGTAACACCGGTTAATGTATCCAATAACATTTTTATGTTAACGAATTGATTGGCAAATAGCGTAGATTCAGTATTGTCAAATTGTGCTTTTAGCTTCAAAGTACCGGTAGTTGGGTCAATTTGATTATCAATAGCTGTCAGTTTGCCATCCGCCAGTTTATTGGTGCCTGCTCGATCATAAGCTTCAATCGGAATAGTCTGGTGGGTGCGCAAACGTTTAATAAGTGGTTGAACCTTATCCTCTGGCAGGGTAAAAACCACGCTAATGGGTTGCATTTGTGTGATAACAACTAGGCCATTACTATCAGATGCATGGATAATATTACCTTGATCAATTTGCCGTAAGCCTACACGTCCAGTGATGGGGGCGGTAAGTTTGGCGTAATTAAGTTGCAGCTTTGCATTGTCCAGTTGTGATTTATCTATTTCAACGACACCTTGATATTGCGTAATCAGTGCCGCTTGAGTGGCAGTTTGCTGTGCTGCGATAGACTCCTGTTCCAGCAATGTTTGATAGCGCCTGTAATCCAATTCTGCATTTTTTAGTAGTGCTTCGTCTTTTAGTAGTTGTCCTTCAGCTTGTTTTTGTAGTATTGCAAAGGGTCTGGGATCTATTTCCGCCAGTAGATCTCCCTCTTTAATCATTTGCCCTTCGGTAAATACAATATTTTTTAATTCACCATCTACCCGAGAATGTACTGTAACCGTTTTTAGAGCAGTAACCGTTCCTAAACAATTTAGAAAAATGGGATAGTCTCCTTGGATCGCTGTTTCAACCGCTACTACAACAGCCTCATCCTCGTCGTGAAAGTGATCTCGGCCAGATCTGCGCTTATGTTTATCGGATTTATCCGTCAAAGCTGTTTTAGTCTCTGCTACTGTCGGTTGGTTGTTTTGATAAACATATACCCCGCCTGCAATGATTGTTACTAACAACCCTAAAGAAACTATGCGTTTCCCACTATGTCCATAGGGTTTATTCTTAGTTTGATTCATAAGAACTTAAATAGGTTACATGTTTTGCGCTATTCCACAAAAATAGCTTAGTTGAATAGCGCAACTGTTTTAGATTAATGGTTATACACTTAACAAAGGCTACTTATTTCATAGTCTGGCAACGGGACAATCCTCAACATATGATGATTTAGGTAAAAGTTCATGCACCCGTTGCGCAGTTTAAGGTTTAACTAATGTGTATTATTCGCGTACACGAATCAAATCGTGACAGCTTTTGCAAGAAGCACCCACTTTACCAAATTGAGCTTTAATCTCAGCTGCATCTCCTGATGCTGCAACGCTTTGCAATTCATTGGCTTCTTTGATGAAAGTGGCTTCAATTTCTTTTACTTCATCCTTTTTTTGGAAATATTCTGGTTTTAAGCGGGTTGGTTTCCAACCTGTGCCTTGATCTGTGCCGGGGCCATAGAGTTCCAAAACACCCGAATTTGCAACTGCGGCTATGGCATTAGCCGCGGCAATTACTTGGTCTTTGTTATACGTTTCTGGATGATCTACCGCCTGAGACTTGATTTTGGCGGTATTCCAACCTAAGAAAGAGTAAGTAGATTGCCGAAATCTGATTTGATCCTCAACAGGCCCGGCAAAACTGCTGACTGTGGTAACGGCTAGAAAAACGCCTAGCGCAAGTTTTTTTCTCATGGATTTATCTCCTTAAGGTGTTGTGGTAGAAATTAAAATTTTAGGTTTAGGTGTGGGTCTGTGTAGCGGGTCGTTGAATACTGGCTTGCGGTGTGAGCAGTTTTGTAAGGCCCCCGTTCCATACTCCCCATACCAGACTGGCTGAGACTATGAGAGTTAATGTAAAGCGTAAAAGACTTACAGCGGTGATAGATACAGGTGCGAAAGATTTGGGAAGATCTTTCTTGCCAGTAATCATTGGCACAATAAGATTGGTTTTTTTAACTTTATGGTAAAAAACAATGGCACACACATGGATAGCAACCAGCAATATGAGTATATTTACTAGGCTGATATGCCAGCCGCTAAGTTTGTCACTGATGTCTTTGTCGACTAAATGAAAAAGTGGCCCTTCAAAAGCGATGTCGTCGTTGGCGAATAATCCTGTTACGACCAAAAGACTCAAACTAATCAACAAGGCTATTACCGCTAAAGCACCTACTGGATTATGACCAACACCTTGCCATTCACCTTTAACATAGGTTTTTAAACGTAAAATGGTAGGAAAAAAACTGCTAAATCGGGCGTGTGTTGTGCCAATAAAACCCCATATTAGGCGGAAAATGATTAAGCCTAATGCTAAACTGCCCAGACGACCATGCCAATCTGTGAGGGAGCCACCTAATTTACCGGTGATATACGAACCTACTACTACTAGTACCAGTAACCAGTGAAACAGGCGTAACGGCCAGTCCCAGATATGAACGCTCACTTTCATCTTTTATTTTCCTGGTTAGCTATCACGTAAGTAGGTATTGAAAAAACTGATGGTTCTATCCCATGCCAATTTTGCGGTAGCCGCATCGTAGCGTGGTGTCGTGTTATTGTTAAACCCATGTTGAACACCTGGATAAATATGAACTTCATAATTGACATTGGCTGCTTGCAAAGCAGATTCGTAAGCAGGCCAACCCGCATTGATACGTTCGTCAACACCCGCATAATGAATTAATAAAGGGGCTTTGATTTTAGCTGCATCTGTTGCACTGGGTTGCACGCCATAAAAAGGTACACCTGCGGCTAAATCTGGAATTTTGGTTGCTAAGTAGTTCACTATGCCACCGCCATAGCAAAAGCCTACTGCCCCGACATTACCATTACCCTGTGGTAGTTTTTTTAATATGTGTGCCGCAGTCAGAAAATCTGCTTGAGTTTTTTCCTTATCTAGTTTTTGAAACAACTCGCGGGCTTTATCTTCATCACCTGGATAACCACCCAGGCTATACAGCCCATCCGGTGCAAAGGCAATAAAATTGTTAAGTGCCAGACGGCGGGTGATATCTTCAATGTGCGGATTAAGTCCTCGGTTTTCATGGATCACTAGCACGGTAGGGAGTTTGCCGGTGAAATGTGCTGGCTGTACCAGATAGCCGCGAATTTTGCCATTACCATGCGGCGATGGGTATTCAACAAAAGTCGCTTTGATACGTGGGTCGTTGTCTTTAACTTCCTGTGCTTGCGCAAACTTTGGATTCAATGCCTCAAGTAATGCTTCTGCCGATAAACCTAGCAGTGCGTATTTGGGGATTGAGGATAGAAAATCACGTCGGCTAATATCTCCGTGTACGTATTTATCGAAAATTTGCAGTGCTTCCGGATGAAAGTCATGTGCTGTTTTTCGTGCCATCTAGAAAACTCCATAAAAAATAAAAATGCTCTGTGTCTGTCATAGCCGAACTGCTAGCAGATACTAATGTGCAATGACGGTGAGTGTTTAAACTGACTCTTATCGTTAAGTTTTTTGTAACTATTCACCTGGTTTAAATCCATTCCGATATTCAGCAAACAGAATATATACGGGCAGTTTGTACTCGCCAGAAACCAAAGTATTAACAAAAGTCCGTGTTTTTGCTTATGCAGTAATTATGCGTAAGGAGTACGAACTTACCAATGAGTTTACTTAGGTAAATTGACTTAATAGTTATAATTTTCAAAGTGTTGTCTATTTTACTCGTCCTGAATATCCCGCAGTTTTTAAAGCAATTTTATAAGCCGAACCGCGACCAACTATAAATAAAGTTTTTTTGTCTTTACCCACAAAAGCAATATTTTGCGGTTTTTTCGGTACAGGAATAATGCCTAGCGCTTCACCTTTGTCTGTGAAAACCTCTATACCAAGATTCGAAACCGCAAAAACTCTGCCTTCCGCATCAATAGCCAGTCCATCTGCACCACTAGACCAAACATTGTCTGTTTGACTCCATCCCTGTAATTTTGCGAAATTCCTTTTACCGCTAATAGAACCGTCTGAGGCAATATCGTAAGCCAGCAAATATTCACCCGCTGTGTTGGCCACATACAGGGTTTTTTCATTGGGACTTAATTGGATGCCATTTGGACGTTCAATGTCGGCAGGTGTTGCCAGTCGTTTAAGATCTCCAATCGGTGAAATGTAATAAACGCCTGGATTTGATCGCGGAGGATTTGGGTTCTCTTTACTGGCGCGAGTGCCGCTGTCGGTAAAATAAATTCCACCGTTTTTAGCCAGTACTAAATCATTCGGACGCTGAAAAGCTGTACCCGCAAAATTTTCGGCCAACACTTTTTCCTTGCCGGCGGGATAAATAATGCCAACCTTTGTATTTAAGGTTTGTACCGCAATTAATTCACCACTGGGTGTAAAGGCCAAGCCATTAGCTCCATTGGTATTTTCCAGAAACGTTGAGATAGTATTGTCGATTCCAACCCGCGTAATTCGATTAGCAGTGGTTTCGGTGAAAATAGCGCTACCGTCTGGCAGAGAAATAGGCCCTTCCGTGCCGTTAAAGCCTTCTTTAATTAATTCAACTTTGGTTCCTGCATCTGCTACACCCGGTATCGAAGTAACGACACTATCCTCTGCCTTTACTGAGCCTGTTAGTGCTATAACAATGGCAAGTGACAGTACACTCCTTTGTATAGGTTTTATAAAAGACATTTGTTCTCCGTATCTTGAATATGAGTAGTTTAGGGCAGTGCTGATAAATTAAAACAAACCAACACTGCCAGCATATAAATCAACCTAGTTAGGAATAGTTAATACCGAAAGCTTTGTGACCCCTGCACGCTCAATGGAAGACATGACTTTAGCTACCGTGCCATACTGAACGGCATCATCTGCGTTAAGATTTAAAGCCAACTCAGGATCTGCCGCTTTGCGGTTTTTGAGTTCATTTTCAATGGCATCAACTGGGTATTCTTGTTTATCAAGAAAAACTTTACCTTGTGCATCCACACTTAAATAAATGGCCGCTTTTTCTTCTGGTGGTGCGGTTTCAGCAGTTTTTGGCAGGTTAACGTGGATAGCCTGCGTCAATAATGGTGCGGTCACAATAAATACCACCAGGAGTACCAACATTACATCGACCAATGGCGTAACATTGATTTCACCCATTACATCATCGCCATCATCTTGAGTTTTAAATGCCATTATGCATGCGCCTCTTTCGCTAGTAATTCATCGTGAGTATTAACAGTTTCTTTGCCACTGGTTTTTTTGCCACCGGTAATATCAGTCAGTCGCGAAGACGTAGTTGCTTGTTTATTGTTTAATCGCTCGATCACAAATGAACTTTTTAGTGCTAAGTGAATAAAATCAATAGCAAAATCGTCCAGATAGGCCCAGATTACTTTATTGCGGCGAATAAAAAAGTTATAGCCAATCACGGCAGGTACCGCAACAGCAATCCCAACCGCTGTTGCCACCAAAGCTTCACCAATAGGACCTGCTACGACTTCAAGACTGGCTGAACCACTTTTACTAATATTGGTTAATGCCCCCATAATGCCCCAAACCGTACCGAATAAGCCAACGAATGGCGATACACTGCCTATGGTTGCCAAAATGGCCAGACCACTTTCTAGGGAACCACGTTCTTTTTGCATTTGTTGACGTAAACGTCTATCCAGCAATTCTTGACGGTCCCAAGTGTGCTCCAAATCATGGGTGGTGGCATTATCATCGGTTTCTATTAAGGTCGTAAAACCAATGCCAGCGACGCGTGCTGCCGGCCCGTGCTGATTTTCCAGTTGCGAAGCAGCCAGAATATTGGGGGCAGTCCAGAATTTTTTGCCAAAATTACGGTTGTAATAGGAAATTCGTAGATGCTGGATACCTTTAATCAAGATTAAAGACCAGGTGATAACAGATGCGCCAATCAATAGAGACAGCGTACCATCGACGATAACGTTAGTTGAAATATCAGACATTTAAATAACCTCAGAATTATAAATTAAAAGAAATTGGCACTGTTACCCAGCCATCAATCGGGGTATCTCCACGCATTGCGGGTACAAAAGACCATTTGTTTACTGCTTTTATGGCTGCATCATCCAGTTCCTTGTGGCCACTGGATTTTGCTAAGCTGACGCTGTTGGGTTTACCATCCGCTTGAACATGAACTTTCAATAACACTTTGCCTTCCCAAGCCATTTCCTGTGCAAGATCAGGATATTCCGGTGCCGGATTATGCAGATAATCAGCGCCCGCTGTAGGTGCGGTTACTTTTTCCTGTACAACGGGTGCTGGTGGAGCAGGGGGGGCGGTAGATGCCGTTGGCACTGCTTCAGTTACCGGGCTGGGAGTAGGCTGAGGAGCCTGTTCTACCACTTTGGGAACTGGTTTAGGTTTTGGTGGTTTTAACGGCACAGCGTTTACAATGGGTGGTTTTGGCTGCACAATAGGCGGTGGCGGCGCAACCGGTTTAGGTTGTGGTCTGGTTAGGGTAATTTGCACTTTAGGTGGTGGCTTAATGGCTTCTACAATTTCCTGTTCAAACGAAAGTCCTTCAAAATGTGAAATGACGGTGTTATGAACTAATAGTGTCAATATGCCGATCAAAAAATAATCGACGATTTTGTGATCATTATTTTTTGCATTAAATTTAAAACTGCCAATGGCAGCAGCAATGGCTGTTGGATTGAAGTTTTCTGCTAAAGTATGGTTGGATGTATTGAGTGTAATTACTTTTGCCGATTCCCAACTGCTGGTTTCCCCCTGAGTAAATTTTTCTAACGTGGCTGCATGACTGCTCATTTTGATTGTCCTGTATAAAATTAAATAGCTGTCTTATTGATTAGCCGGAAGAATGCTGTTGTGCTTGTTTAATCAAGTTAGAACAGGTTCAGTTCCTTATGCTATTTATTGCACGACTCATGCCAAATTTTGAAAGTTGAGTATTTAATTAGTAAATTATGTGTTTATTAGTAACAAGTTAATGTTTAATATAGAGAAAATTAATAAATATATTGGTGTTTTTGTTGCGTGTAAGTACTGCCTCTCTGGAAATTAAAAAAATAAGTAACTGCTAGGTTGTTTGTAAATCAGCAGAATTTTGTTGCTGTTGTTTGTCTGGTGTTTTTTTATCAACAGTATGAGTTGAAAATACTGTACATGACTAAATAAATACTCACTAAATGGTTTGTTTTCTGCAATGATAATTTGTCAGCTTTTTATTGCCGTCAAATTTAAAGGGTATGGATGTCTGCGGTTATATTGGTGCTGCCTTAATCCTCTCGTATTAAGGGTGGTTAAGCATATTTATAAAACGGCTAAAACAAAAAAGAGGCTAATTTCTGTATCGATAATTAAATTGAGTCATAGTCTGCTACGACTGGGTTTTGAAAGTACGCGTGTAAAATAAATACATTAGATTGTTGTAGTGTCTGCGATTGATAAACTAATCGGCAAAGGACCTTTTAACGCCTGCATAATTAAACTGGCTGGTTGCTTGTAATAAATCAATTTAGCCATAGCCTGCATATAACGATTAATATGTTTAAAATACTTTTTATAGCTGGGGCATAAATAATTGAGTCCAGGTTCACCCTGCAAAGTCTGTTTGAAGCGATTTTTCGGGCATTCTCCGTGACAGGCAAATAAGAATTCGCATTGTTTACAATCCCTTGGTAGCGTTGCTGATTTTGTTTTACCAAACCTGATTTGCTGCGCAGAATCTGCTAGCGCCGCTATATCATTGTTTTGCAGATTACCCAAGCGATAATCCGGATACATATAGTGATCACAAGAATAAACGTCGCCATTGTGTTCAACAATTAAAGCCTTACCACAATTTTCTGAGAATAAGCACACATTTGCTGGTAACTTTAACCAGGAAGCCAGTGCCCATTCAAAATTCATCACATAGACTTTTCCAACATCCTGTTTGATCCATTCATTAAATATAGCTACCAGAAAATCACCATAGGCTGCAGGTTCAACACTCTGTTCTGTGACAGGTAACAATGATTCGGTATCTGGTATAGCAAAACTAAGCCCTAAATTCTCGGTATCTAGTGGTACAACGCGTTCCACGACCGGATTAAATTGCAGATGAAAAAGATCGTGTTGTTTAAAAAAATCATAAACACGTATTGGATGTTTGCATAATTCTCGCGTAACTGTTACCAATACATTAAATTCAATTTGATAGTTTTTTAAATATTCAATGCCTTGCATAACGGCGTCAAAAGTTGGCTTGCCTTGTTTGTTAACCCGATGAGCATTGTGTAAATCACGCGGGCCATCTAGACTGATTCCCACCATAAATTTTTCAGCTGCTAAAAACTGGCACCATTCCTTATTTAATAACACACCGTTAGTTTGTAGACTGTTACGGATAGTTTTACCCTTTGCAAATTCTTGTTGAATCATTACCGCTTGTTGATAGAAAGCCAAGCCGCGCAGCATGGGTTCGCCCCCTTGCCAAGTGAAAAGTACCTCAGATGAGTTTTCACTACTAATGTTCTGTTTTATGTAGCTACGCAATACTTCTTCTGACATTAAAAAACGTTGCCCTGTTGGAAACAATTGTTCTTTTTCCAAATAAAAGCAATAGTTGCAATCCAGATTACAAATGGGGCCTACCGGTTTAGCCATGAGGTGTAGGCCTGGGGTCTGATCTGTTGTTTCCATGTTGTACATCTAAATTATCAGAGTGGGGAAGGTGGTAGCTATTGGAAAAAAACGAAGAGCCGATAACTTGATTTATGGAACAGAGCAGTGGCTGTTGCTTTAATAAATCAGTTATCGGGCTAGATTTGTCAGTTTTTGGCGTAGTCTATAGTCACTTTTTCTATATTACCGGTAAAACTATAGGGTGTTTGGTAAGTATCGCTCACTGGTGTTTGCTGATCTCGGCCTATATCAAATCCTTCATCATAGGCAAAATAAGGGATACCGCCACTTATGGGCAGTAAGGGTATTTTTCCTTCGGCCACTTTTTCATCGTTTACAAACAAACTAATGCTTGCCGTTTGCGGATTTTTGTTGGTTTCGGGCGCATAATCAACCCGTAGTTTGGCTTTACCTGCACTGATAGGCTTATTAGCAGAGATTAAAGTTTGTTGGCTTCCATCGCTAAAGGCAAAGTTTAATTTGTTATTTTGCACGAACAAACTGGAACCACCAAAACGACCACCATTAGCAATCAGGACTCCTTCTGCTCCATTAGTCGGTATCTCAACGTCGGCGTTAAGGCTGTAAGCTTTAGTAATTATATCCGGTGCTGATAAAGAGAAGATTTGTTCAATGCCTGGGTAAAGCACAATTTGTTGTCGATTTTGGAATGCGCCTTTGTAACTCAGGAAATCGGTAAATAAGGTGTCTTTCAATGGAAAGACATGATATTTCTTGCCTTCTGCAGTAAACAGGGCTTGCAACTCTTTAAGTTTTCCAGGTTCTTTGGTAGACAAGTCATTGATTTCGGTAGGGTCGTTATTCAAATTATAGAGTTCCCAGGTGTCTTTATCAAACGGCGTGCCGGGTTTATGCAAGGTGCCTGCTTTCCATCCCTCTTTATAAATTGAGCGTGAACCATTAATTTCATAGTATTGTATTTTGTGTCTAGAAGTTGCTTTTGCATCACTGATACTATAGGCCAAGCTTGTACCTTCCAAGCTGTCTTGTGTGATACCCGCAATACTTTTAGGTTGATTAACTTTTGCTAATTCTAAAGTAGTGGGTAGTAAGTCGATGACATGTGCATACTGTTGGCGAATGCCACCTTTATCTTGAATACCTTGTGGATACGATAAGATCAATGGATTATGTGTGCCGCCTTCTGAGTTGGCATCTTGTTTCCAGTATTTGAATGGTGTATTAGCGGCTTGCGCCCAGCCCAATGGGTAGTTGGGTGATGAATATTCTGTGCCAATAGAGTCTAATTTTTGTACTAGTTTATCTGCATCACCATCTGGTTTTGCCCTGGCACTCAAGCCTATGGTGGTGCCGTATTCTGTACCTTCCTTGCTGGCACCATTATCACCTATCAATACTGCAATAATGGTATTGTCAAATTGTCCGGTTTTTTTCAGAAACTCTAGCAAACGACCAATTTCAGCATCGGTATAGCTGAAAAAACCGGCGTAAGTTTCAAAATAACGTGCATATAAACGTTTTTGATTGTCATTCAGAGTATCCCACGCTTTGATATTTGGATTACGTTCTGGAAGTAGTGCCTGTTGCGGAATAACCCCTAGCTTTTTTTGGTTGGCAAATACCTGTTCCCGGTATTTATCCCAGCCGCCATCAAATTTACCTTTGTATTTATCTATCCAGGGTTGAGCAACTTGATGTGGTGCATGTGTTGCGCCGGGAGCAAAATAAACAAAGAAAGGTTTGTCAGGGTGTATCGATTTTTCAGCACTAATATATTGGATGGCTTTATTGGTCAGTAACGCATTTAAATGCTGTCCACTGGTTTGGCTGTCAACCCGATGTGTTTCTTCAATTAACTGCGGATGCCATTGATCTGTTTCGCCATACAAAAAACCATAATAATGGTCAAAGCCTTTACCGGTAGGCCAACGATTGAAGGGTCCCGCCTGGGTTGCTTCTGTAATGGGTGTCAAATGCCATTTGCCCAGTGCGTAGGTGCTATAACCACTTTCATGTAATATTTCGGCAATATTGCCCTTACTTGCCGGAATTTTGGCTTGGTAACCTGGTTGATCGTTGGCTGTTTCCGGAAATAAGCCCATGCTGACGCTATGATGATTTCGGCCAGTAAGTAAGGCTGCACGGGTAGGTGAGCTTATTGCAGTGGTATGAAAGTTGGTATAGCGTAACCCTTGTGCTGCAAGCGCATCCAGGTTGGGAGTTTCTATTAAGCCGCCAAATGCAGAACTGGCTCCAAATCCCACATCATCCAATAATATCCAGATGACATTAGGTGCTGGTTGTTGTGTTGTGGCTACGGGTGCTGTTTTGGCGGGAGCCTCCACTGCTTCAACAGCTTGGGAAATGCCCAGAGCGCCGCCCATTAGCAATGTGGTTTCTAGTATTTTATGCATGGCATTGAGTCCTTGATGAAAATATAAACCACACGGTTCAAGTTTTAATTGATCTGTAGGTTTTAAACGGTTTAGTAATTTTTCAATTGCTTGATTGCACCTTCCAAGCAAACTACTATTTATTGTGAGCATGCTTTGTGCCATTTTTTACAAACGAATAAAGAACCATTGCATTTTTGTAAAATGTATTAGATATTATTACTTAATAGCCTGTATCAATTCGTTAGTAGGCTAGTGCCAAGTGTAGGGGTGTTATTAATCGTGCACCCTTTGTGCAGCTACTGTTTGAGATTAAGCAAGGCCATAGGTGCTAATCGTATTCCACCGATGGAAGTTATTCACCGTCAAGTTAAGGCTTTAGTGTTTTACTACCCAATTCACTTGTCCAGTTTTTTTTCAGTTGCGGCAATGGTTTCACGTATTTTTTCTACGGTATCACGATGATTATTCTGCTCTCGATTGGCGCTAAGTGCTATGGCTGAATTATCATTATTGGCTTCTTTTATTAGACAATCGTAATAGGTTTTGGCTTTTAGCTGCCAATTATTAATACTTTCTACGCTGGCATTGAACGCATCAATATCGGTGTCTTTAATCGCTGGAGCAATCGGTTTTTCACCGCAGCTACTGGGCGTCCAGTTACCGTTTACGACAGTGCCTGCATAAGAAAAGGCTGATAATTGCACTAAAACCACGCTAGCCAGCAAAGGAAAAGTTTTCATAGATTCTCCTGTTGATAAAAAATATATAAAGTTAATTTTGTTGATGTTTACAACCGTCAGTTAGTGTTAAACACAACTGAAAATAAATGGGCGAGAAATACTGATTTTTCTCGCCCTGATGCACGGACAGGCTTATGATTAGTTTTGTGCTTTTTGTAAGCCTATAGTCGTTAGCAGGTCAGAAAAAGGTACATCCCTACCATGTAACCCCGCAATCTGATTAACATCCAGTTTGAACTTTCTGATATTTTCGTACAAATTTAAACTGTAGGGGTTAATAGCCGCAGGCGTGGTTGCAGGACCTGCTGTGGGTGTATAGGCATCTGCTTCAATGAGGATTTTTTCTTTGGGTAAATAAACAAAATCAAAAGCATCATTGTGACTGTTGCCAGCTAGTGAATAGATTTCAATGTTACGATTACCATCTGATAAGGTGTGTTTGCCGGTAAAGCTTTCAAATATCGCCGGTTTATTCGATTTACTTAAGCGATCAGGATTAATTTTATGCGGATATGCCCAAACTTTTTGGTAATACGCTTGATTGGCTTGCTCGGTAACGATAGTGGCACCTGCATCTACGTAGGTGCGAAGGCCGCCGGAATGATCGAAATGAGCGTGAGAATTAACCAGATATTTAATCGGTTTATTGGGAATAATCTCTTTAACTTTGGCAATAACGGCTTGTGAGCGTTCTTCGTTCAGAGGCGCTTCTACGATCACAACATGATCACGTTGTTCAATGGCAACGCTGTGGTGGGTTCCTCCTGTCAAATAATAAACACCATTAGCGAGTGGTTTAACCACTACCGAAACGGCGGGAGGATTCGAGACTTCCGTTGGTATACTGATTTCAACAGTAGGATTAATCTTAACTGCAGAAACCGTTAGGTCGAGAATAGGAAAACCACCTGCGCTACGCACGATGTGTGCAGGAAACTGCAAACCACCAAAGTCTTTATAGTCGCTATACTGGCTTTCTATGACTGTATCACCCAATACTGGATTGTCGATGCAGGTTTTTACCTGAACTAATTGATCGTCATCATTGATAATGCCGATGAAACGGTATTTATCACTTAAGCTAAAGCTGATTTTGGTGCCATTATCGACAGGCTCGGAAACGGCATGATTAACCAGAGCCGCTTTTAGAAAGCCTTGTGGACTTTCCCATATTTCCGCTACACGTTCTTCAACTGCGGCAGGTTGTGCGGTATTGGCTGGGCTGGCATTTGCGCTAGTCGCTTTATTCCAGGCAGTAGTACCACTAATATATTGATCAACTTTTTGTTCAACAGGTACTGGGCGATTACGGCCGGTTTCAACCACTTGTAAGCGGCTGATCTGTACCCTTGCACTGGCAGCACTATAGTTAATGTTTGCAGTAAAGCTTTTGACATCAAAAGGTGGCCAGGGCAGGTCAGGGTTAGGTGCTTGTCCAAATTGATACCAACGGCCGGTTCCAGAAAACTCGATGCTTTGAATATTTTTTACACCCGCAGCCTCGCTGGCCGAATTTAGACTCGGATTAAGCAGGCTGCATCCCGTCGTAGCCAAAGCCATGGCAATGCCTACCATAATGGGGTTTAATTTATACATGAAAACTCCTTTAGTTTTATCAAGGTCAGAAGATGACTGAAGCAAAACTCGAATAGAGCAATTCCCATACCATTTATCTGATATTTGACTAACTTAGTGCTAAGCCAGTGCATTAGTTACAATAGGTTTTTACCATGGCAATAACAATAAACCTTCAAACATGAACAATATGCTGCATAATCAACAGTCGTTGTTGATAGGGTGTGATTAATTAAACAGTCGGTTCGGGTACAAAGCAGGTTTAATGGTTTCATAGCGTCAGTTGCAAAAAATGACCGCAAGCAAAGATCGAGCGGTCGTTGATTACATTTGTGGCCTTAGTGTTTATTGATGGCTTTCTAATTCCGGTGCGGGTGTGGCGGTTGCTGGTCCTATACCGACAATTTCCAATACCGTATCTTCCTCTTTTGCGCCATCGTAATGCACTTCGTTGCCAAAATGGGTAACAAAGCTACCTGCCGGTAAGGGTTGTAATTGTTCGATGTCGTAGTGGGTGCCGGTACCCACCCACCAAGTTCCAGAAATTACCGTGATGAAACGGTCGTTGGGATGAGAATGCGGCTTACTATTATGGTGAGCTTTCCATTTATTTAACACCACATACAATCCGGGTTTGCTGGGGTCGCCGACTAAAACAGCTGTTTCAGAACCGCCCGGATTGCTTACCCAATTGATTTTATCCGGTAATTTTACTGAGATGGCTTTAGGGTCAAGCTCAACGGCGTAGGCTGATTGTGTATGCCAGCAAAGAAATGTTAATGGCAATAACCATCGGCCAATACCGGTTGCAGTGATGTGAGGCATATATTTCTCCAAAATACGGGTTACTTAAGGGGTAGTTGGAATATGAAACTGAGTAATATCTGGCGGAGTAACGGGTTTTTCGCTCCGGGGTGTTTCTGGTGGAACCCAGTCATAAGGTATGGGTTGACCACGATAGATTTGATTATTACGCATGGTACGACCATTGATGGGGTCTTTGCCTATGCGTGCATAGGGGTTGATATATTCCCAGACAATTTCACCATCAGGTGTAACCTGAAATAAACGTCCGCTTTGTCCTTCATCTATAAAGGTATTACCGTTCGGTAGACGCCGAGCGGCACTAATGTGAGTGCTGCGAAATGACCAACTGGGTCCACCGGAATCAAGCCCAGTATATTGCCAGACTATTTCGTTCGTGACTGGATTAATTTCTAAAACCCGTGAGCCGCCCGTAAATGGTAGCTCTGCTATCGGAAATCCCGCGATGCCTTGATTGTCGAATATCAGCAAATTCCCTGCTCCAGGCAGATTTTCCGGTATCAAGTGTGCATCATGTTGACCACTAATCTGATCAACAGGTCTGGGTACTTGGCGATTTTGCGCTTGTTCAGTGTTGATTGGTGGGTAATGCGGCCCGAGTCGCCAAACAATTTTGCCGGTTTTTTTATCGATGATAGCCGTAAAATTAGCGTTACGCGAATCGAAAATCAGGTTGTCTGGGTTGAAGCGTTTGTCTCCTGAGTCAAACCAGTGGTTGTTTCCAACCACTTTCAAATTATTAATATGTAAGTAATCTGGCGAGTCGGAGTTTCTTAGCAGTATTAATTCGGCGGGTGTGAAGCCAAATTCATCTATATGTTCAGAAGCGATCCATTTCCACACTACGTCACCCTTTGGGTTGACTTCATAAATCACATCATCCATAAGTAGCGGATGTTTGAAGCCATTAATACGATGCGTTAAATTGGCCAAAATTAGTGTATTGCCGTTAGTCAGGCGTGCCCAGTCATGATGTTGCTGAGCAGCTCCGCCGGGTGTATTTTCGCTTTCGCCGAACGACCATACTTTATTACCGTCCCAGTCCAGTTCTCCGACAATTTTGGAAATGCGCCGATTTAATTGTCCAGGAACTAGGTCAGTGCCTTTTCCTTCGATAGTTTCCAGAGTGACAAACACATGCCCAAGTTTGCCTTGAATCAGAGCTGGATTAATCAGGGTACTGTGCGCAGCGGCATCTTTCCATTCATGTACAGAGTTGCCGTTTAAATCGATTAAGTGCGCGATATTATCGCCACCGCTAAATAATACAAAAGAGTTATAAGCTTTGTTGGGATCATAACGTGTGGTTCCGGTAGGGTAAATACTGGGGCCCGCCATGACACAAAGACTGGTTAGTAAACAGCTGGCTGCTAACCCGATTATTGCTATGTTGTATTTCCAATAGTCCACGGGGCGATGTTTAGCCACTTGGGTGGCTTTAATATTAATAGGCATGAATAAGTCGTGTTTGTGGTAATAATTGCGAATATTAAGCAATTAGTAAGCCAATATAAGAGCTCTATCTATTTAGTCATTTAATACAGTCAGCTTTGCGGGTATGTTTCGTTACTAGGTATGTTAGCAATGTCAATTACCATTAGAGTATGTCGTAAATACGCCCGTATAGTCTTGATAAAAGCTTTAGCTACAAGCATGTAGTGTATGCATAGAATGCAGGAGCATTTCTATGTTTCTGCTGCCAACAACCTGGTATAAAAAGCCAAGATTGCCTGCTATTTAGCGATGTTTTAAAAACGGGGTAGGTAGTTATTTAAAATCAATTGTTACTCCCATCATAAAATCTGGATTTTTTTTATATCCAGGTGTTTTCAAAACTAAAAACTGTTGATTGTCACGCAGACTTACAACAGCGTATGAACGTATTTCAGCAAATCTCTGATTTTAAAAATATCCGCAATTGCAAAATTATATTAAGTACTTGTGAAAAGACTAGAAGAAATTAGTTATATTATTTCAATGGCATAGAGAGTTTTTTCGTGAATTTTTTCTTATTTGTGACAATAGTTACACAATTGGCATGGGCATTGCTATTTCCTAAAGTGGAAAGTTTGACAATCTTGACTGCAAAACAAGGATGTTGGCTTGAATTACTGGATTAAATAAATAAGGTGAAATAGTGAAAAATTACTTAGCGAGTGCAACTCAGGCTAACGCAAATCAAAAGGATGCCGTTCCTCTTATTATCAGTCGTCGCAGGAAAATATCTTCAATTATGGCGCTGGCAATGGCCGGAGTAACCATGATTACCGCAATTGATGCCAATGCAATTGATACCGCAGCTACCGAAGTAGCAAATACAGATGTTAAGAAAAAGGTTAAAAAATCGAAAAACCTGAAACCGCAAAAGTCGGCTGAGGATGTAAGTGCCTTAAAAGATCAGGTTGAGCAGTTAAAGCAGCAGTTGGCAGCGTCAAAGCAACGTGAACAGCAATTATTAAAGAGTAGTGTTACAGCCGGTGCAGCATCTGTACCAGTCACTCAAGCCGAAAACAGTGGCGAACCACCTTTGGATGTGGCGCAAGCAGAAACAATTCCTGAAGAAAAAGAAGTTAAACAGGAAAAACCCAAAAATCTGGGTGAAGTGGTGGTGCGTTCCCGACAAAGGATAGAAAAATTACAGGATGTACCGTTATCTATTTCTGTGGTTACTGGTCAGGATCTGGAGCGAGAGCAATCCATGGATCTGAGTTCAATCACCCGGCGTGCAGCTAACATTAACTGGAATCAGGGTAACCAGCGTACCAGCAGTCTTTCCATTCGTGGTATAGGTAAAGTGGGACAAACCGAGGCGCAAGACCCCAGCGTAGGTATTATCGTTGATGGTATCAACTACGCTTACAATCCTATGAGTTCCAGTTACGACTTTACCGATGTGGAGGCTGTGGAAGTTACTCGTGGTCCGCAAGGTACTTTGCAGGGCAAGGGAGCTACTATGGGGGTGGTTAATATTTTTACCAAACGGCCCACCTTTACCAATACCGCTGATTATTCGTTTACCTATGGTAATTATGATAGCTATATTGGCAAAGGTGCTTTTGGTGGTGCGGTGATAGACGATTTGTTAGCCTTCCGCGGTGCTTTTGTTGCGCAAAAGCAGCGTGGATTTATGACTAATCAGTGGAACCAGGACAGTACCTTTCAAAACATTGATAGGTTGACTGGGCGAGCACAATTTTTACTGACACCCACTCAGAATTTTAATGCGCGTTTGTCGGTTAACATTACCCCTAATACCGGCGAAAATACCAATGGTGGTGTATACAATACCTTTCCACCTCAAGGTTTTAAATATACCAATGGTAATACTATTACCTCAGTTACCAATTTTCGGCAACGTTTGGCTCGCCCTTGGTTTACCGGTAGTGGTTTGAATTACGGGCTATCAAATTATATCTATGGTGATAACGGTATGAATTCCGTAGATTTGAATACCCAGCAACCGGTAATTTCCGGTAGTGAAGGGGCTTCGCTGGAAATGAATTGGGATGTGGCTGATCATCATCTTACCTCTATTACCGGCTTCCAAGGATACCACTTTAATGCGCCTACCAATGATGATGGTACACCTTATAATATCAACACCAATGCGGGTGGTTATTCCAATAATTATCACCAGTTAAGTCAGGAGTTACGTATTAATTCCAAGGCAGGTGGTTTTATTGATTACACGGCTGGTTTATTTTTGATGCAGAACGAAAACCAGACTGCGTTTAATAAATCTTATGGCAGTGATGCGGGTGCTTGGTTCGCTTCAAATGCTCAGTACACTGCATTAACCAATCCTTCGGGTGCTACCAGCGCCGTAATAAACTCGGGTAACTTATTGCTGCAAAATTCGTTGAATAACTTGTGGCTAGATACTAATCATCAGGATATTCAGAATCAGAGTGAGGCCATTTTTGGTCAAGCCAATACGCATTTAAATGATGATCTAACCTTAACCACTGGTTTTAGAGTAACTAATGAGCATCGCGAGAATCCAAATAGCGCTTACATTATCAATGAAGGTACCGGCGCATTGCTGGATCCGACCAATATAAATGGTGTTAACACTGGGTATGGCTTTAATGCAACTTATGCAAACGCCACTGGCGCTAGCGGTTGTAACAGTTCCACTACCCTAATTGGCGCAGCAACGGGTTGTGCTGGCCAATTGCAAACAAATACGGCTCAACAAGCCGCAAATGCAGACAAATTGGCGCAACAATATTATGGGGTAAACTATGCAGCATTAACCTCTCAGCAAGCAGCACAAATTGCGGCAGCCAGAAGTATTCGTCTATCGCAGATTGGGGGGTTGTTTAGTACTGCTAAACCAGTCTATAACGGTATTTTGCCTTCCTGGAACATCAGCCCCAGCTACAAGCTATCAGAAAACTATACCGCTTATGTATCTTGGCAGCATGGTATGAAAGCGGGTATTGCTCAATCCCTTAACGGTGTTGGTTACATTGCATCGCCTGAAACAGATGATAGCTACGAGATCGGTTTAAAATCAACGCTGTTTGATAGAAAATTGGTCCTCAATGCCGATCTTTTCTGGGCAAATATCAAAAACTATCAAACTCAGGTTGCTACTTATAATAGTTATACCGCATATACCAATCAACTGACCAATGCGGCAAATAACACCTCAGTTTATTCATCTATTACCGGTAATGTACCCTTGGCCAGAACCGCAGGTCTTGAGATAGACGGTGTATTTACTGGCTTGCCTTATACTTCAATTCGTTTTGCTGGCGCTTATACAGATGCTATCTATGTGGAATACAATAACGCGCCAAATCCAACTGAAGTGCAGGTAACTACTGCTAATCAATCTGGGTATAACGCATCTGGTCGAACTTTGCCGGGTGCTTCCAAATTCACGGCCAATATCAGCCCGGAAGTACGTGTAGCCAGTGAGATTTTGGGCTTGGGTGATTACTTGCCGAAAACGGAGTTTCATACCAGTTTTACTGAGAGTTATCTCAGTCGTTACAATTCAGACTCAAGCTTATCAGCTTATGCTTGGATTCCTTATCAGTTTAATACCGATTTTTCGTTTGGTATTGGTCGGCGCGACAAAAAGTTCGATATCAGCTTTGTGGCTAAAAACCTGCTAAATAATCATACCCCATCCGTACAAACCATGACTAGCTATACACCCAGCTACCCACAATGGTTAGGATTGCAATTTAGCGGTAAATTCTAAGTTTTTTCTCGTGGTGAAAGGCTCGGCGGGTTAGAGGGTAATACTTCTAATCCGCTTTTTTTTGCCTGTCGTTTTAATGGAATGTTATTTTCACAAAATTCATTTATTAATTTGATTAAGTCGAGTTTATAAATAGGACAGTCTTCGTTAGTGAATGGATATATTTAGCTGTTTATAAATGCTAATAAATGAGCAGTGATTGTTGAGGGTGTGTTGAATTATCACCAGATTATTTTATAAATAAGGTGATAAATTTACATGGCAATATAAATACAGGAGATTATAAAAAAATACAAATAATATCAATTGGATATATTGTTTTAATTTTTATTTATCTTTTATAAAATAATGGCATGTTGATTGCTTGCTAATAATACTGAAGCTGTGCGTATAACTTACTTATAGCACATTGGAATATTATTATTTAGGAATTAGATAAATGAAAAAAATAATACTGCTAGCCTTATCGCTGGCTCTGTTAGTAACACAGTCTGTTCAAGCAGCTGAAGCCGATGCCACTAAAAAACCGGATGCAGCTGCTGAACAAAAATGGACTTATAAAACGCCAAAACTGGACCGTGCCAAACTGGAAGCTTTGCTCGCCAAGCCTTCACAGCTTTTGATTATAGATGTGCGTCGTCCAGATGAAATTAGCAAGATCGGTGGCTTTCCTGTCTATTTGAGTATTCAAAGTAAAGATATTGAAAATTCCCTGAAATATATACCTAAGGATAGAAAAATCGTCACTGTCTCAAATCACGCGCATCGTGCGGGTATTGCTGCCGATTTGTTGGCGAGTAAAGGTTTTAAGGTGGTTGGTGCGGTGGGCTCGCAGAATTATGAAGAAGAAGGCGGTGTAATCAATAAGATTGAAATTCCACCACCAAAAGCTGCGGCTTCAAGCACTGATACGCCAAAAGCTGAGGTGTCAACCACACAACCAAAAATCTAAAAAAATTGCCCGATTTTGTCTGCTGGGATGCCTTTTAGGTTAAATCAGGGCGCTATAAATCATGTTTTGGAGAGTTCAATGAAAATTAAAGTGTATTCTGCCTTTATCTGGGGTTTATCAACACTATTGGCGGCTGATGTATTGGCTGCAGATCAGGCGCCGGCAAGCGCACCAGCAGTTGCTGCTGAGGGGAATGCCGCTCCAGAAGCTAAGAGCAAGTTTTGGTCTTATCAACCTGTAAAGGCACCCGTTGTTCCCAATGTTAAACAAAATGACTGGGTAAAAACCCCAATTGATGCTTATGTTTTGGCCCCTTTGGAGGCAAAAAACCTTGCACCCTCAGCAGAAGCTGATCGAGCTACTTTTATCAGGCGTGCTACGCTCGACGCTTGGGGAGTAATACCTACACCTGCCGAAGTGGAAGCTTTTGTTAATGATAAGTCTCCGGATGCTTACGCTAACTTGGCGGATAGATTATTAGCTTCTCCTAAATATGGTGAGCGTCAAGCGCGGCGCTGGCTGGACTTGGCAAGATATGCTGATAGTGCGGGTTTTCAGAATGATCAAACTCGGCCTAATTTTTGGCGTTATCGTGATTATGTGATTAATTCATTTAATCAGGATAAGCCTTATTCGCAATTTCTAAAGGAGCAGATTGCCGGTGATGAGATTGCGCCTGATAAACCAGAGGCCTTGATTGCGACGGGCTTTTTAGCAGGGTATCCTGATAACTATAACTCGCGCGATTTGGTACAACGTAAATACCAAATTACCACGGATATGACTGATACTGTAGGTAAGGTTGTGTTAGGACAGACAGTTGAGTGCGCACGCTGCCACAATCATAAATTCGATAAAATCAGTCAGAAAGATTACTTCTCTTTGCAATCATTCTTTGCTAATACTAGTTTTACCGACAAAATTCCTGCGAGTAAAGGTGAAGTAGAAAACAAATACCTAAAACAACAGGCAAAATGGGAAGAAGCAACCAAAGACATCCGTGATAAACAAGCTGCCTTGTTAGCACCGTACAAAGAGCGTGGTGAGAAGTATCATAAAGAACGTTATCTGACCGATAGTCGTGAATCGATCTTTAAACCTAAAGAAAAATGGACGTCTCTGGATCGATGGGTTAACTGGCGACTTGAAAAAGTTACTCAGGAAAATGACTATGTGGGTTGGGTGCGAATTGCGGTAGAAACGCACAACAAAGACTATACCCCTGAAATGGCAGCCAGATATTATGAGTATAAGGATCTGGAAGAGGATTTAAAAAAACTCGATAACCTTAAACCAACTGCAGGTTCCGATACCATTACAGCGGCTACCGAGTTAGGTAAATCCGATTCCCCCAAAAGTTTTATATTCTTTGGCGGTGATCATGAAAGACCATTAGATGAAGTGCAACCGGCGTTTCCAGAAGCCATTACTGATGAAAAACCGGTCATTAATGCAACTGCCACCTCTTCGGGACGTAGAACTGCTTTGGCAAACTGGTTGGCTAGTGATACCAATCCGTTAACCGCACGTGTTTATGTTAACCGGGTTTGGGAACAATACTTTGGTCATGGAATTGTTGAAACCGTTAGTGATTTTGGTAAAGCCGGACAACGTCCAACTAATCAGGCCTTACTTGACTACTTGGCTGATAAGTTTGTCAAAGAGGGCTGGAGCATCAAAAAACTACATCGTGAAATTTTATTGTCCAGTGTCTATCGGCAAGCATCTGATTATCGTGAAGACGCACATCAGGCTGATCCAGATAATAAATTGCTGGCGGTATTTCCACGCAAACGTTTAGAGGCCGAAGAAATTCGCGATTCTTTATTAGTTGCTTCAGGTAAATTGGAAGAACAAGTGGGTGGCCCTGGCGTATTTCCGCCTATTCCAGCTAATCTGGGTGCGGCAAATACGCAATGGGTAGTCTCTAAAGACAAGAAAGACCATAACCGTCGCAGTATCTATATCTTCACCCGTCGTAGTTTGCCTTATCCCATTTTGGAAACTTTTGATATGGCAACGGCACAGGAAGCGCATAGTAAACGTGATGTTACCACTACGCCTTTGCAATCTTTAACATTGTTTAATAGCGATATCGTCTTAGGTTGGTCGCAAGCTTTAGCGGGCAGAGTTATCCAGGAAGTGGGTAATAACGAGTCTGCTCAGATTGACCGCCTATATGAAATTTTGTTTGCACGTCCTGCTAGCGATGTTGAAAAAGAAACCTTACAAACTTTTCTGGATGAACATCAACAGGCCGTTAAAGACAAAGTTAAAGACGGAAAATATGAGCTAAGTGAGCCGACGGGTCTAAAAGAAGATACCAAGATCGATCCAATTCGTGCTGCTGCTTTCGTTGATTTGGTACATACCGTTGCAAATTCAAACGAGTTTATATACCGGTTTTAATGCTGCTAACTTATTAAATAATTATAGGAATATAAAATGAAAAATATATCTCGTAGAGATTTTATGATTAAAACCGGTTTGGCAGCAGGTGCATACGGTTTGAGTGGATTATTACCGGGTGGTGGGGTTATCCAGGGAGCCTTTGCGGCTGATTTACTGGATCCATTGGCCCCAAAACCGACGCACTTTCCAGCCAAAGTTAAATCTGTGATCTGGCTGCATATGGATGGTGCGCCTAGTACTATCGATTTGTACGATTATAAACCTGAGTTGATAAAACTGGCTGGCAAAGAAGTACCTGCTTCTTTTATGAAAGGTATTAAAACCAGTACTCAGGGTGGTGTAGGTAAACTGTGGGTATCAAACAGAACCTGGAAACAATACGGAGAAAGCGGCGCTTGGTTTTCGGATTTATTGCCTAACCTTGCACAGCATGCGGATAAATTAAATTTTATTAAATCCAGCTTCACCGTGGGAGCAACCCATGATATTTCAATTTTGAAATTAAATACGGGCGGTTTAAATCCGGGTCGTCCTTCATTGGGTGCGTGGATTCAATATGCTTTGGGTTCGGCAAATCCAGATTTACCGGCTTATGTGGTTTTGTATAACGGTAAAAGAGAACCAACGGGTGGTTCTGTTAATTGGAGCTCAGGCTTTTTACCTGCGGTGTATCAAGGTACGGCTTTCCGTCCTGGCGATACACCTATTTTGTATCTGGATCGTCCTGAAACTATTTCGGCTGGACAACAAAATGAAAATCTGTCTTTGCTGAAACAGCTTAACGGTATAAAGGACGCTCAATATCCAGAAGATACTGAATTACAAGCCAGAGTGCGTGCTTATGAGTTAGCGCAACGCATGCAGGTTACAGCGCCGGAAGCGGTTGATTTAAGTAAGGAAACGCAAGCGACCAAAGATGCTTATGGATTAAATGATGATGCTACCAAAGGTTACGGTACCAGTTTATTAAGGGCAAGACGCCTAGTGGAACGTGGAGTACGTTTTATTCAAGTAGTATCGGGTCCTACCGAAGTGGGTGGCGATAGCAGAAACTGGGATGCGCATAACAGTCTGGAAGAGAATCACGGTAAACATGCTAAAGCGGTTGATAAACCCATTGCCGCGTTACTGGCCGATTTAAAAGAGCGCGGCTTGCTGGATTCTACCCTGGTGGTTTGGACCTCTGAATTTGCACGTACCTCATATGGTGAATCTGGGACAGGTCGTGATCACAATGCCTGGGGTTACACACAATGGCTGGCAGGTGGCGGTACCAATGCAGGTACGACCTATGGCGCAACTGATGATATTGGTTTACAGATTGCCGATAAGAGCAAAGGGGTTGATACCTATGATTTACATGCCACAGTGCTAAATCTATTAGGTTTAGATCATTTAAAAGTTATTTACCCTTATCAAGGACGCTCTGAACGCCCAACGGTTGTTTATGGAAAAGTTATTAAAGAATTAATTGCTTAGTTTTAGATAGTGAATATCTCAGTTGCTCTATAGGTATTAAGTTCAATGGAACGATACTTGAGTAACTGAGTTTACTTAACAAGGTTGATCAGCTATCCGGCCTCAGAAACCAAGATTGTGCAATATAGAGGTTTTTAAAAAGCTGGGTGTGTATTTGCGTTTTTACTTGGGTATTAAGCCCTGCCCAGTAAAAATTAAAGAGATTAAATCTGTATTAAAGGGCTGATAACGTTAGCAAACAGGATTAAATAGAATCATGCGAATGACGCAAAATGCCATTGGAATTCTTTTTATGCTACTTAGCAATATTGCGGGGGCAGATGCAGAATTTGATTTTGAAGAAATGATGAAAGATGTTGAAACACAAACACAAAGTGTGCAAAACAGTATTGCCGCAAAAGATGTAGATACAGCTACAGCGGATGCCAAGAAGTTGCAGGATGAATTTAAGTTAGTAGAAAACTATTTCACAAAACGTGGTAATGCTTCAGATGCTGTGGGGATTGCCAAAGAATATCAGGAAAAGGCTGCCACATTACAGAAGTCGTTAGCCGTGAGTGACTATGATACTGCTAATCATGTGGCGCAAGAATTTTCTCAACAGTGTCGTGGTGCTTGTCACGATAGTTATAAACCCCTATAAATAAAATGAACATGAAAACAACTTTATTGAAAATTCTGACCCTAAGCATAATGACATTGCCAGGTTGGGCTGCTTTACCCGAGGGTCATCCAGCTCCCAGCTTTAAGGCACAAGCGTCATTGGCTGGAAAAGCATTCAATTATTCATTGCAAGATGCATTAAAAAAAGGTCCGGTGGTCGTGTATTTTTACCCATCGGCCTATACCGGGGGTTGTAATATTCAGGCGCATAGTTTTGCGGTTAATCATGAGAAGTTTGCCAGTGCTGGTGCCAGTATTGTGGGTGTCTCACTGGATAGCATTGAAAGATTGAATGATTTTTCGGCTGATCCTAATTATTGTGCCAGTAAGTTTCCAGTTGCTTCGGATGCTGATGGCGCAATTGCCAAATCTTATGATTTATCGATTCGCGATGCTGCACCGGGTAAAACTGATAGCCGAGGCGTTGAAATTACTCATGGCTTTGCGGAGCGTACCACTTTTGTAATAACACCCGACGGTAAAATTACTGCCACCCTGGGTGGGCTTAAACCGGAAGAAAATGTGGCTAAAGCATTGGAAACTGTACAGAAGTTGGGTTTTACAGCACAAACAAACTAATAGAAATAATGGGTTCATATTATTCGGGTTGCTGCTTAATAGGGTAGCTGGAATGTGTATTTATTAGTGTTATATCAATCATTGCCTAAGCGACGGATGTTTCACATTGTCTTGTGGATTTACACATTATTGCTGGTCAGTAATAGCTTGTATGCAGATCAAGGCAATGGCGATGCAGTTAGAGGCAAGTTGAAGGCAATAGAAGAAAGATGTGTGGAATGTCATGGGGAAGATGGTAATAGCGTTGATGTCAAAACTCCCAATCATGCTGGGCAGATTGCAGGATACCTGATTAAGCAGTTGTTAAACTTTCAATCTGGTGAGCGTAAGCACGAAACCATGACCATTATGGCTGCTGACCTAACCGCCAATGATATAGATGATATTGCCGCTTATTTTTCGGGACAGAAAGTTATGCAAGGTGAGGGTAGTATAGATAATCCGTTGGCTGGCAATTTAATGTTAAACGGCGATCAGCTCCGCGACCTTCCTGCTTGTGGTAGTTGCCATGGTGAAAAGGGTAAAGGTGCTGTAAAGAACAATGTTGTTTACCCTGTGATAGGTGGGCAGCGAAAGGTGTATTTATTTCAGCAGTTACAAAGTTGGCGTATGGGCGAACGTAAAAACAGCCCTGAGGGTGTTATGAATAAAATAGCCAAATCATTGCAGGATGAGGAAATTGAAGCGTTAGCTGATTATTTGTCCAGGCTTTAATGTTTCCGAATGGCAATGTATCTCAATTGGGGTTAGGTGGAAATGATAATGAGCTGGCTGTTTGGCTTTGTAAACAAGAACGGCTTAACTTGATGCCATAGATTGCTAATCGATGCGGTTAGTTTCACCTGATTACGATTAGATTAAGAATACGATACAGGAGCAAGCATGAAGTTTTTAAATTGGTTGTTATACGAAGTGCATCGTTGGTTAGGTATAGCGGTGGGAATATTTATGTTTGTCTGGTTTTTAACGGGTCTGGTGATTATGTATTCCACACCTACCACCCAAACCCCGACTCAACAATTAGCCCATGCGGAAATACTAGCAGTCGAGCCGGGTTGGTTAAGCTTGGGCGATGTATGGCAGCATAGCGAAGTGCAGCGTAAGTTGGCTAGCAACCAACGCGCAGTTAAAAAAGAGTCTAATAGCAGCCAAAAGCAGAAACAGGAAGAGCCTGCTATTACTGATGCACGTTTAGTAAGAATTAATGGTGAACCGTTGTGGTTAGTGGATGATACTCGTAATCAGCGTTTTGCCTTGTCGGCTAACGATGGTGCATTACGTGAGTTTTCCGAAGCACAATCCTTACAAATTGCCCAGAGCTGGTATAAAGCCATCAATGAGCACGATGTGCCTAAAGTACGTTATCTGGAGCTGGTTGACAGCCCGATTATTTTACGTAATCAGGAAAGTTTACGTCCTTTTCATCATATTGCGGTAGGTGAAGCGGGTGATGAATTATTAATTTCATCACGCACTGGTGAAGTTTTACATGCTTCAACACGCTTAGAAAGAGCCTTTTTCTGGGCGGGTAACTGGATACATTTGTTTAAGCCATTGGAAGCTTTAGGCTATGGCAGTATTCGTCACGATGTGCAGTTATGGTCTAGTTTGATAGCAACCATAGCGACGCTGACCGGTTTGATTATCGGCTGGTTACGCTGGCGTCCCGGCTTTAATGGCAAACGCACTTATTCTGAGGGGCGTACCCAACCCTACAGAGAATTCTGGTTTAAATGGCATTTTTGGACTGGATTATTAGGCGGTACGCTAGCCTTGTTTTGGGCGCTTAGCGGCTTTATTGATACCAATCCTGGCAAACTATTTTCTCAAGGAGACTATACACGCGAGGAACTAAACCATTATCTGGATAATGCATTGCCCGAGGTAATGTCCAACTCGAAACCTATAGAGCTGATTGGTGAAAACAAAGTTCAAGATTTGGTGCAGTTAAACTGGCGTCGTTTAGGTAATGAAGCTGTTTTGTTGGCCTATGGACGTGATGGAGTGCGCATACCGCAGATAGTAGGTAGCAGTTTGCCACAATTCAGTTCTGCTGCTTTGGTGTCTGGGGTTAATCGCGTGCAAGCAATCACCGAGATGGAAACGACTACGCTATTAAATGAGTACGATAGTTATTACTATCCTAGACATCATCAAACCAAATTGGATAAACCATTGCCAGTGTTATTGGTGAAATTATCTGACGAAGCAGCTACTCGTTTTTATCTGGATCCACAGGATGGTCGGTTGCTCAGTAAATTTGATAAAAGTCGTCGGATATTACGTTGGCTTTATTCCGCCTTACATCACTGGGATTTTGGTTGGTTATATTATCGGCCGTTGTGGGATATTTGGATGATTATCTGGGTTAGTTGTGGTTTGGTATTAGGCGCTAGTTCTCTGGTGATCGGTTGGCGGCGTTTAAAGAAAACCCTTGCGCCCAAAAAGCATAAAGCTAGGCGTCCTGCATTTATTAGTGAGTTGGTTACTGAGAATGTAACAGATTAATGGCGATAGTATTTTTAAGACTTAGGTTGTGTTAGCCGCAAGCCTTAACCCAATCTGTCAGCTTGGCAATAGTTTACAGCTTTGATTGTTCGGTTACTCGCTATTGTGATAACTCAACCTACGTTAGTTATATGTTTTCGTAATGTATTGATTTAAATAAGCTATAACCTTAAATGAGAGTCATTCTGGTGAGTAGTTTTCGAATGTTTAGTATTGGCAAAAATTGAATTTATTGAGGAGTAAAACATGGGTTTAAGTGTTCCGCATCTGTTAGTTGTTTTGGCTATAGTCGTTTTAGTGTTTGGTACTCGACGTTTAAAAAATGTGGGGGCTGATTTAGGGGATGCCATCAAGGGATTTAGAAAGGCTGTTAAGGAAGGCGAAGCACTTAATGAAGAAACTGATTTATCAAAATCGGTATACGTTTTTGATAAAGAGAAACATTCTGTTTAATTTTGGCGTCGATACTGGTCAGTAACGGTGTCGACAAAAATGTTGTATAGGTGATTGTTATTGTTTTTTACCTTTAATGAAGCATCGGTAAAAGGTAGCAGTATTTTAATTTTATGGCAGCTCATTATCGCTAGCCAAGCCAAAAGAGGTTTACTATGACATTATTAGCCTTTGATGAAAATCAGACTCGTTCGCTGTCTCACTCAGTGCGCGCAACTGCGCTGGTGTTTGAAGATCCAGTATCGAGACGCCTGCTTGATCAAATTGAACGGATTGCGCCGAGTGATGCAACTGTATTAATTATTGGTGAAACCGGAACCGGTAAAGAATTGGTAGCCAGGCATATCCACGCCTTAAGTAAGCGCAATCAACAAACATTTGGAGCCTTAAATTGCGCTGCGCTGAGTGAAGGATTGATTGAAAGTGAACTGTTTGGACATGAAAAAGGCTCATTTACTGGTGCAATATCAGCAAAAGACGGTTGGTTCGAGACGGCTAATAAAGGCAGTTTGTTTCTGGATGAAGTGGGTGATTTGCCTTTAGGCTTGCAGGCCAAATTACTGCGCGTTTTACAGGAACGTGAAGTGGTTAAGGTGGGGTCAAGAACAGCTGTGCCAGTTGACGTAAGAATTATTGCTGCCACTAATATCAATCTTGAAGAAGCTGTTGCAGCTTCGCATTTCCGTGCTGATTTGTATTATCGCTTTAATGTTGCCACTATTTATTTGGCACCCTTGCGTGAGCGTCCAGGTGATATTTTGCCTTTAACGGAACATTTCCTTAAATTATACGGTGATCGCCTAGGCTATAGTGAAGTCAAACTATCCGCAGCAACTGAGTTGGCTTTGTTGAATTATGATTGGCCCGGTAATATTCGCGAACTTGAAAATGCTGTACATCGTGCGTTGCTAGTTTGCCCTGGTAATCGTCTGCGTCCAGAAGATTTTAAGTTATCAGACCACAGAGTTCCAGATGAAACGCCGCCTATCTCCACCCGTTCTTTAGAAAGTTCTCTGTTAAAGCTACTCGAACAAGCGCCGCCGAATCTATTTGAGATCATTGAGGAAACTGTCATTCGTACTGCTTTTGAGTTTTGCGACGAAAACCAGGTGCAAACAGCGCGTTTACTGGATATTAGTCGTAACGTGCTACGCCATAAGCTGGCGGCGTATGAAATGCTCGCCAATTCGCATAAGAAGCTGATTGATAATTCTGCCTTGTTGGCATAGCGTGTTATATATGTGCATATTTAATTTGCGTAGCCTATTGCATCGAACTATCCGATGTTAATATCTACGCTATTATGCCCACAAAAGCCTAAGTAATTAGCTTCATTAAGTTTTTTTGATAAACTGGCTGAATATTGCCCAGCTTTAGCATCATTCAGACCAGCCTATCTATAAAAACCCTATTTAGAAAAAGTAGAGATAAACCGATCCCGCACTTTATCCATTGCCCAAACCGGTGCGTTATCGGCTGGTAGCATACCGTCTGTCCACTGCCAGTCTCGCACTGCTTCCATAATTTTGCTATCTCGGCTGATTAGATGTACCAGAACATCGTGGCTTTCAGACTCGCCCGTTACAAACGGTGCAGGCTGGTGATCGCCTAATACCAGAATAACCAGCTTTTCGTCAGCATAGTGGGTGGCATAAGAAACCAGTGTGGAAAGGGTATATTCGATGGATTTACGGTATTGCTCACGAATCCGCTCGGTATTTTGCCATACCACTTCTGGTGTATCGCCAACTCTATTCTGTGAATTGAAGAGTGCGCCGTCACCTACTTGCTGCCAATCGACAGGCATGGGCAAGGGTGTCCATGGTGCATGCGATGAGATTAAGGCAATCTCGGCCATTACCGGGGTATGCGGTTCTGGGCGCTCCCTGGATTGGAATGCAGATAGCGTATATTGGTCTGGCATGGTTATCCAGTTGAAAGGCTGGCCTTGATAACCTAAATCGGGTGCCGCATAGATTTTGTCGTAACCAAAATACTGGCCTTGTGGCCAATCCATGGTATGCGCTGGTTGCACAGCTACCGTTCGCCAGCCAGCGCGTTTGAATAGACGATTGAGAGAGGGGCGTTCACTCATCACCAGGCGGTCGTAACGGGTCTGGCTATTGATCCACAGACCAGATAGCAATGTTCCATGCGCAAGCCAACTGATACCGCCATAGGTAGGTGAGGTTAAGTAAGCGCTACGAGCAAAAAGACCTGCACTTGCCAGAGTTTCACTACTTTTTTCCAATAGTGGGCGGATATATTCAGAAAAATCGGCTTTATCAAGCACGGTGCGTCCATAAGACTCGATGAATACCACTAGCACATCTTTCCCTTTTAGTTTTGCCAGCAGGGTGTTGTCAGGGACTTCTGCATAGGGATCACTGTCGACGATACCATTAAAACTGTTTAGATCCGCATAGCTGTTCAGTGTGTTAGTAACGTGCATGGAAAGCAATTGGTAAAAGGGTGTCGACGCTTTTTGCCAGCCAGCAACGGCACAGACTGTCCATATTACTAGTCCTGCAAGTAAGCCAAGGCCGTTGGTTTTTGCTGATAATTGCAACAATGCTCGCACTTGTTCAAGTGCTATATAGACCAACACAAAAATGCCGATTAGTAATGCAACAAGTAGTGATATGGCTAGATAAGCACCCATCTGCCCAGTCAAGCCTTCGAGAAAGTTTATGCCGTTGGGTAGAAAGTTGCCGTCCAATACCGGATTGAATGGACGGTCAAAAAACTGGTAGGTAGCCATGTCGGCAATCTTGAAGATTATCCCAAGTCCTAGCAAAAACGCTATTAGACTGCGGAACGCAATACCTGTTTGCGAGGGGATAAGCAAGCTTAGCGCGACTAACAGTACTTCTAATGGAAAATTGGCAAAAGAGTTGGGCGTAATTGCACTAATGCGGTTTGGAATAAGCAGCGTTAGTAAAAGGAAAACTAAGGCCGCTAGTTTTTTGCCTCTGCTTAACAAATTAGTACTTAACATAGTTAAGAATCTCCCTGTATTGATGACATTCCATGTATTAATCTCGTTACTAATGGTTAGTTTGAATTATTGTGGACCAAATATTGCATTTATATAAATTAAAATATTATCAGCTTATTATTTTACCATTAAAAAATAGTAGGGTGATTTCTGATAAATGCAATTTTAATGAATAATATCTGCTGAGATGCAGAGTAAGCTTAATAAGGGTTTTAATAATAAGTTTATGATACAGGAACTGAAAATAATTATAGAGTTGGGTTGTGGTATTTTGTTAAGTGGCTTTGCTTTGTTAGGCATTACGCAAGATTGGTATACAGCTGTGCAGTGGTCGTTACAGGCTGGCTTGCTGTGGGCAGGCGTTTGTCTATACGTATCAAGACTGGTCACACTTAATCGGGCCACTGTTGACAGCACTCTATATAGCTGTTTGGGATGGGGCAATCGTCTGACTATTTTACGCGGTGGGCTAGTTGCTTTGGTCGGTGGTTTTCTATACCTTAATCAGGCTATGTCAGTTAACGTGTTACTGCCTGCTGCATTTTATACAATGGCTGCTGTGCTTGATCGTTTTGATGGCTATGTGGCTCGGCGCACTAAGCAGGTGAGTATGCTAGGTAACCAGCTGGATATTGCCTTTGATGCGTTGGGACTAGTTGTTGCCCCTCTGCTGGCAATCAGTTGGGGGAAAGTTCACGGTTCATATCTGTTGTTAAGTGTGGCCTATTATGTTTATCAATGGGGGTTGCGGCACCGTCAACTACTGGGTTTGCCCTATTATGCTTTGCCGGAAAATTCGTTGCGCCGTACTTTAGCTGGCTTTCAAATGGGTTTTATTGCTTTGGCACTTTGGCCAGTACTTAATTCCAAGCTAACCAACATTGCCAGTATTGCCTTTATGTTGCCTGTGTTGTTTGGTTTTGTTCTGGATTGGTATGTAGTCACTGGTAGGCTGTCTACAAGATTTTATAACCGTGTGGGAGCCTGGAGCGAACATATTTTTCAACCCGGACTTAGAGTGTTAATTATTTTGAGCGTGATTTTGATGGTCACGAATACTCGCTCATTTTTCTCAGCCGTAATTGATGATCCACTACTATTTTTCGGTGTAATAGCTGCTGCCAGCCTTATTTTGTTGGGTTGTGCTGGACGTCTGGGCGCGTTGCTATTAATCCTGTTGTTAGGTTGGTGCTATCCTACTGTGGGCAGTCATGCTATCGACTATCTACTTATTTTTATTGCTAGTTGGCTTTTATTACTGGGTACCGGAAAATATAGTATCTGGCATTGGGGTGATGAGTGGCTTAGCCGTTATACAGGTGCCTGATGAACGGGCTTAAAGTCGTTTCCGTTTTGCTGCGGCTAATAGCTCTGCTTCTGGTCGGCTGGATACTTAGCCAGTTACCTGTTGAACTTATTGTTAAGTTTATTGGCAGTTTGTCCTTTTGGCAATGGTTTGTCTGGTTGGGTATTAATCTGCTTATCATGATATTAGCTACTCAACGCTGGCAGTTATTAATTACGTTGATGTCTTCACCTGTGCGTTTTTTTGCGTTACTGATGATCCGCCAAGCAGGGCAATTAATTAGTTTTATTACTCCAGGCCCACAATTTGGTGGTGAACCACTGCAGATTTATTGGTTGTGGAAACGCGAGCAACTGCCCTTAGATTGCAGCGTGCTAGCCTTGGGTCTGGATAGATTTTACGAATTATGGATTAACTTTAGCATGTTGGTGCTTGGTGTGCTTCTACTGCTGGCTTCACCTATGGCTGAGGTGGGTAACTGGCAAGAAGTTTTGCTAATTGTGATTACCCTATTGAGTATACTATCGGTGCTTGGCGGTTTAATTCTGCGCCAGCCAGAGCGCGCGTTTCGCTGGGTAACACGCTTAGTGCAACGCTGGCAACATCATCCAAGTCTAAAACAGATAGAAACGCAATGTCAGCAGTTAACTGGTAATATAAACACTGTTTTTGTCGAACGGAAAGCGCTATTACTACAAGCATTATTATTGTCGCTATGCGGTTGGCTGGCACTGATCGGTGAGTTGTGGTTGCTACTTGGTTTTGTCAATATTAATCTGGACTTTTCTGCCTTTCTAATCATTCTGATGTCGATACGCTTAGCTTTTCTGTTGCCGTTGCCAGGCGGGATCGGTACTTTGGAAGCTGCGCTGTTTTGGGCTTTTCATTATTTGCAACTGCCTACAGAGACGGTGGTGAGTTTGATTGCACTGATGCGTTTACGAGATGCACTTGTGTTACTGCTAGGTTTGTGGTGTCTTCAGTGCTTGCGCAAACTGCACTAGGTGTTCCGCTTTAATTTGTTAGCCTAGGTGGTGTTTGTTTAATAGCAGCTAATCAGCATATCCTGTCTGATAGGCAGCAATTAACTGCCTGATATGTTCTGCAAAAGCGAAAATTTCTCATCATGTAATACGGCACGATAAATGCTCACGGTATGGTCTAGAGCCTAGCTCTAATTATCCTTTTACTAACCGATCATCTGAGACAATGAATAAAAAAACTAGCTTTCTAACCAGCCTATTGGTGATATCCGCTTCAGCAGTCTATGCACAACAGCCCGCCACTGATGCACCCAAACCCCCATTGGGATTTTTTGTAACCAGTGTTGGTCTAGGCAAGGGTGCTGATCTGGGTGGCTTAACCGGTGCGGATGCACATTGTCAAAAATTGGCCAGCGAAGTCGGTGCCGGAAACCGCACTTGGAGAGCATATTTAAGTACCCAGGCTGATGGCAACCAACCTGCTGTAAACGCCCGTGACCGCATTGGCAACGGACCTTGGGCTAATGCAAACGGTGCTATCATCGCTAACGATCTTGCCCATTTGCATGGCGATACCGTAGAACTCGGTCAGCTGGGTAACAACGTCCATCGTAAGACCACGTTGACTGAAAAGGGCGCATCGATCAACGGCGTTGGCGATACCCCCAATCAGCACGATATTCTCACAGGTTCAAAACCCGATGGCAGAGCCTACAGCGATGCTGCCGATCATACTTGTAAAAACTACACTAGCAGTGGCGATGGCACTGTTCAGTTAGGTCATTCCGATCGCACCAACCGGGGTGCGACTGGTGGCAATGTTTCCTGGAACTCGACCCATGCTAGTCGTGGCTGTAGTCAGGATAATTTGGTCAGTACCGGTGGTGCCGGTTATTTCTACTGCTTTGCTACCGACTAAACAATCACTATCAGTATAATGGTCAGGGTACGCGATGCGCACTCTGGCCTTGTAGATGAGCAATAGGCAGACACAATGAATAAAGTCGCAGAAATCACTATTTATTTTTGGATCATCAAAATTTGCGCCACTACTTTAGGTGAAACCGCGGGTGATTTATTGTACATGACATTGGATATTGGCTATGGGCCGAGTTCACTGATTCTGATTGGTCTATTTCTGATCACGCTCATTTGGCAGTTACTAGCGAAACGTTTTAACCCGTACTGTATTGGACAGTGATACTCACTACCAGTACTGTGGGCACCACCATGTCGCACTATATGGATAGAACTTTAGAATTGGGTTATGCCAAAGGTTCGGTATATTTATTTTGGCTGGCGGTCCATCGACAATGTGATCTGAAATTCACTGCGCCATTAACAGGCATAACCGCTGCAGTGGTTGGCGTGATTCTAAATTTGGCCATATTTTTTGGTTAGCAAGTGTTCTGGTCACAAGGCTTTACAGGGACGTTTGATGCTATATCCGCAATTATTAGTTTATACGCTATTTTGGCGTTGATTCGTTACAAAGTCGGCGTTATCTCTGCTCTGGTAGTATCGGTTTTTTATTTAGTAATATCAAAATCTGGTTAGCCCAGGAAGGAGTTTTTATATGAATACCCTGATTCAATCTCAAGTTCTAGCTCTGTTAATCTCATCACTGTTGAGCAGTGCGGTCTATGCTCAGGAGCCTGGTCAGCATACAGGTATACTGGATGCCGCCAAGATAGAACAATTGACAGGAGCAAAAGGAAAACTCGATACTGCAGAAAATGTCTTCAAAGTTTCTGTCCCTCGGAGCGATTTAACCGTTACCGTTGCTGGTGTAAAAATGTCAGCAGCTACTGGCTTTACTTCCTGGGCTGCCTTTTCTTTTGTAGGTGAGAAAGTAATGATTATGGGCGACATGGTGTTGCAGGAGGACCAGATCAACCCGGTGATGAGCACCGCACTGGAAAACGGCATTGAAGTTACTGCGTTGCACAATCATTTTCTATGGGATACCCCGAAAGTGATGTTTATGCATATTGGTGGTTCTGGTGAATTAGATAATCTGGCGTCTGGCGTCGGCAAGGTATTTGCTAAAATTAAGGAAACCAGCACAACTAAAATCACAACAAAACCTAAGTCATTCGATGTGAGTAAAACATCGCTAGATCCAAAGTCCATAGAAACTATCATTGGTGCCACCCTAGAAAAAACGGGCGAAGTATATAAAGCCACCATTGGCCGTACTACGCAAATGGATGGTCATACTGTTGGCAAGAGCATGGGTGTCAATACTTGGGCGGTATTTGCAGGCAGCAATGACAAAGCCATCGTCGAAGGTGACTTTGCAGTGCTGGAGTCCGAACTACAAGGTGTACTGAAAGCCTTACGCGGTGCTGGTATCGCAATTACTACGATTCACAATCACATGGTTGGGGAATCACCAAGAATTGTATTTCTGCACTACTGGGGTGAAGGTAGCAGCAATGATTTGGCGAAAGCTTTTAAATCCGCACTAGATACTCAGACTAAAACTTAAAAAATCCCCATAAATGGATCATAAGAGAACATCCCAAAATTGATCGGATTGTTTGTCCATGGTTGATCAAGCGGTTTATCAAGCAGGACGCCGAATTTCTTTACTATCCAGAAGAATAAATTTTAAGGGTTGTAAAGGAAAAGGGTGCTATCCCTTATAATATCCACAGTGCCGAACTATACGCAATTAGGGTGCTGTGCTTTTTAATTTTCTAATTATGCGATGTGACTACTCAAGATTACGAAGCTTTTAAGCTTTATGTCATTATTTTCCATCATAAAAAACCTACAGTTCATGGATGCCTATAGCGAATGGATATTATATTTAAAGAATACTGCAAAATTATCTGGCAAAAAAAAGGCTATTTCTTATTAACTTTATTCGCTTTAGGCAGTGCCATCACCCTGGATTTATCTGCACCTGTCTATTATAAAAACATTGCTAATGGCCTAGCCTTACCTTATTCCAAAGCTACCCTTGCTCTATTACTAGACAATTTAAAAACCCTAGCTGGTATTTATGCTGGAATCTGGATATCTTGGCGCTTTCTGGAAATAGCCATCATACCCTTAGAAGCGGGTGGTATTAATCTGTTAGATAAACGCTGTTTTGATATCCTTAAAAAACAGAAGTATTCTTTCTTTGAAGATCGCTTTTCTGGCAGTCTAATAAAACAAGCCTATCGCTTCACTCATTCATTTGAAGCTATTATGGATTGGTTTTTATTTCAGTTTTACATGAATATTTTAGCCATCTCTATTTCTTTCACCTTGTTTTATCAACAGGAACCAGAGTTTGCGTATTACTTTTTAATTTGGGTTGTAGTATTTATCGCTTGGAATATCGGCTATTCCATCTGGAAATTGCGTTTTGAGAAAGCTGTGGCCGAAGCAGACTCACTGGTGGGAGGTGCTTATTCGGATGCTATTAGCAATATGTTTATTGTCAAAAGCTTTGCCTTAGAAAATAGAGAGCAAAAGCTCATTAACAAAGCCACTGACCATGTTTACAAAAAGAAAAAAGTTGCTTGGGCTTTTACTTTCCTTTCTTTTGCTGTCCAAGGCTTAATGACCTTTGGCTTCGAACTACTCTTAATTGATCTCATGATCCAAAAATGGCAAGCCGGGAATTTTGAGATAGGCTTATTTGTTTTATTTCAATCAATTATGCTTATGCTGATTCAACGCTTATGGGAGTTTGGGCGTAATATTAGAAACTTGTTTACCTCTTTGGCGGACGCCTCAGAAATGGCAGAAGTCTTTAGACAAAAAGAACTTGAAGTCGATAGCCCTGAGGCACAACCACATATCATTAGCTTAGGGGATATTGATTTTAAAAACCTTTACTTTAGCTATCACTCAAATAATAGCCAGCAAACGGCTCTTTTTAAAAACTTTTCGCTTAATATTAAAGCTGGCGAAAAGGTGGCGCTGGTTGGTCATTCTGGCTCTGGTAAATCCAGTTTGACCAAGCTACTGTTTCGATTCTTAGATCCTCAGCAAGGTCATATTTACTTTGATGGAATTGACGCAAAAAACTTTACCCTGGAATCCCTACGTCAACAAATCTCCATGGTTCCACAACAGCCTGAGTTATTTCATCGCTCGATTCGCGATAACATCACTTTAGGTGCGGAAGTATCAGACGAACAACTACTGGATGTGGCTCAAAAATCGCGCAGCCTGGATTTTATCAGCGCATTACCACAAACCTTTGATACGCTGGTGGGTGAGCGGGGGGTTAAGCTTTCAGGTGGAGAAAGACAGCGAATTGCGATTGCTCGTGCCTTTTTAGAAGATGCGCCTATCGTGGTGCTGGACGAGGCCACCAGTGCCTTAGATTCACTCACTGAACAACAAATACAGGTCGCTATCTTCGAACTCATAAAACATAAAACAGCTTTGGTTATTGCTCACCGTCTATCCACTATCTTGAGTATGGATCGGATTATTGTGTTAGATCAAGGTAATATCATCGAACAAGGCACCCACCAAGAACTTCTGGCCAAACAAGGTATGTATTTCGCAATGTGGCAACATCAAAGTGGTGGTTTCTTGATTGATTAACTACATTGTATCCTTGCCGGGTTATGGGTGTCTTGTTATCGTCAATATGCTTGGAGATTATTGTGATACTAATTTAGCTCGCGTTCCATTTGATCTAATTGCTGGGTTTAGAACCGAGCTTTTCTATTATGATTTCTTGATTTTGAAGAATCTTATCAAGTTTTTTTTGATTATCCTGTATCTTTTCCTGATTACCTAATATGGTTTTCTGATTATCTATAATTTTATCAAGCTTAGTTTGGTTATTAAGTATCTTGTCTAGGTTATTTAAGATGATTTTTTGGTTGGTGATCACTTGATTGTTATTTTCTGCTGCTATAGCGGACATAGAAAATAAAGAAATCATGGTCAGTGCTGCAATGATGGTTTTCATCTATTATCTCCATTGATTATCAATTGTTATGGTGAAGTTCTGGTAGCCGCGAGTAGCAACGCGTAATATTGGGAATAAGTTGTAGTCTAACCTTACCGTTAAACGTAACAGAAGTAAATTACCGATTAATATAATATTGCCATTTTGAAAAACTTGTAACTATTAAGCGTATTGTCTGCTATTTGGCTTTGGGTGCCGGGGTTCCTGGTAGAGGACGCCGTGAATACATCCATGTAGGCTTGATGCCAGCATCCATGCTGGCAACACCTCTACCAGGACCCCCTGCACCCAAAGCCAAGGTTATCAACTGCCTATAAGTTTTTTGATAATCTAGCTGAATAGTTACAAAAACTTTTAAATATATAAAGGCAAACAATTCAGGCTATTAGGCGTTGATTATAGGGCAGGCTATTTTTTTGAAACTAAGCCCTAAATCGCCAATGCCAAGGTTCGTAAATATAGCCGAAGGGATTGTCTTTTGGAAACGACAGAAAAAATCCAAAGCTGTTGGCGTATTCGGACAACCAGCCATAGGACGGGATGGTATCGAACCGTTCATCCACAGGCAGACAGCCGGGAGCGCCGATATCAATGGCGGTACCGCTATGGTGCTCACTGTAACCGGGAGGAGCCAATACCTTAAGAATATTGTCTAAACTTTGGCCTCGCTCAAGCTTGTGGCGGATGATGGCTGCCTGATGTTCCAGGCTTCGGTAGGCCGATATCATTTGTAGTTCTATGCAATCGTCTGCGGCAGCAGTTCGAAGCTTATGCCAAGCAGAGGAAGCTTCAGGCGTTAACAGAAATTCTTTACCGTTAGCCGCAATCTCGGCGACAACAAGTTCGGACGGCGGCGACCACAACACCAAACCACGGGCTGCCGGCATGTCTTCTGCTATGCCTAGTTCATGAAGAATTGAGCGTACCTGCGCCTGAAAGTCGTCAAGCGGAGTTGGCATTTTGATCATGCCGTTTTTCGAGCAGCTATAGGTGCCAGCATAATTACTTCGTCTGCTAATCACGGTTACGCCGACTGGCGATATTAAAAATCATGCTGTCCATCCCCAAAAGGCGCTCTTGATGGCTGAATTGAAATCCTGTTTTTTCTAGAACATGTATTGAAGCCAAATTTTTTGTATGCGTAAAAGCCATTAAATTTTTCAAGCCTAATACTTGAAAGCAATACCGAATCCAGGCAGTTGCAACTTCGGTTGCTATACCTTGGTTCCAGAAGCTAGGCAACAATCTATAGCCTAACTCGAAACTCTGACATTCTGGAAAATACATGGGGCCTGAGTCACCAATGGGTTTCATGGTAGTACTATCAATAATCATCCATTTTGCATACCCATATTGCTCTTGGTGATCAATATAATGAGTGATCCTTGAAAGGGTGGTTTCCAGTGTGACATCTGGACCATAAGGAGTCAACTTCATTACATCTGGATCGCCAAACCACGAAAATGCTTGTTTAGCATCATTGTTGGTAAATGGCCTGAGGATCGTTCGAGCTGTTTGCAATTCTGTTATGTGCATATGGTACGTAGATTGGGTAGAACAACGCGAAACCCAGCAAATGCTTTGAAATAACCGAGTTTTTTTACATTCAAGCTATCCTTTGGATTTATAACCATATCTGCTTTTAAGCTGGGCTTTATTCTCATTCAAGTCAACTAACGGCCGCAAAAAAATCCGTAAGTAGGATACTGGGCTTTTATCATTTTCTAATCATGAGATGCGACGAACATATATTACGAAGATTTTAAGCTTTATTGGGTATTTAGATAGAAAAGATTTATTTGATAAAAAAAGTGTTGTTGTTTGATTTTATCCTAGAGCGTTACCCAATAAAAATGGCGGGATAAATCCCGCCATCAATAAATCCATTTCAGTAATTGTCCTTAATCACCCAATCCTCTAATCAAGGTATTAATCATAAAAGCAGGTTTATTATATCTGCTTAATTTTCTTAAAGATAATGATAGATTTAGAATGAAATATCATTTATGTTGATAAGTATTATTTTGTGTTTTTAATCACCGTCCAATCGCGCATATAAATATTCGCGTATGGTTTTGCAACTGTTTTTCCAAGTTGGATGGCGGCTATAAGCGGCTAAGGAATTCTGGCTTAATTCTAGTAAAAGTGAACGCTTATTTTGTAATGTTTGCAGGTGATCGGCTAAGGCTTGCCAGTCTTCAACCGCTATTAAATAACCATTATCGCCGTGTTTGATAATTTCTTTAGCAGCACCTGCGCGGGTGCCGATTACTGGCAGACCAAACTGCTGGGCTTCTACATAGACGATGCCATAGCTTTCATAGGCAGAGGGTAATACCATTATATGATGCTGCAGGTATAGATTGGCCAGGGCTTGGCCTTGTACCGGCCCTTTTAGCAGCACTTGTTTTTGCAACTGTGAATCGTGAATAAGCGTTTCTATCCGCTTTACATAGTCAGGCTCCATGTCCAGTCGTCCGGCTACTGTCAGCTGAAAGTTCTCGGTTGGCAGTTGCCGTAGTGCTTGCAATAATACATGTAAACCCTTACGCTGAATGACATTACCTACCAGCAGAATGTGCAAAGGGCCGGGTGTTAGTACGCGTTGGTTGATAGCATCAAACTCTATCTGCGCGCAGGGAAAATTATCGCCTGCTGGTACTGCCAAACACAGGGGCGGGGGGTGGTTGTTGGTTAACTCAATTGCTTGTGCTTTAGTGGTTTGGCTGTTAACTATTATTCCCGCTACGGATTTAAGATAATGGCGTTCGATGGATCGATAAAACCAGACGCTAAACCACGGGTGGTGATCGAAACTTGTCAGTAAGTGTATCAGTGCAATAAGAGGTATCTTGAGCTGTTTGCTTAAGCGTTGATTCAGCATAAATACTGAAGGATGCACCATGGCATCCTGTATCAATATGTCAATATCGGCTGCGCTGATTTGCGCAAGGCAAAACTGGCTGAAATTATCGCCTAGTTGCTGCCAGTATCTGCGCTGCGGCAGACTGATAATCTGCACCTGTTCTCCCTGTTCGCGTAGATAAGATACCAGTTTCCGGTTGTACAGATAGCCACCGCTCACTGTGTTCAAATCACCATAAATCAACAAACCGATGCGCATGGTTTAGGATTGCTTAGAAAGGCTGTTTATAAGCAGCCCAGCAACTGGCATTCTCCCACAGTTTTACCCGTAGTGAACCAGTACCGGGTGGGTTGATGGTTGCGATGAGTTTTTCGCTGATAATGCGACTAAAGTGCTCGATACTAGGGTTAAGTCCGGCGAATTCTGCTTTATCATTAAGCAATTGATCGCGGAACTCTGACACTATCAGGTCTAGAGCCGCTTCAATGGCAACAATATCGACCAGATAGCCGTGTTGGTCGAGCTGTTCGCCCTTAATTCTAACTTCTGCAACATACTGATGGGCATGGGGCTGATTTTCGCTCCCCCAGTCGCCTCCAAATAAGAAATGACGGGCAATGAATTCACGGGTTACGGCTACACTATACACTTTGGTTTTTCCTTCACTTTTAATAAATAAAAATAGCTTGCAAGACTTTTTCGGGGGTTTGGTCTAGTTGTTGATAGATGCTGTTCGCTTGCGTAAGCGGCAGTCGATGACTAATCAATGATTGTGGTTGCACCCGGCGCAGCATGTCCCAACTGGTGTGAAAACGGCGTGCTTTATCCCAGCGGCCAGTGAGTTCCGGGGCAATGCTACTGACCTGACTGCTAATGAGTTTTATGCGATTACGGTGTGCAACACCACCCAAGTGTAGAGTGCCGGCTTTGTTGCCATACCAGCTACCGATAACGATACGTCCGCTATAGCCGCATAAATCAATAGCCAGATTCAAGGCATCTGGTACACCGCTCAGTTCGTAGATTAAATCAACGCCTGTGCCAGGTGTTGCCAGTTGTGGTGAGGGTAATTGTAGCGCCTGTTTTAACACGGCAATTTGTGTAGCAGAGCCAGGGTCGTAAACTTGTTGCACACCCATGCGCAAAGCACGACTCCGCCGTTCAACCAAGCCATCCATACCATACAGTGCCGCTAATGGAAACTGTGCCAGTAAGCTAGAAACCAACAGACCAACGACCCCTTGTCCTAAGATCAGTACGCGTTCGCCTAGTGCAGGATTGCCATCCAGCAGCAGATTGACCGCTGTTTCCATATTGGCCAAAAACACCGCTGCTTCGGGGGTCATGTCATCCGGTAAGGCGATGACTTGTTCCGGGGTAGTGATAAAATGGCTGGCATGTGGCTGAAAGGCAAACACCCGTTTGTCTTGCCAATGGCTTGCGACAGCTGTGCCAGTCTGTGCCACTCTGCCAACACTGGCATAGCCATATTGCAAAGGATAAGTGGGCGCGTTTTGTAAAGCGCTTAGTGTGGCATCCAGGGTAAGATCGGCTGGCAATTGTCCACGATACACCAGCATTTCTGTGCCAGCACTAATAGCAGAGCAATCGTTTTTGATGAGTATCTGCTCAGCTTGCAAGGTAGGTAATGACTGCTCACGGATTTCGATTTGATAGGGATTGGTAAACCAGAGCTGTTGTGCTTTCACGATAAGGCTGGCTCTTGGTATTGCAAATCTCCCCACATAATCAGGTCATCCTCAAGCATCTGTGAATATAGCGGGCGAATTTTAGGTAACTGCTGTTTGCTGGTAATGCCCAAGTTTCCAACGCCTTTGTAGCCGCCAATTAAAGTGGGGGCAATGGTTAGTACCAGCGCATCCGCTAATTGTGCTTTCAGAAATGCAGTAATCACTTGGCTACCGCCTTCTACCATCAGCATTTTTATCCCTTTTTCCCAGAGTAAGCCGAGTGCGTGTTGTAAGTTAACCCTACCTTCGTTATCACCCTCCATAGTGATGATTTCAACCTGGTTACCAAAATCTGAATCATCGTTTAAACTGGTAAAAATCCAGCAATTTTTATCAGAATGTTGGCAAAGACGGGCGTTGGGTGGCATGCGTAGGTGGCTGTCCAGTACGATGGGTTGCGGGTTAGCGCCGGTCCATTCGCGGACGGTGAGTTGCGGATCGTCGGTTAGCACAGTCCCGATACCCACCAGTATGCCATCATGCAAGCTGCGTAGTTGATGGGTCAGGCGGGTTGATTCTGCGCCACTTAACGCCAGTGTTTCGCCGGTACGCGTAGTAATACTGCCATCCCAGCTCTGTGCGTAGCTAAGTGTCACAAACGGGCGGTTTTCAAACTCAAAAGTGGTTTTGCGCGAAGCCAGCCAGTTTTCAATCTGCTGATTGATAGTCATAAGCTGCTCTATGGTTTTTGGCGTAAGAAAAAGAAGTAATCTGTAGCTGGTGATCCATGCGCATGGCTTTAGTTAACAGGTAAGTTTCGTTGTCGGCGTTGACTTGGGCCTCTAAGGGAATGCGCGCATTAACTTGGATGCCTTCCGCTTTGAGTGCGCTAATTTTTAGTGGATTGTTAGTCATCAGTAATACGGATTTTACTTGTAATTCTTCCAGAATACGTGCGGCCAGCGCATAATTTCTTTCGTCGGCACCATGCCCCAGTAGCAAGTTGGCATCCACCGTATCATATCCTTGGTCCTGTAAGTTGTATGCACGCATTTTTTGCAACAAACCAATACCGCGACCTTCCTGGCGGAGGTAGACCAGTATTCCTGCGCCGCGTTTGGCTATCATTTTTAGCGAGTTATCCAGTTGTTCTCCACAATCGCAACGTCTGGAACCCAATACATCACCCGTAAAGCATTCGGAATGTATGCGGACCAGCACCTCATCTACTTCGTTTATGTTTCCAGTATAAAAGGCCAAATGTTCTTTTTTATCCTCAGTATTGGTGTAATAACAAAGTTGAAAGTCGCCATAGGCGGTAGGGATGCGCGCACTGGCCATGCGATGAACTGAAGATTTGGACATAAGTATTGCAAATAATAAGCGGATTTATCGAGTGTTTATTGTGATACACGATTTTTTGCATTATGCATATCGCTTAATTTGATAATCAATTAATATGCCACTTTTCAAGTCTTTGTTTGAAATAATAAATAACATTAAAAAATAAATTTTGTGTTGCTGAAGAAACAGCAGCTGTTGATGTGCTGTTGGTAATTAAACTATTTGCCGGTATTTCTAAATGGAATACTGATATGTGTTCTAGAAAATTATTGAATTTTTTGTAATTTGATTGATATTCAAATACCTACGAAATTGTGCGTTGTCTAATTTATACTTGCTATAGTCGGTACAATTTTTGCTTCCTACTAACAGGACTAAATATATGTGTTTATTTCATGGTAACTATTCACCTTTGTATTAACTAAGGCTTTTTCTTCGGTCAGATCCTTTGGGTACTCGGCTTTTTGGGCCTAGGCAGTCAGTGCTTACGAACGTTGTTAGCTTGGTATCTTGAATGAATAAATAGTTACATTTTATGTAGACATAATTTTAGTTTGGTTAAAAACATCAATAATAATTATCAGCAGAATCATTTCATATGAGCAAATACACAGTCAGGGTAAACGGAGTGCACAAAACTGTAGAGGTGGCGGCAGAAACACCTTTGTTATGGGTATTGCGAGACCATCTGCAACTGGTCGGCACTAAATTCGGTTGCGGAATCGGTCAGTGCGGCGCATGTACAGTGCATATTGACGGCCAGCCGACCCGCAGTTGTCAGACGCCAATATCTAAAGTGGGGCAAAGCAAAATAACCACCATAGAAGGTTTGCATCCCCATGGCGAACATCCTTTGCAAAGGGCATGGCAAGAGTTGGACGTACCGCAATGCGGATATTGCCAAGCTGGACAACTAATGACAGCAGCAGCGCTTTTGAAAAAAACGCCGCAACCCACCGATGCTGATATAGATAGCGCCCTGGCAGGTAATTTATGTCGTTGCGGTACTTATCTGCGTATTCGTGCGGGTATACATCTGGCGGCGAAACTAACCAGTCAGGAGTCCATATGATTAGGTCCCAACTTGAAAATCCCGGCCGCCGTAGTTTTTTGCGTACTTCTGCGCTAGCTGGTGGTGGTTTGGTGCTCGGTTTTTATCTTGATGAAGCGAATAGCGCTAGCAAACATGTGGCTAAACCCTCTGCTATTTCCGAAGCGTCAAGCTTTAAACCCAATGCTTTTATTCGCATTGCTACCAATGGTATCGTCACCCTGATTAGCAAGCAACCGGAAATTGGTCAAGGTATAAAAACCTCGCTGCCTATGATTATTGCGGAAGAACTGGAAGTTAATTGGCGGGATGTGGTGATCGTGCAAGGCGATCTTGATCCTATTTACGGTAGCCAAAGTGCCGGTGGTTCTCGTTCTACGCCGACCAACTACGAAGAATTTCATCGCTTGGGTGCCACTGCACGCACCATGCTTATCAGTGCAGCCGCAGAGCTTTGGCAGTTACCGGCAGCTGAACTGCTAGCAAAAGACAGCGCGGTGCATCATCCAGCCAGTGGCCGTCAGCTAGACTATGGGCAATTGGTAGCACACGCTATTACGCTACCGGTTCCCTCTGCCGATACGGTCAAGTTAAAAGATACAAAAGATTATAAGTTGCTAGGTTCGCGTATTGGCGGTATCGACAACCCCAGTGTAGTGACAGGTAAGCCGCTGTTTGGTATTGATGTAAAACAGCCTAATATGCTCTATGCTGTTTATGTAAAATCGCCGGTGTTTGGCGGCAAAGTTGTTAGTGCCAATCTGGATAAAATCAAATCCTTACCCGGTGTGCGTCATGCTTTTATAATCGAAGGCGGTAGTAGCCTGAAGGGATTATTGCCGGGTATTGCCATTGTAGCCGACTCAACCTGGGAAGCCTTTAGCGCACGTAAACAGTTGGAAGTAGTGTGGGATGAGGGTAAAGTGGTTGAACAAAGCTGGGCTGGGTTTACGGCCAAGGCCCAAGAGTTATCTTCACAACCGGGTACAGAGACACTGCGCAACGATGGTGATTTTAATAAAGCGTTTGCTGATGCAGATAAAACAGTGGTTGCAGCTTATAGCTATCCTTTTATTTCTCACGCCAGTATTGAACCACAAAATTGTACTGCCTTTTATAAGGATGGGGCTTTGGAAATTTGGGCACCCACACAAAATCCAGAAGCAGGGCAGAAAATTGTCACAGAAACGCTAGATATTCCTAAAGACAAAATTACCTTACACATCACCCGCAGCGGCGGTGGTTTTGGGCGACGCTTAATTCCCGATTATATAGTTGAGGCGGCCGCTATTGCCAAACAATTGTCCGTGCCTGTCAAGTTAACTTGGACCCGTGAAGACGATTTGCAGCATGACCAGTTTCGCGCGGGTGGTTTCCACTTTTTGCAGGCCGGACTGAACGATAAAGGCAAGCTAATTGCTTGGCACAACCATTTTGTGACGTTTGCCCACTCGGTTATCAAAGAGGGTAAACCCACGTTGGAGTTGGGGAGTGGTGCCAATTTGTCGGGTGATGAATTTCCCGGACGCTGGGTAGAAAACTGCCTGCTGGAACAAACGCCACTGGAATGTAATATACCCATGGGGCCTTGGCGAGCGCCGCGCAGTAATGTACTGGCCTGGGTGTTTCATAGTTTTATTGACGAACTGGCACATGCCGCTGGTCGCGATCCTCTGGAGTTTCGTCTGGAAATTCTGGGTGACAAAGATTTTATCCCAGGCACTGGTCAACAAGGCATCCCTTACGACGTTAATCGCATGAAGCATGTGTTGCAACATGTGGCGGATAAAGCCGAGTGGGGCAAAAAATCCTTACCGCGAGGGCAAGGGCAGGGTATTGCTTTCCATTTCAGTCATTTAGGCTATATTGCGCAAGTCGCGGAAGTGACAGTTTCCAAAGAGGGTAAACTAAAGGTGGATCGGGTAGTGGTTGCCACCGATATTGGCGCACAAATTGTGAATCTAAGCGGAGCGGAAAATCAAGTGCAGGGCTCTGTGATTGATGGTTTGGGCGCATTGATGTTTCAAGACTTAAATATCGAAAAAGGCCGTATTGTGCAGAGCAATTTTCACGACTATCCCATGATACGTATTGCCGAAGCGCCTACCCAGGTGGATGTGCATTTTCTTAAAACCAATTACCCGGTGACGGGTTTGGGCGAACCCGCATTGCCACCGTTGGCGCCGGCAGTGTGTAATGCAATCTTTGCCGCTACCGGCATTCGTGTAAGGCAACTGCCATTACTTAAAACAGATTTGAGCTGGAGTTAATGCAGGGATGGCCAATAAAATCAACCACCTGCTGCCTGCATATCGGCAATTGCAACAGCATGCACACCCGGTAGTACTCGCTACCATTATAGAAACCTTTGGTTCCACCTATCAAAAAGCGGGTGCACGCATGTTGATTAGCCATAAAGGCGAGTTGACCGGTTTGCTGGGTGGTGGTTGTTTCGAACGCGATTTGGTGGAGCAAGCGCTCTCGGTATTTGCCAGTGGCGTTGCTAAAACGGTTTTTTATGATATGCGCTCGCCGGAAGACGTCATTTGGGGCTTAGGTTTGGGTTGCAATGGTGCGGTTAAAGTTTTGCTGCAATTACTCAGCGCAGAAAATGATTTTAGCCCCTTGAATAGTATTGCCGAAGTGGCTGAGTCCAAACTTGCCGGGGTACTGGTTACCATTTTTGATTCACAGTATGCTGATTTTTGTGTTGGACACAACCTGTTTTTGCCTGCCACAACGACTAATAATCAGCAAATGTTGTCCTCAGCGCCCTTTCCTTTTATGACGGCAGCGCTGCAAAGCCTGTTGCAACAAAAACCGCGCATTGAGTCTCATACTATTAATGGTCATCAATTCAGCGCCTTTTATGATCCTTTGCAACCACCCTTGCATTTATTGATTTTTGGAGCGGGAGCGGATGCCATACCAGTGGTTAACTGTGCCAAGGCACTTGGTTGGCAAGTTAGCGTGGTTGATTATCGACCAGCCCATATTAAACCTGAACGCTTTCCGTTGGCTGATCAGTTACTGTATGCTGTACCAGAGAAAGTTAGTGATACGCTGGAACTGGACAGTTTTAACGCCGCTGTATTGATGACGCATAATATAGAATACGATCAGCGGTACCTGCAAGCGCTGGTGCATAGTCATATTCCGTTTATCGGTTTATTGGGGCCTGCGCCGCGTAAAGACAGGTTATTGCAAAGCTTGGGTAATGACAGCTCTTTAATCAGTAATAGGGTGTTTGGGCCTGTGGGCCTGGATATAGGGGCGGAAACGCCAGAAGAAATCGCTCTATCTATTGTGGCGGGTATACGCGCCGAACTAAGCAATCGTTCCGGGCGGCCCTTGTCTTCCAAGTCCACAGTTGATTTACATGTCTGCATCCCTAGATAAAGTCTATGCCATTATTTTAGCCGCAGGCGCTTCCACACGTCTGGGTAGCCCCAAGCAATTGCTTGAATGGCGTAATCAGAGTTTATTGGCGCATACGCTACAAAATGTACAGGTGCTGTTAGGCAAGCAAGTCTATGTAGTACTAGGTGCACATGCTGCCGAAATCCAATCTGCTCTTGCTCTTGATAAACGCAACACTGTTATCAATGCAAACTGGGAAGAGGGTATTGCCTCTTCCATACGCGCAGGGGTTAACGCTTTACCTGCATCTGCTAGTGCAGTGCTTATATTGTTATGCGATCAACCGCTGATTAATACCCGGCATCTTCAACAATTGTTGAAGGGTTGGCAAAGTGCTACGGATAAAATTGTTGCTAGTCAATACCCGCAATCTGTTGGGGTACCTGCTTTATTTCCAGCTCGCTATTTTGAGCAATTGCTAACTTTAAGTGGTGACCGAGGTGCAAGGTCATTGTTTAAGGCATTTGAAACCAATTTGCAGAAAATTCCTATACCCGAAGCAGAATTTGATATTGACTATAAGGAAGATTTTGATAGGTTATTAAGACTAACTGCTGCTGAAGACTATCATGAATGAATCCGCTATGTTTTACCTCTTACCTTTTCGTCGTAACGAAACAAATGAAATGAAATCATACACACCCCCAATTCCGATGTTTTTGCCAGAGCTTTTTTGTGTCGACATTTGCTGTTACAGAAAATACTCCCCATGCCTGAATTTAATTACCATGAATTAACCTTGCTCAACCCCGCATTCGACTCCCTGTAAGTGGATGTATTGACGGAGTAGGAGCATTTACCGCCAGACGCAGATTACATGTGCGAGTTGGTTGGGTACACTCATTTGGCAACGGCAATGGGCTTATACGCTGTTAATTAAATACGGTTTTAATGTCAAAGCTGGGGGTAGGGTGCTTATTGCCAAAGTAACTTAAATAAAACATTCTCTTGATAGTAGTTTACTTTGCACACTAAGCACACCAAGAATTTCGTTAGTTGGATGCTTGTACTTCAAAATGCGACATCATCCCCATATCCTCATGCTCGACCAAATGACAGTGATAAGGATATTGTCCTGTATATCCTTCAGGGAAATATACTAACAACTCTACTAGTTCGTTAGAATTAATTCGAACCGTATCGTGCCTAACCTGACCATCAAATGTGTTTAGCCCACTATTGACAATGCCGATACTTGGGTAGGATTGCACAAAGCTGCCATTTGTCTGCAAAACAAAACGTCGTAAAACTACAAAATTAACCAGATGGATATGAAAAGGATGCATATCTGGAATTTGTATGGTTTGGACACCGTCAGCCGGTTGCCAATTACCAATATTGGCAACATACCAGCGTTCATAAGTTTTAACTTGGGGTTTGATTTGGGCTTGTGCTAATTCAGGATATTCCTGATTATTGTTGGTGATAACCTTGTCGGGCAAACCAGGATTAGGTTTAAAAAAAGTTGATCGCAATACTTGGTAATCTTTAAAACTCGATGGTTGACCTTTGTCGATACCTTGAGACACCTGATTCACAGTTACATCGAAAGGAATTTGAAACGGTGTCAGTGTGCTGTCCGGCTTCACCGCGCCCATTTCCCAAATCTGAGTGTCATGCCATTTTTGCTCTTCCGTAAAGGTATTAATTACGCCAATAGCATCTTTTAAGCCTTTAGTATCATTCATGAGTACAATCAGGCGATTCTGCACAGCATCGCCGTTGATTGCCACCAGAGTTTTACTCGCGTCATCCCAATGAAATCCTTCATCATCAGCATATTTGAGAAGCAATTGATCAAGATCGTCCAGAAACTTTGTTTTGGCTTGGGTTATTTGTGACTGATTGGTGCTGCAATCACATTCACCATGATTATGTTTGATGCAAAATTGCATGATATTGGCCTGTTTGATTGCCAATAACGTAGTCAAAAATTTATAGTCTGGATTGGGTGTGGCTTGTATAGGCGTAGGCTGTAAAATGGAGCCGCCAGTCGCTTCGAATTGAAAAATGCCTTCCGGCCAATCACCATTAAATAACGATCCAACCGCCAAATTAACCATTCTCAACTTGGAGACTTCATCTGGACAGATATCGGTTAGATCGAGAATCAAATCCAGGCGTTCCCCAGGTGCCAGCACGATATAATCAGTTTCCTGCAAGGTTTGTTTAAGTGGAAATAAACCGCCATCGTTGCCAATGACGGTAATTTTATCGCTATACCAAACTTTTGGAGTACCAGTAACATTTTGAGATGTCCATGGTTCGGGGTTAACCAATGCCAGTGCATAGGTACGGGCATTGGAACCATTTACAATGCGTAAGCGATAACGATTTTGGCCGACTTCATGATGGGGCCAAGGTCTGCCATTAACGAATATGGAGTCACCGAGAAATTCAGGGCGCACCGAGTCTATTGATGTTAATTTTCCGGATACAGTGTCCAGTGTGTTTTTAGTCGGCAGCCCAGCCCAATAATCGAAGCAGCAAAAATCGCAGTCCACCACTCTATCCTGAATTACCAAGGGCAGTTCCATTAACTCATTATTATGGATTTGCCCACCCAGCAGACTAAACAGGTCATCATCAGACTGGTCGCGGATAAAATATAATCCAGCTAAACCGGCATGTACCTGTGGAGCCGTGTTATCCATGCCGTGATCATGAAACCAAAGCATGGAGGCGCGTTGTTGATTTGGATAAGTATAAGTTGCTTCGGTCGGAAATTTCTTAGCGGGTTTTCCGGTGACATGATAGGGATTACCCGGAAAACTCAAAGGTTCTACTGGCCAGCCGTCAGAAGCGGGATGTATTTTTCCTCCATGTAAATGCGCCACCACGCCTACAGAAGGATTCATATCGGCCATTTGCGGATTTTTATCCATGGGTGGCTGATTGATCGGCGGCATCTCCAGCATGGGATCCCCAGCAGGCATTTCGGGTTGGCATGCGCCGTCCATACCGGGTTTGTTGTTCATGGAAACAAGTTTGTTTTTCCAATGCACCTTTAATTCGACATCGCGCCGTACATTTATAATAGGACCTATGAAGGTTTCTAAGGGCTTTTCAGTTTTTTTGTCCTCTTTTGAACCGATGCGAATATATCGCCAGCAATTTTCGTCTTTTGGATCATTTTTGGGATTGTCAGATATTCTGGCTTTACGCGACTCAATTTTGATGGTTATTTTGCTGGCTTGATTTGGGTCGGCATTAAAAATATCAAACTCTAATAAAGGCAATTTATTTTCAAACATGAATTCCTGCTTAATTATTTGTTTTTATTAAATGAAGTACAGTTGATATGTATTTATATGCAACACGATTACAGGTTTAATTAACCCTATTAAGTATGTTGAATTCTGCCATATCAAGATGATAAAGCACAAGTGGTACGTTAGTACCGGTACTAACGTACTGGACGCATCATTTCACGTGTAGCTTGGGTTAGACGCCACTTCTCACAAGATCATTGAGCAATCATCCAATTTCTGGATGGAAAAAGCACCAACTCGTGAGCGTTAATGATGTTTTATTTGTTGATAGTTTTACTGCCCATAAAAATGATTGATGCAGGCTTTAAGGTTTTTGGATGAATTGGTTCACGTATCTCCCTTAAATGAAATCCATTCTCTGTAAACAGTTTTATCCAGGATTCTATTGTTCTGAAATACCAGGGTGCTGGTTCAGTAAAATCGGCATTAAAGCCTGCCCAAGAGCCTTCGCGCCAGCCATCCTTATAAGGAAGCTCGCCACAAGCAAAGGCCGGATGCAGGGTTTGTACTATGAATGAACCACCAGCATTGAGCTGATAAGGTACTGCGCCAAATAAAGCTTCGACAGAGGCTTTACCCAATAGGGAAAAGTTACAGACTACAACATCAACAATATCGATAAGTTTACGGTCAGCAATATTGGCATAGGACATCAGACGAAAATCGCCACCGCCTGCTTGCCGCGCCGCCTTGACCAGGCCTGGCTGAGCGTCTACTCCAATGGTAGAAATGCCTTTCGCATTCAAACTTCTTGCCAGCCAGCCTTCGCCACAGCCAATATCGATTGCTGACTGCGGCGAACAGCTTACAATAGCGTTAATGATTGCTTGGTCAGTTATGATTCTGCGGCTTTCAATCTGTCCTTCGGTAATCGCATTGATCCAGGGTAAGACATTTTTGCCCCAGGATTCGATAATTAGCGCTTCGTTAAGTTCTGACATTGGCTCTCAGTTTGTTTTCTTACGAGGAGGTGTCTTTTTCTTTGGCAAAGGTAATTCGTTAGCTGTGATTCGTATTAGGTTAGATAGCCAGTTCCGGTCATCCCATTTGTCACCAGAAATCAAAAAACAGGGTTTCGCGCCGGAATACGGGATGCTTTCTACGACATTCTCAATGAACTCCCTGCCAGCCACAGTTGGCTTCACAAATAGTTCATCGTCACAAACTAAGGCAACCATCTTGTTGTCACAAAAAACCCCATATTCGCCAAACATTTTTTTGCCGTAGACTCCTCCAGCAGCTTTAATTTGTTCAAGTATGAAATCAACGGTACTTTGTTGAGTAGCCATAGGGGAATCTCAGGCGGAAATTGGCGAACATAACTCGACCAATGTGCCATCCGGACAGCGGAGATACGACACCATTTGCCCCCAAGGCTTAACCATAGGTTCTTTCAATGATACTGCGCCAGCCGCTATAGCATGCTCATGTGCCTGTATTACCGATTCAGTGACAAGAGCAATCTCCACGCCAAGCGGTAAAGGCGAAGCGTCGGCGGCAACATAACCGGCAGGCAGATTGGTTAGGCCGAGATTATGGGTTGCAAAGGCCAATGTCGTTTCCCCAGTCTCCAATTCGCCATAACCAGACTCGTGCTGAAACCGTGTTTTTAGGCCGAACGCCTTCTCGAAAAACGCTAAAGATGCGCCAACATTGGTAACATATATGATGGTATATCCGAACTTCATAGTGACACTCCTTTATATTGAGTTCAAAACCTTTTATTGGTAATAATCATTCGCTTTCGGCAAATCGGGCAACACTTATGTCTATTTTGAATGTTGATGAGGATCGGCGTTGATTTCATCATGCGCAATCCAGCTTTAGCCAATTCAGTGCGCTATGGAATGTACCTTATCGTGTAACATTGTTATCAATGAGTGCAAGCGCCATAATTTTAATATTATGTGCAATTTGATCAGCCAGTGCTTCATCAGCTAAAGCACGCATCATCGTTACGCCGCCAGATAACAGCGCGAGTAATGTCCATGCGTAATCGACATTATTGGTATTGACTCTTTGTGGTAGGCCTTTGGCAACCACATCAATTACCTTAATCATTTCAGCTTGGTAAACTTCTCTTACCATTTCGCTTGATCGAGTCACTTCGGGCGTAAGTGCCTGCAAGGCGCAAGCCTCGGTAAGATCGCAAGTACGCTTCGTGCTTAAGTAAAAATCGATAAACACTTCGAACCAACGGGCGCCATACTCAGCCTGTAGCTGCAGAACTGCATCGTGAATTTCTCTTAAACCAGCAACAACTGATTCAATAAAGGCATTTTCCTTGGATGTAAAGTGCCCATAGAATGCGCCAGAGGTTACACCCGCTTCTTTTGCCAATCCATCAACCCCTATTCCATTATACCCGCCTTTTTTAAAGCAGCGCGCTGCTGCACTAATAATGCGCTCCCGAGTTTGTTCTTTGTGGTTAGCTTTGTAACGTACCATTTTTTGTCCTAAATCATCAGTTGCAAATAATATCAAAAATTGTGATCAAGAGCTATTGACAATATAACGATCGTTATTTAATAATACATCACGGTCGTTATTTAAAAGGCCGTATTTTCAATAATCCAATTTATTAGGAGCAAAAAATGCCACTTACTTTTACTTATACTGAAGGCGCATTACCTGAAACCGCAGAAAAGCAAATTGTCGCTAAACTAACGGAATCCATGCTGCGGTGGCATGGTTTGGCAAGTAACACAGTGATGACGCCAACTGTCACTGCTCAAGTCCATGTAATATCCAAAGGTCGGGGTTTTACGGGTGGGCAAGAATCTTCAGGGGCATGGGTGGAATGGAAAACACCTTCATTTGCATTCGCCACACGAGAAATTCAAATTGGTCATATTAAAGAGGCTACCAATATTGTTCATGAAGCCTCTGGCGGCAACCTTACAAAAAATCAGATTTGGGTAAATGTCGTACATGCGGTTGATGGTGCATGGGGTATCGGGGGTATAGCGATGACGAATGCAGAATTGGCTGAAGCCATTTCCAAAGGCTGAGCATACAGATGAAAACCCCGACAATACCAGAAATATCAACCACATCCTCTATGCTGAGAGATCGGTGATTTTGCCCCCCATTCTAAATATAGGATTTATAGTATGCGAAAATGGCTATTGAAGATTATATGTTTTGTGATACTGGCCCAGATTTCATATCTGGCTGTTTCCGCAGAATTATTACAAGCTAAAAGTAATGATGTATCTCGCAAGATCATTGAGAGAACCGACATAGCCGGTAGCGATGAGGAACTGAGGCTTATGCTTGTCGAGTTCCCTCCCGGATATGAAAGTTCTGCGCATATTCATCCTGTGATAGGGCTTAACTACATTATCGACGGCTCTGTGGAATCGCAATATGAAGGCGAGGATTTGAAAACATTTCACTCAGGCGAATCCTATCAAGACTTGGATAATAAAAAACATTTGATATTTAGAAATATCAGCAAAACAGATACGCTTCGGTTCATAATCGCCTGTAAAATAACAAAGGGTAAGTCTTTTATGGAACCACTTTGAGTTTGGCTTCTCATGTTGTCTTGTGAATCAAAGCGACATGCAAATAAATCTAATTATAATTGCTATATATTGACGATTTATCAACGCTTTCAGCTGGCAGAAAGAAAGCATGGCTATATGAAGTTAATTGAGGTAAAAATGATATTGGAAGTTGCAGTTCTTAATGTCGTTACTGGCAAAGAGGCAGAATTTGAGGCCGCTTTCCATCAGGCATCAAAAGTTATCGCAGAAACGCATGGATATATTTGTCATCAATTGCAGCGTTGCATTGAAAATCAAAGCCAATATATTCTTTTGGTTAACTGGGTTTCGCTTGAAGATCATACCCACGGTTTTCGTGGCTCTGTCCAATATCAAGAATGGCGGGCGTTACTGCATCATTTCTATGATCCATTTCCAATCGTCGAACATTACACAATGATCATGGAAAATCGAGCCCAAGAATTCTGGCGAAACCCTGTATGAAAAAGCAGTGGTGCCATGTCGTTCAGCGGATCGCCATTGTTTGCCGCTTCGCTAAAAACAATATCACAATAAGTGCCCAATATTTATCTGCCGGATTAAGATAAAGTTTCTGCGCTTATTGCCTGGAAAGCGGCAATCAAGGATGATATACAAACACCTTATAATCTTTGTTAAACCTAATTTTGGGAAGGAAGCGAAATGTACAAAGGCAGTTGTTTGTGCGGTTCAGTGAAGTATGAAATTAAAGGAGAGCTTGGTGCTGCGGTTTATTGCCACTGCGTACGCTGCCGTAAGGCAAGCGGTTCTGCTTTTGCAGCAAATGCGACTGTGGCCGAAGACTCTTTCAAAATCGTGCAGGGTGCAGAGTCTCTCAAAATGTTTAGCACGGCGGAAGGTGTGCACCGGATTTTCTGTTCTGCTTGCGGATCTCCTATCATTAGCAAGCGCGATAGCTTTCCGGGTGTATTTCGTCTGCGACTCGGCACCCTGGATACGCCGATCACTGAGCGTCTGGAAGCTCATATTTTTGTTTCGTCAAAAGCTGACTGGTATGAAATCCATGATTCGTTGCCTCAGTATACTGAGCGCGTTGATAATTAATTCTGGGTTCCATCGCTTTACTAAAGCGATATCACCATGAAGAATTGCGCGTGAGGAACCAACAGCGATTGCTATCATGAAAATACTAGCTATATCCGGCAGTCTGCGTTGCGCTTCGCTTAATACGGCTCTGCTGCAAGCAATGGCGCGCTTGGCTCCGCCGGAAATATCAGTCGATCTATTTACTGAGTTGGGCGGTTTGCCTTTGTTTAACCCCGATATTGAGGAAGTCAGTCACCCGGTAGTGGCAAGCCTGCATGCTCAATTATTAGTGGCAGATGCAGTATTGATTGCCTGCCCGGAATATGCTCACGGTATTACTGGCGCTATGAAAAATGCGCTAGATTGGATGGTTGGGCGTTCTGGATTTGTTGACAAACCGGTTGCCTTGATAAACGCTTCACCCAGAGCGGTTCATGCTCAAGCTTCACTGACAGAAATTTTGACGGTGATGGCTGCCATAATAGTTAAGGAAGCGTCGATTACTGTTCCAATACTCGGTTCGCAGTTTGATGAGTCTGGAATCATCATTGATCCAGATATTTGTGTGGCCTTACTTTATGCTTTACGCGCTCTGCAAACAGCAGTCGATAATATAAAAACTAACACTTAAATTACGCAGGGCAATTTGAGTAAACAAAGATTAAAAGCATATATAATTAATTTTATAGGCTTGAACTTCATAGACTCAGTTGACTGCGTGACGGTTATTCCGAGGAAAAATTAAACTCGCGACAGAATATCCTCAAAAGGAAAATTATGACAAGCTTTCGTTCAATTAATAGACTATTCGTTATTTTTTGTTTAGTTTTTTTAAATTCTCAAGGCTATGCGCAGGAGCAAACCTCTCCGCGCTTTAAAGCAATTGCATTTGATTACTTCGTCATTTTTGATCCTAATTCCGTGTTGTTTCCTTAAATTATTTCACGTTAAAAATTTCTCAGACATCTAATACGATAAAGGTTAATTCTTTATGTGCTTATAGTATGTGGATAATAAATTCAAAGTGTTATATGGTTTTTAGTGCATGAGGATCAGTTATATTTCCATAAATTTCGCAAAAATTCATGGCAAACCATTTAAAGTTTTTAGACAGATAAAGCTGTTCCGGCCACTTCAAAAATAGAAAAGTACACAGACCACTATCAAATTCAATAAATCCGATAAAGTGATCTGCGTTAAAATATATTAAGCAATGACTACGTTAATAGCCTGTTTACGGCGAGATTTCCAGCCTAACATGGGTAATCCAATTAGCAACATTGCCAATGTTTCAGGTTCTGGAACTGATGAACTGAAGTTGTTGTGAAAATCTTGTATGGGTCCACTATTGCTAGCAATCGTATCCACAACATATACCGATTTTTGTCCGGTAAAAGCAGCCAAGCCAGAAGCTGGGACCACAGCATTGTTTTTACTATCAAGAGAGAGTAGTAAAGTTCCCCCTTTATGGTCGTAAATATCTTCTTTAACTTCACCGCCGTTGCCACCAACAGTGACCAAAGACGCCAAACTTGTTAGGTTAAGCCCCGCTGCCTCTGTAGTGCTTATTTGATAGGCAATAGAACCAGCCAGTTGGCCTGTTACGAAACCAACGCCCAAATTATAGAGATCCACACCACCCACTTCCTGTTCGGTTAAACCAATAGAGGTGTTAAGAACGTCAAAATTGTTGCTGCTCAAATAGGTGAATGTGGTATCGCCGTCACCTGTTCCTGCGGGAGTAGACGTACCAACCGAAGGTAGAGGCGGGTTTTTGTCTATAACGGAACCCAAAGTCTCCCAGTTTTGCAATGAGCCAGACCAACCCCATGGTAACGCACCTGCCGAAGCAGAGCCACTAGCGCCTATGGTTATGGTAACCAGTAGCGTATTAATCATGTTTTTTAATTTCATTATCATTTCCTTAAATAGTTATCAAGTTAAGTAACATTTTGTCTAACATCTGTTACGACGAAGCTTTACTTTAAGTCTATACTTTGCTAATAGTTTCAGATGGTTATACGATTAGTCATGCTTGAAATGCCAGCTTGGCCCCATAACTACATGAAAAATCCCACAACAAATTTTTAAAGTGTTTAGAGGTAGTTCAATATTTTTCTAGCGATTAGGATTATCAATAATCTTGTATCAAGAGGCTATTCGTGAAAACACTTAGGTAGAAATACTGAGTCTTGAATAAAAGAGATACTAACCGCCTTTGGTAAGTATCTCTTTACGGGGAATTATTTAGGCTTATAACGGTAAACCTATCATGAAAATGAATGTTGAATTGACGGAATTCCGGTATCCGTCAATGAGGGGTTTGTAATTGAACCGTTGTAATTAAAATAGATAGATGTGCTGTAAAGTATATGCTGAGAAACTAACTGCCTTAATTGCCATAAGTGACAGTATCGACATCGTTTGTATTAAATTTACACAACTATCGGCTAAATAATTACTTACCACCGATCATCTCTATCAAAACGACCATACATTGGCGCAGGCTGGGTGGAATTGTAATAATTTTGTACAGGTACAGAATACCTAGGCTGCACAGATTGATATTCCACTACCCGCTCTGGAATATAAATAACTTCTTCTACAATGCCGCGCGGAGTAGCAATAAATTCTTCTTCCACTATACCGCGTGGAGTAACAATAAATTGTTCTTGAACTACGGGGGCATATTGATAATTTTCAACATATGGGCGATAGCCCCAATCATCGGCATCTGCGAATGCTGTAGATGAAATAAACATAAAACTGATCGCTGCAATTTTTATATACCTGAACATATTGCCTCCTTGTGGCATAAACTGTTTAGATGACTTATATAAAGCATTCGCTAGGCCAACATTAAAAACTATTTAATTAATAAATAGTTAGCTTAATTGGTGTTAAATAAATTCCGGATGACTGGTTTATTTGAACCAATTTAATGAGGTTAAGGGGGTTGGAATTTTAAATTCAGCCATTACGAGGATAGCATGTTGGTTTTGTGTAACTAAAAGAGCGATAATTAGCTATCGATACAATTTGGAAAATTCAAAAATACTGGATTTTGCTACGTCAATAGGCTGAGTGTAAGTGGATAACTGATTGAACCACGTATTTAAAACTTAATCGAATGGATGCTGCACTGAGTTATTGTGTTTTGAGCGACTAAGGGCGTGTCGCAATTGCTACCAACCATATGTAGAGAGGGTCGTTTGAATAAATCAGTCGATAACGCTCAATCCAAATCACTGCAAGACGAAGAATCCGCAGTGGAGGAGGACTGCGTCCTTAAGTACAAAAAAAATGAGTATATAAGCGATTTATTTTCTCAAGCGCCACTCCCGTACCTGGTGCTAAGTGGTGAGGGCGTTATTCTTAAAGCTAATCATTACGCCTTAAGCTTATTGCAAATTAGCTCAGAACAGTTGTCCCTGCATAATTTTGCAGATTTTTTACCAGCCATAGATCGTCAGTCGTTTGCACACTATCTAAAAACCTTATTATTAACTGATAAAGTCATTGATTGTCTGGTTACATTAAAATTGAATGCGAGTCGTTACAGTGTGCAAATTTACGCCACAAGAGACAAACTGCAAAATGTGTGTTTGTTAAATTTGGTTAAGGTTACACCGCTGATAGAGGTAAAAGAAAGTCTGTACCAAAGCAAAGACTTTTTGGCCAGTATTCTTAATTCGCTCTCTGCACAAATTGCAGTGCTGGACCGCCACGGCATGATTATCACTACTAACGATGCCTGGTTAAAACTTGCAGAACATTCTAGTTTGCTAGTGTCGAGGAATACTGTTCTGGGTAGCAATTATTTGGATGAATGTCTCGCCGTTTATAACCGATTTAAATGTCATGAAGCACTTGTCATGTACAAGGGTATTTTAGCGGTATTATCAGGTCAGCAACCTTTATTTGCCATGGAATACTTCTGTCACTGGGTGGATGATAAATTTTGGTTTCGTATAGTGGTGTCGTCTTTAAAGGATTCTGAACTGGGGGTGGTGGTTAGTCATGAAGAAATTACCGAACGTAAAAGTGTTGAAGAAGAAATAAAAAGTAACGAAAAAAGAATGCGTGCAATTATTGAATCTTCACCCATACCTATGGCTTTGCATGATGATCAATTAAATATGCTTTCTATCAATCAATCATTTATTAGATTGTTTAACTATGATTTAAGCGATTTGCCCACTTTGGAGGATTGGTGGCAAAAGGCGTTTCCTGATCACGAATATCGACAATCCATACAAGCAAGTTGGTACGCCGCGCGTCACAATGTTCATCAGTTATCAGATGTTACTCAGGCTTTGGAACTGGTCATTCATTGTAAACATAATGTTTATAAAACGGTGTTAGTTTCTTTTACCGTTATTGAAACCCAGGAGTCAAATCTTTATCTGCTGGTGTTTTATGATATTACGCAACGCAAGCAGATTGAAGCTAAACTCAATTCTATTTTTCATGCCGCCACTGATGTCATTATTAGCTATGATATTTCTAGAAACATTGTGTCAGCTAATGATGCGTCAGTTAGAGTTTTTGGTTATCCAGCCCAAGAACTTTTAGGCTGCAATATTGGAAAAATTATCCCAACATTGTCAAAAAACATATTCGATTGCAATAGCTGCTTATCTAAATCAGAAAAAGGTATTTATCAAGCTATAGAGATTGATGGTGTGCACAAACAGGGCGCCAAATTGTCGTTGGAGATGTCAAAATCGGCTTATTCAATAGATAACGAATGTTTTTTTACCATTATTATTCGTGATATCAGTTTACGAAAAAAACGTGAGAAACAGGATTTAGAGCATTTAAAAGAACTTGCACATGTTACTCGCTTGGGTCTGATGGGAGAGATGGCATCCGGTATTGCGCATGAAGTCAATCAACCGTTGTCCGCCATCAGCAGTTATGCGCAAGCCAGTATCAATCTAATTAAGTCGAACTCGCTAGATCTGCATAATCTGACCGATATTTTAACTAAAATACAACAGCAGTCGGTTAGAGCCGGACAGATCATACATCGCATGCGCGAATTTGTTCGCGCTAACCCAAAACATATATCTACTATTGATATTAATGTCTTGATTGACGAGGCTGTCAGCCTTTGTACCACCGATCTTAGGGATAATAAAATCAGCGTAGTACTGAATTTTGCAGACCATTTACCTATGGTTAATGTTGATAATATTCAAATAGAACAAGTGATCATCAATCTAATTCGGAACAGTATTGATGTATTACAATTGTTGCCTGCAAATCAACAGCGTTTGTTATCTATCGATACGGTGATAACGGATAATCATGAAATTGAAGTTAGGATAAAGGACAATGGCCCTGGTATTCCAACGGACGAACAACTTAAAATATTAAGCCCATTTTATACTACTAAAGAAGAAGGCATGGGCATGGGGCTTTCCATTAGTCGCTCAATTATCGAATCCCATGAAGGTGTGCTGCGGTTTAATAGCAAGGTGGGAAAAGGCAGTACTTTTTATTTCTCGTTGCCAATAAATAGACTCAAAAAAGTTTAAGGAAGGAAGTACTCTGCGGTTAATGGATAGTCTAGTGCAAAATTTAATAGTTAACAGTTGGTTATGTATTTTTTGCATAAATGATAAGGCGCTAGTTCTTAAGTCTAGAGCTTTGGGGTGGAGCTGGCTACGACATTGATCAGCATATAGGTAGATTTACCTATAGTCGTTATCAGTAAAGCAGTATATTTTAACGACTAACCTCTCTGAGTTTTTTTATAGCAATAAGAAACGATACCAATGTCTATTGATATAAGTTCCGCGATAATATACCTAATTGATGATGAACCCGTCATTTGTGATTCCATCAAGTGTTTTATAGAATCGACCGGGTTAAACATAAAATGTTTTAATTCTGCTGAAGGCTTTTTAGCAAATTATGATAATAGGCAGCCTGGTTGTTTAATTTTAGATGTCAGAATGCCCGTTATGAACGGGCTTGAGTTGCAAGAGCTGCTGTTAAAAGAAAACATAGAGATACCCATCATATTTATTAGTGGTAATGCAAATATACCCGACTCCGCAAAAGCCTTTAGAGCCGGTGCCTTGGATTTTCTTGAAAAACCTTTTGATAATCAGCTTCTTTTAGAGCGTTTACACGAGGCTATCGTAAAAGATATTGAGAGCAGAAATAAAAAATTTAAAAACGAACATCTGTACATTAATTTTAATCGATTGACATGCAGAGAAAAGGAAGTATTAAAACTATTAATTGATCACAATTCAAGTAAACAAATAGCCAGACAATTGGATATCAGCCCACGTACAATTGATGCACATAGGGCAAGAATTATGGAAAAAATGCAAGCAAATAACGTGGTGGAACTGGTTGCAAAGGCTTTATATTGTCGCGAGTTATTTGAATTCTAATGGTTAACACATTAGGGTTTCAGAAGCCGTTAATAACATAAACCATGGTAGAGCTAGATTTAAGCTTAATTTTTATTGAATTTTAGCACTTGTGATTAATTGCATTTGGGGTTTTAGGGTCGAAAAAGCATAAACGGTTTTTTCCTGACCTTTTTGCATGATACATGGCTGCATCGGCTTTTTTAATCAATTCATCAATGTCAGGTAGGCTATCACAAAATAGAACTGCGCCAATACTCAATGTACAATAATATGGCTTACCATATAGGCAGTTTGGGCGTTTTTTAAGATGCCTTAAGCATGGTGCCTTTCTCGTTTTTGCATCTCGAGTTCGAAACGTTTGGATACTAAAGTATAGAGATGGCTTTCGCGTACTTGGCTGCAGTTCATGGCAAAAGTAATCCTCTATCTATTGGTAATCAAAAAACTTGTTTAATATCACTCTCAAGTTGTAGCCTATAAAAACCAGGCACAATTATTTCAATACATCCGGTAACTTGGCGCAATAGGTAAAATTACTATAAGTAATCATACTGCTTGCTTGGCGATGCTTATCCAAGCAAAATACGCTAACATGGATTTTGTGCCTGTTATCAGAATCAGGCCATTAATCAGTGGGAAAATTACTTTATAGAAAGTCATCAAGCTATTATTAGTTGCGAGAATCTTGAATTAATTCTTGATCAGTAATACTCTGATACAGTGACAGGAATAGACTCATTCACAAAATACTTTGGCTCCAAGCATTAAGCAAATTAAATGATATGGTGTTAAAATCATATTATATTTAAGCTAATTAAAATCACTCATGAATAAAGTAGCTCCCGCTTAGCCTAAAATAATAATGGCTACTTCTAATAACGCAAATAGCGATTCGCCCGGTCGATTTGCTGTTAATGCTAATAATACTCCGATGGTTGTCGCTGTGGGTGCCTCGGCGGGCGGGTTAGAGGCCCTGGAGCAGTTTTTTACCCCTATTCCGGCTAATTGCGGTATGGCATTTGTTGTCATTCAGCACCTTGATCCCACTCAAAAAGGCATGTTGCCAGAATTGTTGCAACGCTTTACGAAGATGAAAGTGGTGCAGGCAACAGATGGCCTAAAACTCAAATCAGACTGGGTTTATGTTATTCCGCCCAATAAAAACTTATCTATTTTGCATGGCAGATTGCATTTGTTTGAGTTCCAGGTGGCGCATGGATTACGACTACCGATTGATTTTTTCTTTAGGGCCTTAGCAGACGATCAACATGAAAGAGCCATTGGCGTTATTCTTTCCGGGATGGGTTCTGATGGCACTTTAGGCCTGCGGGCGATTAAAGAGAGTGCTGGCTTGGCCTTTGCACAAACGCCAGATTCTGCAAAGTTCGATTCCATGCCGCGCAGTGTTATTGATGCTGGATTGGCGGATATAGTGGCTAAGCCCCAAGAGCTTTGGGAGCGGATTCTTAGCTGTGTTCAGCATCAATGCCAAGATAATTCGTTCACTGTGTCTGAGCCAGAACTGAAAGATAAAACGGATAGCAACTTGGCACAAATTGTTATTTTATTGCGTGAGAGAACCGGTAACGATTTTTTGCTGTATAAGAAAAACACCATTTATCGGCGTATTGAGCGCCGTATGGGGTTACACCAAATTGATGTCCTTGCTAATTATGTGCGTTATTTACGTGAGAATCCGCAAGAGTTGGATTTGTTGTTCAAGGAGTTACTAATAGGGGTTACCAATTTTTTTCGCGATGCTGCCATATGGGAACAACTTAAAAACAAGATTATGCCCGCATTATTTGCCGACTATCCTGCGGGTAAAGAAATGCGCGCCTGGGTTCCGGCTTGCTCTACAGGCGAAGAAGCCTATTCTCTGGCCATGGTTTTCAAAGAAGCATTAACACAATGTCAGTTGCAACAACGCTATAAGTTACAAATTTTTGCCACAGATCTCGACCAGGATGCCATAGATAAAGCCAGAAAAGGGTACTATCCAGCTAATATAGTGGCTGATGTATCGCCTGAACGGCTTAAGCGCTTTTTTGTGGCTGAAGATCAGGGTTATCGGATAAACAAAGAAATACGGGAAATGGTGATTTTTGCCCAGCAGAATATTACTATGGATCCGCCGTTTACAAAACTCGATATACTCAGTTGCCGGAATTTGTTGATTTATTTTGGTCAGGAGTTGCAAAAAAAAATGATTCCTCTGTTTCATTATGCACTGACCTCTCATGGTTATCTGCTGTTGGGAAATGCGGAAACGGTTGGTAATTTTACTACCCAGTTTGCCAGTCTGGATACTCATTCGCGAATGTACCAACGTAAAGATCAAGCTTTACCCTATGTAGATATTGATTTCCCAACCAAGTATTTTTCTGCAAATTCTATGACTCAGAATGAATCGGCAACAACCACCTCCACTGTTAACTTGCAAAGCCTGGTAGATCAGGTATTACTGAACCAGTATTCGCCACCCGCAGTGGTGGTTAATGCCGAGGGCGATATTCTTTATATTAATGGCCGTACCGGTAAATATCTGGAGCCTGCCGCAGGTAAAGCAAATTTGAATATTCATGCCATGGCACGAGATGGCTTGCGTTATGAGTTAGCCACTGCTTTAAATAAAGTACGCAATCAAACTGAGGCTGTTCATCTGCAAGGCTTATCAATTGGTAGCAATGGCAGCACACAGACCGTTAATGTTATTGTACAGAGGATTACTACACCCAAGGAGTTAAGTGGTATGTCCATTGTTCTGTTTAGTGATGTTCCGACACCACCATTACGCAAACGTAATCGGAAATCTACCACGGCTGAATGCCAAGAATTACTTGCAGAATTGCAACAGACACGTGAAGAACTACAGGCCATGCGTGAAGAGCGACAAACCTCGCAGGAAGAACTTAAGTCTTCAAACGAAGAATTGCAATCCACCAACGAGGAATTGCAATCGACTAATGAAGAACTGACCACTTCCAAGGAAGAAATGCAATCGCTAAATGAAGAATTGCAGACTGTCAATGCCGAGTTGCAAGCCAAAGTGACTGATTTGTCGTGGGTCAATAATGATATGAAGAATTTACTTAACAGTATGGAAATTGCTACCGTATTTTTGGATAATGCGCTTAATATTCGCCGTTTTACCAGTCATGCTACGCATATTTTCAAGTTGATTACCGGCGATGTGGGACGTCCCTTATCGGATATCGTAACAGATCTTGATTATCCGCAATTACATACAGATGCACAGGAAGTATTGAACACCCTGGTTTTTGTGGAGAAACAAATCAAAACCAACGATGAGCGTTATTTCAAGGTGCGGATAATGCCCTATCGAACTCAGGAAAATGTTATTGATGGTGTGGTGCTGACCTTTATTGATATTTCTGAAATCAAAAGTCTAGAAGCTGAGTTACGCGCTAAGCTTACATAACTTAGGCGTTTGAGAGCGCTCTAACGGGTTTAGTTCAGCAAGGAAAAGTAAGTAGCTTCTTAATTCATGTCGATACACACTCTATTTTGCGTATCGACAAACAACAAACCCAGAACCACAGGGCGGGTGTACTCGATTAGATTAATCTCTTAGCTTACTGCGGTCATGAAATGCACTTGCAGGGGTGGATGTCACATGAAAAAGCCATTGGAGCATACACTAAGTCTTGAAGCAATTAGACAGCACGCTGAACAGCAATTGCCTACTGAACCATTATTGGATATGGAAAGGATAATGAATGAAAAACAGTTATTGCATGAATTACAAGTACATCAAATTGAACTGGAAATGCAGGTTGAAGCCTTACAAGAGGCTCATGCGCTTATTGAACAAAATCGCTTGGATTTGGAAGATGCAAAGCAGTGTTATATAGAGCTGTTTGATTTTGCCCCAATACCGTACGTTATCCTTAGAGAAGATGGTCTTATTCAAAACAGTAATTTATCTGCAGCAAGCGTGCTGGGCGTGTCAAGATCCAAGCTAGTAGGACAGAATTTTATGCAGTTTGTGCTAAATGAGGATAGACACAATATTATAAAGTTGCTTGAGACGGTGTTTGTTACGAAAAATAAGCAAAAATGCGATATTACCCTGCAAATTGACGATGCCAACTATGATGTTGCGATTGAGGCAATAATCCACCAAACCCGGCCAGACAAATGTCTGGTGGCAATGCTGGATATCAGTGAACGTAAGCAGAATGAGAGGTATCTGATTGAAAGAAATGAATTTTTTACCAGTATTCTTAACTCATTAAATTCGCAAATAGCCATAGTGGATACTAATGGAATCATTATGGCTGTTAACGATGCGTGGATTAAATTTGGTAGTGAAAATGGATTGCTGGCTTCGGGCCAGAGTTTGCTTGGATATAATTATTTGGAGGCTTGTAAAAATAACAACAATGAATTTTTATGTGAGGAGGCTTATTCAGCTTTTATGGGGCTTTCCGCCGTATTGTCGGGGAAGCAGACGCTGTTTACCTTAGAATATCACTGTCATTCACCTGAACAAGATCGTTGGTTTCGTATGGTCGTAACGCCCTTAAAGTTTTTAAGCTATAGTGCAGTGATCAGCCATGAAGATATTACACAACGTAAGCAAGCCGAGCGCATCCCCAATTTGCTTAAAGCCATGTTAGAGGTTTCTCTGGATGGGTTTTTAGAGCTAGATTTAGAGGGTAATATCCTTCAGGCCAATGAGGCTTGCGCAAAAATAACGGGGTATGCGGTGGAGGAGCTAATCTCTATGCGTATCAGTCAGTTAGATATTAATCAAGATCAGGAGCGTATTTCTGCTAATCTTGTTCGAGTTAAACAACAATGTTGTGAACGCTCAGAATGCCGTTACCGGCATAAAGACGGGCATGTTATTGATATGGAAATATCGATTGCTTTTCTGTCAGAATTTCAACGTTATTGTGCCTTTTACCGGGACTTAACTCAGCGTAAAAAAACGGAAGCCCAACTTAGCGCCATCTTTAGTGCCTCGGTGGAAGGCATTATTACCTATGATGTTTACAGCAATATTATTTCTGCCAATCCAGCCATAGAAACAATATTTGGTTATGAACCGGAAGAATTGTTGGGCTGCAATATCAATATGCTCATGCCCTTTTTACCCAAATGTCAAAATCAACACTGCAGTATTCCGCATTTTAAGGATACTAACCAGGTTGCTCGTAGTGTCGATCTTAAGGAAATTGAAGGTAAGCATAAAAATGGCTCAACCTTGTATCTGGAAGTTTCAGGTATAGATTATATTAATAATAATGTTTGTTATTTTGTGAGTGTAGTACGTGATATCAGTGTACGTAAACAACGTGAAAGAAAGGATAAAGCACATATTGACGAACTGGCGCATATCACTCGACTGGGTTTGATGGGGGAAATGGCTTCTGGTATTGCGCATGAAGTCAATCAGCCTCTGACGGCCATTGCCAGCTATGCACAGGCAAGTTTAAATTTGATCGAAAATGCACCTGTCAATTTGCCTAGCCTTACCGAAATTTTAAATAAAATTCAACAACAGGCTTTAAGGGCGGGCCAAATTATTCATCGCATGCGGGATTTTGTCCAAGCGGGTCCCAGACATATTTCAACAGTGGATATCAATCAGTTAATTAACGAAACCGTTGTTATCTGTGCTGCCGAAATTAAGCAAAATAATATCAATCTGGAGTGTCATTTTTCGGAACATCTGTTATCTGTGTTTGTTGATCGTATTCAAATTCAACAAGTATTGATTAATCTGATTTTGAACGCGCTTGATGCCATGCAAGGCAATACCGGATATGCACAACGCAAATTAACTATTCAGACTTATATGACTACCGACAATCAACTTCAGGTTAGAGTAAAAGACACTGGGCTTGGCATGAGTGAGGAGCAACAGCTGAAAATATTTAAACCCTTTTATACCAGCAAGGCTGTTGGCATGGGTATGGGGCTTGCCATTAGTCGAACGCTCATTGAGGCTCATCAAGGTGTTTTGCGGTTTAATAGCAAAGTTGGAAAAGGTTCTACTTTTTATTTTACCTTGCCTTGTAAACAAAATGCGGGCTCCGGTATTGTAGTGGCGCATTGAGATAATTCTGTCATTAGAAAAGATTATAATCCGTTAAGACATATGCTCCACTTATACTCGATTGCCTGAATTGACAATGCCGCCACACTTAGAAACGACTAAAAAAGGAAAAAGACTATGTATTATCGTTTACTGATCAAATCCGTTAACTTTGCCCGTATTTTTTTACTGAATTGCCTGTTTTTAAGTGCTGTATGTTTGGCAGATGATTCGCCACTGGTACCCGATCCACAAAAGACCCCAGGCGATGTATTAACGACAGATGCAAAACAAATTTGTGTACCTGGTTATGCAAAAACAGTGCGAAATGTACGGCAAACAGTTAAAAAACAAGTTTATAGCAGCTACGGTATTACCAGTAGGCAACCTGGTGAATATGAAGTTGATCATCTGATTAGTCTGGAACTGGGTGGCTCAAATTCAATTAAAAATTTGTGGCCTGAATCTTTTGTGACTGAACCACTCAATGCGCATGTCAAAGATCAATTGGAAAACAAACTGCATGAATTGATTTGTGCAGATCAGCTTCCGGTTACACAGGCGCAGCAAGAAATTGCTAGTGACTGGCAGGCAGCGTATAAAAAATACGTAGGTCCTTTGCCTGGAGAACAGCAAAACGGTCAATAATTTTGTTTGCAATGGCTAGGCTGTCACTGTAAAGCACACAGCGTTTGCTTTTTCCTGAAATAGGGCAGTTAGCCCTGCAAATCGAGGCTGAGATAATAAGCTTAGGGAGAAATCGCCAAGTCTAAAATATTTAGTACATTGAGTTTGATTGCCAGTCGTGTTAATTCGATATCACTGTTTACGCCCAATTTGCGCTTGATCAGATAATGGCTATTGCAGACGGTTTTGATACTGATGTTTAAGGTTTTGGCAATGTCAGTATTGCTGTGTGCTGTCACTAGTAAACGTAGAATTTCAAATTCCCGTACCGTCAGTGTTTCCAATGCAAATTGTGCGTTACCAAGCTTTTCCAGTGCCAATAACTGAGCAATGTCAGGACTTAGGCTATAGCGTCCAGCATGTACGGCTTGAATTGCTTGCAGCAAGCAGTCAGGAGAGCTGCTTTTGCTGACATAGCCCCCTGCACCGGCACGAATGGCCTGTAGTGCAAAGCTGGGGTTTTCATGCATACTGAACACCAGAATTTTGGCTGTAGCCTGATACTGTTTGATACGGGCAATCAACTCCAGACCACTGCTGCCGGGTAGGCTAATATCAGTAATTACTAAATCTGGTTGGTATTGCTGAAAAAGCGGATAGGCCTGCGCCGCAGTACTGGCCTCTGCCAATACTTGTAAACCGGGCTGTTTAGCCAATAATGACCGGTATCCAGCTCGAACGATGGCATGATCATCCACCAGCAGAAGGCTGATATTTGTCATGATGGTTGTTCGGCATTGATAGGCATAGGTAAGCTTACGGCAACGATTAAACCGTGTGGATCAGCAATGGCCAGTTTTAGTTTTCCCTGCAAAGCGGCTACCCGTTCACGCATGCCCACTAAGCCAATGCCACAGCAACGGGCAAAAGGTAATTGCGTAGCTATGCCATTATCGCTTACAGACAGTGCAGCATAGTTTGGATCAATGCTTAGCTTGATATTAACCTGTGTTGCCTGAGCATGTTTGGCAATATTGGTTAGACACTCCTGTATTATTCTGAATAATGCGATGGCTTGTTGTGATGACAATAAATGGCTATCACCAAGCATGTTTAACGCATAGTTAGTTTTACCAAAACTGCGCTCATTCCAATCAGCTATCAAGCTGTTAAGACTGATTGCCAAGCTTAGAGCGTCAAACTCTGGCGGTCGTAAACGACCAAGCATTCCTCTTACCCAATCCAGGGTGTGGGTGGTAATGCGGCTAATATGTTGAGCATCTTCAATCAGTATAGGGCATTGTTGGCTGGCTGTTTGCTGAATAGAGGTGGCAACAGCGTTGATAGCTGCAAGACATTGCCCTAGTTCATCATGTAATTCTTGTGCCAAATAGCGCCGTTCTTCTTCTTGAAGCGTCATTAGTTTTACCAGCAAGGTTTGACGTTCTTCCAGAAGATGCTGTTGATTGCTGGCTAGTTGATTAATTGCTTCAGCAATTCGCTGCCATTCGCTAAGTTCAAATTCAGGGAGCCGATAAGCAAATTGGTCGGTGTCCATTTGTGCCAAACCCAGAATAATGGTGGTTGCGGGTTGCAAAGTGCGTCTGATGCTTAGGTATACCAGTAGACAGACACCTAAAATTGTCACGCTGGATAATGTCATCAGACTGAGTGAATGGGTCCATGCGTTGGCTATTTCCTGCTCTGGGTTGGGGGTGATGGTTAAGGTGCCATATACGTGATCAGGTGTTGCAATCGAACGTACCTCAGGTTGGCCAGGTTTAAATATTTGCCTATACACCATTGCAAAAACAGTCGGCCAATCAGTCACTAAAGGTTTGCTTCCACTACACAGGCTGTGTGATAAGGCCTGATCACTACTTGTATAGTCTATACACACGCCTGGTTGACTGCCGGATCGTTTCCACCATTCAAAATCCGGGAATATATTTGCCTGACCAATTCCCGCCTTACGTAGCAATAGTTGCGCTTCTAGTTGTTTTTGCAGAGCTTCGGCCATTTGTTGACTGCTTTGTTCTGCCTGTCGGTGGTTTTGGTAGAGCATAAAGCCAGCATTTGCCAATAGGCAAAGTACAGCAACCAGGGTAATACGAGACAACAAATGCACTTGTAGATTCATCATCAGCCTGTGCGTGTGATTAGGGATAAATACTATTTTAAATGCTGGACTGGTGAGAGCAAGCTCAATCGCCTAACTCAGGCAAATTGCCCGAGTTTAACAGGCAAATATCAGCTTACGGCAGCTGCCTTACGCACTAATATTGGTTGCCAGAACAGCCCGAAACGGCTAGTTTTATCAATATTTAAACAGGAAATTATTATGATACCCAATCTTTTTGATGATAGCCGCATTGCTTGGCAAACCTTAGCTGGAATTGAACATTTGCACTATTCGATACTCGATATTGATGAACAGCATAATATTATTGATGTGCTATTCAAGTTTGCAGCCCGTCAGCAGATTGTGTTACATCGGCACAAGGTTTTAAATAAAACATTTGTTATTCAAGGCGAACATATACTCTATCATGCCGATGGTCAATTAAAGGAAGTGAGAGCTGTAGGCAGTTACACCAGTAGCGAAGCCAGTCAGGATCCACATCGGGAAGGTGGCGGGGATATTGATGTCATTGTGTTGTTCAGTATTCGCGGTAGCTCTGGTGTATTGTATGAAATTCTCGATGCGGAATTCAATGTTATCGCTACACTCGGCATGCAAGATTTTGTCGATTTATATCATAAGCAACGTGCGCATTAGCTGTTTAAGTTTAATTGTGTTACTGAGTTAAATACCTGTTTAGGTAGTAGTGCCTTTTTTCAGGAATGTCAGTTTTGGTAGATACAGCAAGGTCTTGTGCATTTTTAATATAACAGTGCAACAGGATGGCTGAGATTGAGGTTTGTAGTGATTTTAATTTTCAGAGTTTATGGATTTTCTCTATACTGGAAAAGTTGATACTTTAAAACACTCAACTGAACAGTTAATTAATCCCCATAAAGGCTAAGCCATGCAGAAAGTTATTTTATTGTTAGCACTACCTATCGCCGTTTCATGCCTCAATGGTTGTGCAAAATCCTCCGATGTTGATGCTCTGGAGGCGCGTGTAACTGTACTAGAGGAGAAGATGTCAACATTGGCAGTTGATGTGGCTGCTGTTAAAGAGGCTGCAGCAGATGCTGCAGTAAAAGCAGTGGCTGCAGAAGCAGCAGCTAATCGCGCGGCAGCGTTTGCGGAAGACACCAATACTAAATTGAATGTCATTATTAAACGAAATTGTGGGGCGGATTGTTAGTGGCTGGTTTGTAGTGCTAGCGTGAGGGTAGGGCGGTATGTTGTTGAAATATTTATGTTTAACGTGCGGGATAAAAGCAGCTTTCAATGATGCAGTTTAGCAAAATAATATAAATTAAATTAGTTGCACGTATAGGTTTAAATTAGGCTTTATGTAGGATAACAGGGCGGGGGGTTCCCGCCCTGTTTTATAGCTTACGGCTTTGCTGTGACAGGTGAAGATTCTGTTGGAGCAGGAGCCGCAGATGCAGGTGCTGGAGCCTCAGCTGCAGGTTCTGGAGTAGCTGCTGCTGGAGCACTTTCTGTTGCAGCAGGCGCTTCAGGTGGCAGTAAAACTTCTACCTGTGCAGTTTTGCGCAAGGTTTCCATCATGGTTTGTGCTTTTTGGCGTTGTAACATAGAACGAATTTGTTCTTTTACTGCGTCTAATGGTGGTGGTGTCAACGCTCTGGAGTCTTCTCTCAGAATTACGTGCCAGCCAAACTGAGTTTGTACGGGTTGTTTTGTATATTTTCCGTTTTCAAGAGCAATAACCGCTTCTGAGAAAGGCGCAACCATTCTATCCGCAGTAAACCAGCCTAAATCACCACCTTCAGAACCCATAGGGTCAATTGAATGTTTTTTAGCCAGGGCAGTAAAATCTCCACCTTTGTCTAATTCAGCAATCAGTTTTTTGGCTTCGTCTTCTGTTTTTACCAAAATGTGGCGGGCTTTATATTCATTGCCCAGATTAGCCATTTTTGAATCATATTCGGCTTTAATTTCTTCATCCGTAACAGGGTTTGCTTTCAAATAATCCTGTAATGCTGCTTGTGATAACAAGGAGTTTTTAACCGTTGCCAAACGTTCAACAATTTCTGGTGATTTGTCCAAACCTTTTTGCAGCGCCTGTTGAATTAACAGTTCGCGTTGAATTAATTCTTCCAGTAACTGTTGTTTAGGAAAAGTTTGGCCTTGGCTACGCTCAGAAATTTCTTTTTCCAAAGTGTCCAGAGTTTTTTTGCTGATGAATACGCCATTGACAGAGGCTACTGCATCTGCTTTTGTTACAACAGGTAACGCAGCATCTGTAGCAGGTGTTTTAGGCTTTTCTTCAAAACAGCCACTAAGCAAGGAGCTAGTAACCAAGATTAACGGGATGAGTTTCAGTTTCATTCAGAGTTTCCTTTTGAGTTTTCAGATGGGGTTAAAGCATTTATACCAAGGGCGTGAATGTCTTCTTTCATCAGTTCATTCAGCACCTGATAAATCATTTGATGGCGTTGTACCAGTGATTTATCTGTAAAGCATTCAGCTACAATGGTTACATAGTAATGACCACCGCCTTTTTGATTGCCAGCGTGTCCTGCATGGCTAGCACTTTGGTCAATTAATTCAATTAAATCTGGATTCAACGCATCTTTCAGTTTTTGTCGGATCTGGTCGGTTATCATTTTGGGAAAACTTGTTTAAAAGGTTTAACAATTACACGGGCATATACGCCTGCGATACTATAGGGGTCCATTTCTGCCCATTGTTGGGCGCTTGTCAAGCTGTCGAATTCTGCCACAATTAAACTGCCGCTAAAGCCAGCCTCGCCAGGATTTTCGGCATCTATGCTGGGATGTGGACCAGCAAGAACTAAACGACCTTGATCTTGCAAGACAGTCAATCTTTGTAAATGTTCCGCACGTACACTCAATCTTTTATTCAGACTATTTGGAATATCTTCCGCGATAATGGCGTACAGCATTATTTTTTAGTCTCTGGGCCAGGTACGTGCTTATACAAAAATGCCATTTGCACCACAATAAAAATGAGCATTAGGCCAGGAACGCCAAAGGTTTTAAAGCTAACCCAGTCATCTGTGCTGTAATGAGACATGACGTAAAGATTTAGAAAGCCTACACTGATGAAAAATAGCGACCAACTTAAATTCAGGCGTTTCCATAGTTTGACTGACAGCTCAATATTGCTGCCCATCATGCGCTCAATAAAGGTTTTTTTGCCGATAAACTGGCTGGCCAGGAATGCGATTCCGAACAACCATTCGATGATACTAAGCTTCCATTTGATAAATTGTTCGTCTTGTAAATAAAGTGTTGCTCCACCCAAGACCACCACCAGTCCCAGGGTGATCCATTGCAAGGTTTCTACCTTGCGGTATATCAACCAATAGGCAAGTATCTGCACTATGGTAGCGGCAATTACTACTGCAGTAGCAGTAAATATATCGTAAAGTTTGTAAGTGATAAAAAACAGAACAATAGGAAAAAATTCTAAGAGCGGTTTCATGATGAGTGTTTGAAATAGGTTGGTCAGGCGTATAGATCAATACCTGAAATCGATTCAGAAATTTTAAGTTGAGCTATCAGTTTGTCGTTTTGAATGTATGCATTCACTGCTTTCTGTGTCCATGTGTTGTTAGATTGACTGTATTGATTAGCATTTGACAGTCCGGCCTCATTTAATACGTTTTGAATGTGATTAGTGCTTGATGCCTGTATTGTTAGTCCATTTCCCGTGGTTTGAGAACTGCTTACCCTTGCCTGCTGGGCATCAGTGTTCTCTGCCTGAGGCTTGGTATAAGCAACAGGATTATAAGCCAAAGATGAACTGTGTATTATGTTCACGAAATTAATCACGCAGCAAGCAACGACTTGACATTGTATGATCTTGAAAAGAAATTGTATACAAAAACACCATTTTCTGATGTGTTGATGTCAATAAGCAGGCAAATTACTGGGTGATTACCCGTTTATGTGGCTTGTGACGCTACTCAGGTTGATTGCTGTTAAAATATAAAATTTGGAGGAATTTGATGGCAACTGATTTGACTACCGAGTTGGAATCGGCAACATTTAGACGCTTACTGGCACATTTACAAGCGCATAACGAAGTACAAAATATCGATCTGATGATTTTGGCCGATTTTTGCAGAAATTGTCTGGCAAAATGGTATGTGGCTGCCGCTGCGGAGCGTGATGTTACAGTGGATTATGAGCAAGCGCGTGAATTGATTTACGGTATGCCCTATGCGGAATGGAAAAAAAACAATCAACTTGAGGCGAGTCCAGAGCAGCTGGCTACTTATGCAGCCAGACAAGCATTAAAACAAAATCAGTCATCATGACTGGCACTATAACACCTTTTGACGCCATGTTTTCTGGGCTAATCGGTAAGGATAATCAGATGTTGAAGCTGATCAGTCCTTACGCGGTGGAAATGAGTCGTCTGGTGGGTGAGGCGGTCGGGCAATTCTGTCAGCAATCCGAGCAAATAGTGAATATTGTTGAATTAGGCGGTGGTACGGGCATTACTACCTTATCAATTTTGTCATCGGCTGCTAATCTTAAGCTATTGAGTGTGGATAATGAACCTATTATGCAGAATCAAGCCAAACATCATCTTCAGAATTGGGTGATTGCCGATAAACTAAGGTTTTCGGCTGATGATGCTTTATCTGCTTTGCGTGCACTGCCGACAGCAAGTGTTGATATACTGGCTTCAGCCTATACCTTGCATAACTTTCAAGCAGATTATCGCTTAGCTGTGATTTTCGAAATTTATAGGGTATTAAAGCCAGCAGGACAATTGATTAATGGTGATCGTTACGCACTAGATGATGTATCGGCACATACGCGTTGTACTCAACAGGAAGTAGCTGGATACTTTAAGGTTTTAACGAGCTTTAACCGTCTGGATTTACTGGAACAATGGATTATTCATTTATTTAATGATGAATCCGAAAATCATATTATGCGTGAAGCTCTTGCCGTTCAACAGTTGGTTGAGGCAGGCTTTCAACAGATTAATGTATCACAGCGACATGATGTTAATGCCTTGCTCAAGGCCGTTAAATAGTCGGGATTGCTGTCTGGGTACGCTTAACTTGTGAGAAAAACTATGGCAGATGTTACTAAAGGTAGTGATAAAAAAAATAAAGATTCTTTTGCTGATGACTTAGATGCCATGCTGAATACGAGTGATGTGAATACCTCACAGCATGTGGAGATGATTGATGCCGACGATGATGATGCTATAGACCGGTTATTGATGGGAGACAACTTTCAAGATAACGCTATTGATCTTGATGGGGATGAATTTGCCGAATTTGATGTCTATATGGCAAATGATATTGATGAAAATACTAAAATGAACATCGATGTTGACGAAATTGATGAGTTTGCAGATGCTGCAGAAATAAGTGAACAGGATACTAAGCAAGACGAGAGGGATGAAGTAGAAAGTTTTGATTTTGACGACCAGGAAGAGTGGGATGAGTCTAGCGCTCATCAAATAGACGCTGAACCGTTGGTATTTGCAGAGGATGCCGACTTATTTCCAGAAAGTGTTGATGAGCCTGATGTGGTTATTGCTCAGGCTAATGAGGCTGTAAATCGACGCGTGCCTGATGATTTACTGGCTGAGTTTGATATATCCGCAGACGATGATGATATTAAGCCGGTAAAAAAACCCGAAACACCCGTGGATGTTTCTGATTTACCAGAAATAATAGCCAAACCTGAAATTAGTGTTGAGCCTGAAATAGATTTGTTTAAGGACGATACTCTCTCTGACCTATCGTTAGACGATATAGATATTTTTGCAGAGGGTGATGTGGTTCAGGAACCTAATCCGCAGTTAGAACCTCAAAATGTGCCTCTGCCTGAAGCGAAAATAGCCGCTCCTGAAGTTCAAGCAAATGTGGCGGCAGTTGATTATAGTGGTGAGTTGGCGGCTCTAACGAGTCAGTGTGCAACGCTCAATAATCAATTAATGGTATTAAAAAAACAGCAATTGGCTTTTAAACAGGAAATGACGGAAAAAGCGGGCAAGGAAGAGCTGGTGACATGTTTGGGTTCAATCGAGAGTTTGCAAACGGAACAAAAGAAAACCAAACGTAGCGTTGATGCGTTTAGTCAGCAAAAGCCTGTTTCAGCCTATGTTGCTAATGGTTTGGCTGCTGTAGCACTGTTGCTGGGCGCTGGTTTGGCCATTCAGAACTATATTGCCAAAACTCAGGCGACTGAAGTTTTACAAATTATTGGTAAGTTGCAAGAGCAGGTTACGGGGGCTCCCACCAGCGAAGCTGCCGATAAAGAAATGTTACGCAAAGAATTGGATGGTTTAGCGCTTGCTGATAGTGTAACCAGTAACCAGTTGGCTGAGATTAAAAAAATGCTGTCTGGTGAAACAGGTTCCGCCAAGGCCAGTGGCGAAGCGGCGGGTGATGCCGGTAAAAAATTAGCTGAATTGTCCACGCAAATTATGCAGATGGGAAACGCTATTGAATCTTTGGAAACAAAAGTCAGTAATCTTGAAAAAGGTAAGCTGCAAACCGTTGTTACAGCACCCAAGCTAGAAAAGAAAAAACCAGTAGTGGTTGAAGAAAACTGGGCCGTTAATTTGATTGCGTTTAGACAGGATTGGTATGCTAAACGTAAGGCTGAAGAATATGCCAGTAAGGGCGTTGCTGTAAAAGTAAGTAAGTCCGAGTCCAAGGGCGAAGTCTGGTATAGGTTAAGTGTTGATGGTTTTAAAAGCCAATATGAAGCAGCTGGCTATGCAGCTAAAATAAAAAAATCACTTAATCTGGATTCAGTATGGGTGGCACGGGTAACTGCAAACGCTGACTAGAATTAACATGAGCAGATGAATGGAAAACGAAAAACTGGTGGTCGCCATCTCTTCCAGGGCATTATTTGATCTGGATGAGTCGCATGCAATTTTTGAAACACAGGGCAAGGCCGCATTCTGTCGTTATCAAATTGAACACGAAAATGAGATTCTGTTACCAGGTTTTGGCTTTTCTCTGGTTAAAAAATTTCTGGATATTAATCAGGCATTTCCGGCAGCTCCGTTGGTTGAAATTATTTTACTTTCACAAAATAGTGCCGATACCGGTTTAAGAATATTTAATGCCATCAATTACTATCAATTAGCGATCAGTCGTGCAGCTTTTACTAGTGGCGTCTCTCCTTATGAATACATACCAGCATTTGGTGCGCACTTGTTTTTATCTGCCAACGCAGAAGATGTTAGAAAAGCGTTAGAAGCGGGTTATGCCGCAGCTACCATCGTTTCGGGTGCGGCTGTTAAGCCGTCAGCGCAACTTCGCATTGCTTTTGACGGCGATGCAGTACTGTTTTCGGATGAATCCGAACGTATTTATCAACAGCATGGCTTGACGGCATTTACGGATAATGAACGTTTACAGGCGCATAAGCCTTTGTCTGATGGGCCATTAAAAGCTTTTTTGAGCGCCTTGTACCGCATACAAAGCCATTTTGATGCTGAGCAGTCGCCTATCCGAACCGCTTTAGTCACCGCGCGCTCTGCTCCCGCGCATGAGCGAGTGGTGCGTACTTTTAGGGCATGGGATATACGTATTGATGAGGCCTTGTTTTTGGGAGGTATGCCGAAAGGGCCGTTTTTAAAAGCGTTTGGTGCGGATATATTCTTCGATGATCAAACTGGGCATTGCGAATCTGCACAATTACATCAGGTGGCTGCCGCGCATGTGCCGCATGGTGTGAAAAATCAGTAAGTTTAGGTTGCCAATGTTTAATCCAGGCGTTTAAAAATAATCACATCTGCCCCAATAAACTCAATACCGCAATGATAGTGTAGAGCCAGATATTCGAAACAGGGTCTGGAAAAGAAACAAATGTGAGTTAAGTCATTTTTATAATGCCAGTGTTTAAATGCTGCTGCATCAATCACCATTTTCGTCATCAAACCTAAGTATCCGAGCGGTTTTAATAGTCTGAAAAGGTTTGCGAATTCCACGTCGGGTTGACGAAAGTGTTCGACTACTTCGCTACAAGTAATAAAGTCATATTGCTGTCTTAAATAGTTAGGATGATTGGCATAAATGGGATCATACAAATCAACCTGATGCCCGGCTTCCATAAACAATTCTGCTAATAGTGGCCCAGGGCCGCAGCCAAAATCCAGTCCATGTGCAGGGTAGGCTAGTTTTGCCAGTAGTGGAATCGCCAAACGAGATAAAAAACTCCGGTAACCTGGATCGTTGCTAGTATTTTGATGCAGATCATAGATTTTTTTTTCTGCTAGGCGGTCCAAGTGTTGATGTACAGGTACGAACACCAGCAAACAAGTTTGACAGCGTAGATAGTTGCGAAATTTGTCCTGAGCAAAGTCGCTGCTGTTTTTTTCTCCACATAACGGGCATGCAGAATGCTGTGTCATACGCTACTGTTGAATATTGTTGACTAATAGTTGAATTGCTGTATAATGCCCATCTTCCAGCTGCGGAGCGGTAGTTCAGTTGGTTAGAATACCGGCCTGTCACGTCGGTGGTCGCGGGTTCGAGCCCCGTCCGCTCCGCCAATTATACAGCTTAATTTAGAGCTGTATTCAATTCACACCCTCTTCTGCAGTAATATTGGCAACAGTCAATTTCTTCTATTCTAATTAACCTTTTTTAAAAGTGATGGCTTTTAAGATCGTTTAGAAATATTAGCATGGTTACCTTAATAGTCATAAGCGCTCACGTAATGCTTTGCTTGAAGCGATAGCTAAGATTCGTTGGAAAGTAATTGGCAGCTTTATTTAGAGGTGTAAGGGCGCGGCTGTTTTTGGCTTTTATATAGATAAAACATCTGGCTTGTCTTTTTTTGTTAAGTCGATGCTTCAATCAACCAGATGGTTGATTGCTGACTAACTCAAGCCAGAGTGATGTGATAAAAATTGGCGTCCCCAGGGGGGTTCGAACCCCCGTTACCGCCGTGAAAGGGCGGTGTCCTAGGCCACTAGACGATGGGGACTAAGACGTTTTTTAATACTTTACAGCCAATTGTTTGCAAGTTTTTTTATGAAAAATTTCCATAAATAAAGTTGGCGTCCCCAGGGGGGTTCGAACCCCCGTTACCGCCGTGAAAGGGCGGTGTCCTAGGCCACTAGACGATGGGGACTAAGACTTTAAAACATACAACTAATTGGTGGAGCCAAGCGGGATCGAACCGCTGACCTCTTGCATGCCATGCAAGCGCTCTCCCAGCTGAGCTATGGCCCCGTAGTTGAGTCCAATAATTATACTGATATTTTTATGATTGTCCAGTGATAATTGTTGATTTTATAAACTCAAGCGCCTTCTCAATTCTGTTTAGGGTTTTTTGTTTTCCTAACAAGCTTAGGGTAATATCAATAGCAGGTGATACACCGCTGCCACAGACAGCAATACGTAAAGGTTGGGCAATTTTGCCGAGTCCCAATTGTAATTGTTCAGCACTATGCAACACAATTTGATGCAAAGTTTCCGCTTCCCAGTTTTCGACGCTGCTAAATTCAGTCAGTAAATGCTGTAAAACCGTGTCACTACCCGTTTTAAAATGCTTTTTTACTGCACTTTCTTCGTAAGAGTTGAAGTCTTTGTAGAAATAGACGCTTTGTGTGGCCATCTCCACCAGTGTTTTACAGCGTTCGCGTTGTGCTTTAACTACCTCACTTAAGTCAGGGCCAGTGCTTGGGTCAATACCCAGTTCGCCCATATGCCAACTGAGATGATGTGCAACCAATGCCGGATCACTATTCATCAGATATTGATGATTCAACCACAACAGCTTTTCGGTATTAAAGGTTGAGGCGGATACATTCACTTTTTCCAGCTCAAATAACTGTATCATTTCATCTCGGCTGAATAATTCCTGATCGCCATACGACCAGCCCAGACGTACCAGATAATTTAGCAGTGCCTCGGGTAAATAACCGTCATTTCGATATTGCATTACACTCACTGCACCGTGTCGTTTCGAGAGTCGTGCGCCATCAGAACCTAAAATCATTGGTACATGCGCATAAATCGGTAACTGGGCACCAAGGGCTTGTAAGATATTAATCTGCCGAGGGGTGTTATTGACATGATCATCACCGCGAATTACATGTGTAACCCCCATATCCATATCATCCACTACCACGGTCAGGTTGTAAGTAGGCGTGCCATCAGAACGTGCAATGATTAAATCATCCAGTTCTTTATTGGCCACCACAATCCGGCCTTTCACCAAGTCATCAATGACAACTTCACCCTGTTCTGGATTTTTAAAGCGTACTACACGTTCGCCGCTATTTTCAGCGCCTTGCCGACATTTGCCGTTATAGCGCGGTTTTTCTTTGTTCGCCATTTGTTGTTCACGCAAAGCGTCCAGTTCCTCGCGACTACAATAACAATAGTAAGCGTCTCCCTGAGCCAGTAGTTGTTCAATAACTTGTTTGTATCGATCAAAACGCTGGGTTTGATAAAATGGACCTTCGTCGTATTCCAGTCCTAACCAGGTCATGCCTTCTAGAATGGCGTTCACAGATTCTTGGCTGGAGCGTTCCAGATCAGTATCTTCAATTCGTAAAATAAAGCGGCCGCCATGTTTACGGGCATATAGCCAGGAAAATAATGCGGTGCGAGCACCGCCAACATGTAAATAACCGGTAGGGCTAGGCGCAAAGCGGGTTCTGATAGTCATTTTTTATTATTTAGAAGTTAAAAATTTTTTTGCGTATTCACTGGGTATGCTTTTCGCAGCACTTAGACGCATGGCTTGATAATTAAATTGTACACTGCCTTTGGCGGCATCGTTCTTACCAAGGATAGCCAAAGAAGTTGCATGGCCTTTAGCGGCAGCCTTTTCATACCAGGCAGTGGCTTTATCTCGATCAGCATTCACACCCATGCCTCTATCATACATGGCGGCTATAGCTACTTGAGCATCAACCAAGCCTTGCTTTGCCGCTTTTTCCATCCAGTCTGCAGCTTGCGGTTCATTTTTTTCCAAGCCGTCTCGGCCTAATAAATACAAAGATGCCAGCTTTGCTTGTGCTAAGGCGTCTCCTTGTTCGGCCAGTTGTTTAATATGTATGCCCTCTGCCGATTGAGCAAATGCAGTGCTGGATAGCAAAATCAGCCAACAAAACCCTAAAATTTTGTACATGCCCTTTCTCCACAAATTAAGTCAAAGTTCTACATTATTTCATGACCTAGGGGTTTTAGTGAAAAAGGCGCTTAAAAATAGTCTATCTATGCATGTGCTAAGAGTATGGTAAAGCCGCAGAATAGATAAATATATCGTTTTTTGCAATTTTGAAAATTTATAGCCATACGTTACATTCGTTGCCATTAAGCGGATGAACCCTTTCGTTCCTAT